>CAYJMY010000232.1:0-7354 GCA_964371125.1 uncultured Mesorhizobium sp. | reverse complement strand
TGTCGAGGCGGACGCTCGTCGGCACGGCGGTCGCCGCCGCCGGCCTCGGCTGGGCCGGGTCGACGCTCGCACGCCTCGGCCGCGATCCCTCCGGGCCGAAGAACCTCGGTCGCGTTGCCGACATTGACGGCGCCCCGCTCGCCGCGCAGCCTCTGGGCCAGGCGCCCGCCCACGATCCGGCACTGCCGTGGTCGATGAAGGGCGGCGAGATGAACGACGCCAGCGCCCTGTCGCGCACGCCGGTCTACGGCGTCGTCGAGGTGACCGAGGAGGCGCATGTCGCCGCCGCGCTCGACTTCGCACGGCGCAACGGGCTGAAGGTCTCGATGGCGGCCGTGCGCCACTCGATGGGCGGCCACGCCTTCGACGACAACGCGCTGGTCCTCGACATGCTGAAGTTCAACAAGGTCGAACTCGACGAGGCGGCGCGCACCATCACCGTCCAGCCCGGCGCACGCTGGCACGACATCCAGAACGTGCTGCATCCCCGCTTCGCCGTCAAAGCCATGCAGTCGAGCGACATCTTCTCGGTCGGCGGCTCGATCTCGGTCAACGCGCACGGCATGGACCACCAGGTCGGCTCGATCGCGCGCACGATCCGCTCGATGCGCGTGATGCTCGCCGACGGCAGCGTCGTCGAATGCTCGGCCGCCGAGAACGCCGATCTCTTCCGCCACGTCGTCGGCGGCTACGGCCTGTTCGGCGTGGTGCTGTCGGCTGTCATCGAGATCACCGACAACGTCGTCTACCGGACCACGCGCGAGGTGATCCGCACCGACGAGTTCCCGGCCTTCTTCCAGGCCGAGCTCGAAGCCGATCCGGATATCGGCCTGTTCTACGGCCATTTGTCCACGGCGCCCGGCAACTTCATGGAAGACATGATCGTCTACCGCTACGACCGTGTCGCCGACCAGCCGCCGCCCGGCACGCCGGCGCTCGCCGAGCCGTCGGGCGTCACGCTGAAGCGGCTGATCATGAACCTCGCCAAGCATGGCGGCGTCTTCCAGCGCATGAAGTGGTTCGCCGAGGAGACGCTCGAGCCGAAGTTCGAGGCCTGCACCGTGCCGCGCAGCGACGCGCTCGTCGAGGGCGAAGCCTGCCTGGTGACGCGCAACGACCCGATGCACGACTCGGTGTCGTATCTTTTCAACGATCTGCAGGACGACACCGACATCCTGCACGAGTATTTCGTGCCACGTGCCCGCTTTGCCGCCTTCGTCGAGGCCGCCCGCGAGATCCTGCGCGACCAGCCGCTCCAGCTTCTCAACGCCTCGGTGCGCGTGGTCCATGCCGAGGACGTCGCGCTGACCTATGCGCCGGAGCCGGCCTTCTCGCTCGTGCTCTACGTCAACCAGAGCGCCGACGACGAGGGCAATGCGCGCATGCGTTCGCTCACCCGCGCCATGATCGACCTGACGCTCGCCCATGGCGGCCGCTTCTTCCTGCCCTACCAGTTGCACTACACGGCCAGCCAGTTGCGGACGAGCTATCCGGAGCTTGCCGCCTTCCTGGCGCGCAAGAAGGAATTCGACCCGGACGAACTGTTCGGATCGACCTTCTACCGGGCGGTGAAGCTGTTGTCGGGCAACGCCTGATCGCGGTCAGAAACCGGACAGCGAGATCATCCCGAACCTGTCTATGGTCCAGCGCGCGGCGTCGAAGGTGGCGTCGACGGCCGAGCCGAGCGACTGGCGCAAGACGACGTATCCCTTGACCGTGCCGGCGAAGAAGCGGCCAGCGGTCGGCGTCTCCTCGGCAGCCTGTTCCGTGCCCGACGTTTCCGGCTCCTGCGCTTCGACCGTCTCTGTCGACGCTGCGGGGGCATAGCAGACCGCGATCACCGTCGGATAGGCCGGGCCGGCGCCGTCGAAGGTGCGCTTCCCGATCGCAGACTCGCAGTCGTCGATCGTCGTCCACTGCGCGGGCTCGTCGCGGATGTATTCGCACTGCCTGGCATCGCAGTCGCAGCCGAGGATGGTCGCCGTGATCATGGCGGTCTTGAGCATGTCGTGTCCCTTTCACCCCGCCCGGCCGCGTTGTCGCGCGGCTTCGCGGCGGCAATTTGCCGGGATCGCGGTGGAAGGAAGGCGACGGCGCTTGAGGTGCCGGGAGGCCGCGATGGGTGCTCAGTAGTCGTAGACGTGTTCGAGCAGCACCGACCGGGCGGTCAGCGCCGGGATCACCGTGTGCAGCGAATCGACCCGCGCCACCAGCCCGGTTCGGCGCGTGGCGGGCTCCGCCGGCACCTGGTAGGAGAACAGCAGGGCGGTGCCGGCCGGCGCCTCGACCGCATCGTTCGACAGCACGGTCATCAGGATTTCGTCGTTGCCGCCGATCTCGACGAAGGTGACGCCACGCGCGACCAGCCGCGGGATCATGTCGGTGAACACCTGGTAGCGCCGGGTGACGAACACCGCGCCGTCGACGCCGAAATCGCGCTCCAGCGCGGTATCCGCTTCGCTGCGGACGGCTTCGCCGACCGCACCTTTCGCCCAGACGTGGATGTCGAGTTCCGCCGGCGCGGACGACGCCGCCAGACCCGAGCGGATCAGGTCGGCATAGACCTGCTTGATCGAATAGGCGAGGCCGTAAGCGCCCTTGCGCTCGACGGTGCGGACCGGATCGTCGCCGTCCGGCCTGGCGAGGTCGAACAGGCCGGCGCGCTTCCCGGCATAGGAAAACTCGTACCAGGGGACCTGGTCGAGGAAGGCGGCATACTCGGCCGCCGTCGCGGCGAGATAGCGGTCGGCGGCGACCGGCAGCCCGGACGTCGCCTCGGTCAGCCGGCCGATCGTGTTCTCGTAGGCCCACTGGAGCACGTGCTCGATCGTGTGGCTGGTGCCGATGACGACGAGCATCAGGTGGTACTCGCCGTTGAAGGGATAGGCGCTGCTGGCGCGGATCATGGTGGCGTAGTCCTGCCAGAAGCGTCCGACATAGGCCCAGTAAGGGAAGCCGCTCTCGCGCCGCTCGGCGACGAAGCCGGCATATTCGCGGGCCGCGTAGACGATCGCCCACTCGGGATAGGTCAGATAGGTGGACTCTTCCGGCCGCTGGTAGTCGGGGATCTCGGCGCGCAGGCGCTCGCCGATGGCGGCCGGCGGGGGCGCAGCGGCCCCGGTGGTCGCGACACCGGGCGCGGACGTCGTGGCGAAGCCGTAGGCCAGTCCGAGGACCGGGACCAGCAAGACCAGGACGATCAGATAGAGGATCGCCTTCGCCAGACGCCGGATCAGCCTCAGGAGGGCCATCGGACGGTCAGGCCATCGCCGGGCGTCCGCCGGCGCGGTTCGCCAGGACGAAGCCGATGAACACGGCGGTGCCGCCGATGACGAGATGCGGAAGGTTGGCGAAGAAGCGCGTCTGCAGTTCGATGTCCTGGAAGCCGTAGAAGAAGATACCCCCGTCGAGGCATCCCGAGCCGGTGGCGAGTCCGAGGATCCCGTCGAACAGGTATACCGACCCGAAGAGCCGGAAATAGAGGACCGAGGCACGATGCGAGAGGAAGGCGGCGGCGAGCGCCCATACGCCGGAGAAGCCGTGCAGCAGGTCGTCCCACCATTGCAGGCTGAACAGGCCGAACAGCTGGCCGTTGGCGTCGTTGAACGCCGGCACGTAGCCGATCGCGACGACGGCGAGGAACATGATCGCATAGGCGATTGCGAGTTTCTGGATCGTCGTCACGGCTGCGCATCCCTCCATGCTGCCTGCGAAGACAGGCAATCTAACCAATTCGCGCGGCGCCGCACAGGGCTGCGGCGCGACGAATCCGCGATCGGCGTGGAGAAACCTGCCGCGGGGCGACACGGCCGTTTCGCCGCGCCGCCGTCTCCGGTACTCTGACATGACCCAGGGGGGACGGCGTGAAGCGCGACCTCGGAACTCTCGACAGCCAATCCTTCGACGTGCTGGTCATCGGCGGTGGCTTGGTCGGCGCGTCGATAGCCCGCGACGCGACGCGCCGCGGTCTCTCGGTCGCCCTCGTCGAACGCGACGATTTCGCCTGCGGGGCGAGCGAGGCATTGCCGCGCCTGGTCGTGGGCGGCGTCGGCCACCGCCTGCCGCGCGGCCTCGGCCCGCTGCGGCGGACGCTTGCCGAGGGCGCGGTATGGTCCCGGATCGCGCCGCATCGGGTTGCCCTGCAGCGCTGCATGGTGCCGGTCACGAGCCGCAACCTGGCTCGGACCGCCGCGATGCGGCTGGCTGTCGATCTCTACGGCCGGGCGGGAGCTGGTTCGCTGCCCGTCGTCGAGCGATCCGCGGTACGGCTTCGCGCGGCCGAGGCCGCGGAACGCGAGCCGGCCGTCGACCAGCCGGCCCTGCGCGGTGCGCTGGTCTACCTCGACTGGCGGATCGACGAGCCGGAGCGCCTCGTCCTCGCGCTGCTCGAGGACGCCGTCGCTCACGGCGCGGTGGTCGCCAATCACGCCGAGTGCGATGCCCTGGTCCTCCTCAACGGCAAGCTGTCCGGCGCGCGCGTCTTCGACCGCATCGGCGGCGTCTGGCTCGAAGCCTGGTCGTCTGTCGTCGTCAACGCGACCGGCGCCTGGTCCGAGGCGACGGCGGCGAGGATGCTCGGCGACGGCCGCAGCGCCCGCCCGAGGCTGTCACGCGAGATCCGTATCGTCACGTCGGCGATCGCCGGCGAGCATGCGCTGGTGTTTCCGGAAAGCCGCGGCGACGATATGACGGTGGTGCCGTGGCGTGGCATGAGCGTTGTCGGGACGGCAACCGACGCCTTCGACGACGATCCCGCAAACGGTATTGCCGAGGCGGACGACGTCGCGTGGCTCGCCGAGCGCGTCGGCGATCTCGTACCGGCGGCGCGCGAAGCCCTCGCATTCCCCATCGACGGGTTTGCCGCCGTGCGCGCGCGGCCGCGCGCTCCGGACGGGAAGGCCGCACATGCGCGCCTGGGCAGCTTCACCGATCACGCGGGCGAGGGCGTGGCCGGTTTCCTGTCCATCGGCGGCGGCGACTGGACGACCGTCCGCCCGATCGCCGAGCGGGTCGTCGACCGCGTCGTCGCCATGCTCGGGTGCCCCGCGCGCCCCTGCGACACCGCCGACGCGGTGCTGACCGAGACGGTCGAAGGCGAGCCCGACGCGTTTGCCGCCGAATGGCGCCTTCATCATCCCTACTGGCCGGCCGGAGAAATCGAGACCTGGGCGTCGGCCTATGGCGCGGCGCTGCCCGAGGTCATGGCGCGTGCAGGCCCGGCGCTGCGGCCGGGGGAGCAGGCGCGCGAGGCGGCGCGGTTCGCCCATGCGCGGGAGGAGGAGATGGCAATCCTCCCCGACGATTTCGCCCGCCGCTTGGCGCGCTGGTACGAGGTGTCGCGGCCCGGAGTCGCCGTCAGGGCCGCGGAATGGCTTGCGGGACAAGGCGGCGCGTCCGATGCTGCGCCTTGGGAGACGGAGCGCTAGCCGCGCCGGGAGGGGAAGAATGGTGGTGGGGGTGGTGGTCAATCCGGTCGCCGGGAGCGGCCGGATGCGTCGGGTGTGGCCGGCGGCGCGCGAGGCGCTGACCCGGCATTTCGGCGACTTGATCGTCGAGGAGACCGGGGCGGTCGGCGAAGCCAGCCTCTTTGCGCACAAGCTCGCCCTGGAAGGCGCCGAGATCGTCATCGCCGCCGGCGGTGACGGAACCATCAGCGAGGTGGCCGACGGCCTGTTGCGGGCCGGCGGCGCAAGCCAGCTCGGCATCATGCCGGCTGGGACGGGCTCAGACTTCGCCCGCGGCTTCGGCCTCGACGGCGACATCGAAGCCGCTGCCGCGCGCATTGCGTCGGGCACGACCCGCACGATCGACGCCGGTTGCGTGAACTATGTCGACGGACACGGTGCGCTCGCCAGCCGCTATTTCATCAACATCTCCAGCCTCGGCGTGTCGGGGCCGACGGCCCGCGCCGTCAACGATGCCAAGACCGGCGACCGCATGTCGGGCAAGGCCGTGTTCCTCTGGCATACGGTGCGCGAACTCATCCGCTACCGTTTCCAGGAGGTGCGCATCACGATCGACGACCAGCCGCCTTTCGAGGCCCGCATCGCGCTCGTCGCCGTGGCGAACGGCCGCTTTTTCGGCGGCGGCATGATGATCGCGCCCGACGCGCTCGTCGACGACGGCCTGCTCGACATCGTCGTCATCCACGGCCGCTCGAAGCTGTCGCTGGTGATGGACATCCGCCTGGTCTACAGCGGCGCCCATCGCAAACTGGCGAGCTGCACATTCCTGCGCGGACGAAAGGTGGACATCGAGCCGCTGGGCGATCCGCTCGCCAACGGCGCGCTGCTCGATGTCGACGGCGAATCGCCCGGCCGCATCCCGGCGACGTTCGAGATCCTGCCGGCCGCGCTGACGCTGCGCTGCTGAGACACGTGGGCCGGCCGGCGTCTTGGGCGGCCGTTCCGTTCAAGCGCCGGACGAGGCGCCTCGCGTTCTGAATCAAGCCGCTTCCGGCCTGATTCAGGTTTCTCGGACAGCGATTCCGAACGCCGGCCTAAGCCTATGAAATACCCTCTGTTTCAGGGAAACAGCGGATCCGGTGCCATGTGCAGGTGCAGCGCCGATCCGCTGTAGGGATGCGCCTCGCAGACCGCCTCGTCGAGTTCGACGCCCAGCCCCGGCTCCTTCGACGGGATGACGTTGCCGTCCTGCCACTCGATCTTCTTCTTCAGCAGTTGCGCGTGGAAACCGTCCCACTGCTTCAGCGATTCGAGGATGAGGAAGTTGGGCAGCGTCGCCGCGAGCTGGATGTTGGCGGCGCCGACGATCGGGCCGCAGTAGCAGTGCGGCGCCACCTGGATGTGGTAGGCCTCGGCCATCGCCGCGATTTTCTTCGTCTCGAGGATGCCGCCGGAGCGGCCGAGGTCGGGCTGCAGGATCGTCGCGGCGCGGTTCTCGATGATGCGGGCGAACTCCCATTTGGTCGTCAGCCGCTCGCCGGTGGCGATCGGGATCGAGGTGCCGCGGGCGACCTGGGCCATCACCTCGGGCATGTCGGGCGGCACCGGCTCCTCGAACCAGAGCGGGTCGTAGGGCTCGATCGCCTTTGCCAGGCGCAGCGCGCCCGACGCGGTGAACTGGCCGTGCGTGCCGAACAGGATGTCGGCCTTCGTCCCCACCGCTTCGCGGATCGCCTTCATCATGCGCGCCGACAGGTCGATGTCGACCAGCCGCGGCTGGTGGCCGTCGAAGGCGGTATAGGGGCCAGCCGGGTCGAGCTTGACGGCGGTGAAGCCCTGCTCGACGTAGATCGCCGCGCATTCGGCCGCCATGTCGGGGGCGTTGTAGACGTTCCTCGGCCCGACGTCCTCGGTGTGGACCGAGCCCTCGTGCGGATAGAGGTAGGTGT
>CAYJMY010000231.1:0-7377 GCA_964371125.1 uncultured Mesorhizobium sp. | reverse complement strand
CACAAGGACCTGTACCGCGCCCGCGCGGCCGCCCTGTCGCAGATCCCGACCTCGACCGGCGCCGCCAAGGCCATCGGCCTCGTGCTGCCGGACCTGAAGGGCAAGCTCGACGGCATCTCGATCCGCGTGCCGACCCCGAACGTCTCGGTCGTCGACCTGAAGTTCATCGCCAAGCGCGCCACGACGGTGCAGGAGATCAACGACGCGGTCATCGCCGCCGCGAACGGCAAGCTGAAGGGTATCCTCGGCGTCACCCATCACCCGAACGTGTCGATCGACTTCAACCACGATCCGCATTCCTCGACCATGGCGCTCGACCAGACCAAGGTGATGGGCGGCGACTTCGTCTCGGTGCTGTCCTGGTACGACAACGAGTGGGGCTTCTCCAATCGCATGGCCGACACCGCCGTCGCCTTCGCCAGGACCTTCGCCTGATTGCCGCAGGGCGGCCTGGCCGCCCGCCATCGCACTTTGAAAGCGGCCGTCGCGCGTCGACGGCCGCTTTTCATTTTACCCGCGTGCCGGGCCGGGTGACGTTTCTTCCGGCGCCGGCGAGGTCGCTCACGGCCTGGTGCTGGGTCAGATAGACCCTGCCGGTGAGGTGATCGAGGAACTGGCTGCCCGCCAGCTTGTCGCTGACCGGGCCTTTCACTTCCGACAGGCTGAAGGCGACGCCGGCGTCGCGCAGCCGCTCGTTGATCGCCTCCAGGCTCTCCAGCGCCGAGAGGTCGATGTCGTTCACCGCCGAGCACATCAGGATCACATGCGCGGTATCCGGCCGGTTCGCGACCTCGCCGTAGATCAGATCCTCCAGGAAGCGCGCATTGGCGAACTGGAGGCTCTCGTCGACGCGGATCGACAGGATACCCGGCGTCGTCTCGACCGCGTGCCGGCGGATGTTGCGATAGTACTCGGTTCCGGGAACGCGGCCGACGATCGCGGCGTGGGGCCGGGACGCGCGATAGAGCAGAAGGAGGACGGAGACACCGACCCCCAGCCCGATGCCGACTTCGACCCCGAGCAGAAGCGTCCCGCCGAGCGTCGTCGCCACCGCCGCGAAATCCCCTGGCGAGTAAACCCAGGCGCGGCGAAGGACCGACAGATCGACAAGCGACAGCACCGCGACGACGATCGTCGCCGCCAATGCGGCTTTGGGAAGCTGGGCGAGAAGAGGGGTCAGGAAAAGCGCGGCCAGCGTGATGCCGACCGCGGTCAGGGCGCCCGCGGCGGGCGTCGCCGCGCCGGCGTCGAAATTGACGACCGAACGCGCGAAGCCACCGGTCACCGGGAAGCCGCCGCCGACCGCGGAGGCGATATTGGCGGCGCCGAGCCCGACCAGTTCGCGGTCCGGTTCGATCCTCTCCCGGCGCTTCGCGGCGAGCGTCTGTGCGACGGATACCGATTCGACGAAGCCGACGAGCGAGATCGCCACGGCCGGGATGGCGAGCGAGCGCGCCATGTCGAAATCGGGCAGCGGCAGGGACGGCCGCGGCATGCCCTGGGGGATGGCGCCGACGACGGCGACGCCCTCGGCGGCGAGATCGAACGCCCACGCGGCGAGCGTGGTGACGATGACGACTGCGACCGGTCCCATGCGGGCGGCGAGGTCGGCGGTCCTTGCTGCAAGTCCCAGGCGCGCGAGTCCGCGCCGGGCGTAGCGTCGCAGCGCGAGGAGCGCGGCGAGCGAGGTCAGGCCGACGGCGGCGGTGTACGGGTTCAATCCATCGATGCCCTGGACGATCGATGCGGCGATCTGGGGCATCGCATGGCCGCTGACGGCAATGCCGAAAAGCGGACCCAGCTGACCGGCCGCTATGATCAGCGCCGAGGCGGTGACGAAGCCGGAAATGACCGGGTGCGACAGGAAGTTGGCGATGAAGCCGAGGCGCAGCAACCCCATCAGGACGAGGAGCCCGCCCGACATCAGCGCGAGCGCCGCTGCGGCTGCGGCGTAGTCGGCCGTGCCGGGTGTCGCGACGCTTCCGATCGCCGCGGCGGTCATCAGCGAGATCACGGCGACCGGTCCGACCGCCAGCGACGTCGACGTGCCGAGTATCGCATAGGCGATCAGCGGCAGGATCGAGGCATAGAGGCCGGCCTGCGGCGGCATGCCGGCAAGCAGCGCATAGGCGAGCGACTGCGGGATCAGCATGACGGTCACGATGACCGCCGCCGCGACGTCGCTGGCAAGGTGCGTCCGGTTGTAGGCGCGACCCCATTTCAGGATCGGCAAGCCGTCCGCCCATCGCATGGGCCTATTTCCGGTAGGTGGAGTAGAGGCTCGCGGCGCGGGCGCCGGACAGACAGTAGACGAGGACGGGGCCCTTGGCGGCGTCCATCGTCTCGCGGAAGCGCATGGCCTGGCTCTGGCTGAGGAAGCCCGAGACGGGGATGTGCGCGCTCGCCAGTCCGTGTTTCTTGGCCTCGCGGGCGATGTCGGCGAAGGCCGGCTGGCCAGACTGCTCGTTGTCGGGCCGCGAGCAGACGATCGCCTTGAAGCCCGCATCGGCGACGGCCTTGACGTCTTCGACGCGGATCTGGCCGGAGACCGAGCAGCGATCGTCGATCTTGCGGATATTGGGCTTGTTGCTTCGGAAAAACATCATGGGGGCTCCTTCAGAGCGTGTTGACGGGGACTTTGAGGAAGGCGCGGCCGGAGGCGTCGGCCGGAGGAAGGTTGCCGGCGCGCATGTTGACCTGCAGCGAAGGGATGATCAGGCGCGGCATCGACAGAGTGGCGTCGCGCGCCTCGCGCATGGCGACGAAACTGTCTTCGTCGATGCCGTTGCCGACATGGATGTTGTGCTCGCGTTCCTCGGCGACAGAGGTCTCCCACTTGATGTCGCGGCCGTTCGGCCCGTAGTCGTGGCACATGAACAGGCGCGTCTCGCCCGGGAGTGAGAGCACGCGCCGGATCGACCGATAGAGCGTCCGCGCATCGCCGCCAGGGAAGTCGGCGCGCGCCGATCCGCCGTCGGGCATGAACAAAGTGTCGCCGACGAAGGCGGCATCGCCGATGACGTGGGTCATGCAGGCCGGCGTGTGGCCGGGCGTATGCAGGACATGGGCGGTCATGGAGCCGATCGAATAGCTGTCGCCGTCCTTGAACAGGCGGTCGAACTGGCTGCCGTCGCGCTGGAACTCGGTTCCCTCGTTGAAGATCTTGCCGAAGGTTTCCTGAACGATCGTGATGTTCTCGCCGATACCGAGCCTGCCGCCGAGTTCGCGCTGGATGTAGGGCGCCGCCGAGAGGTGGTCGGCATGGACGTGGGTCTCGATCAGCCATTCGAGCCGCCAGCCGTTGCGCCGGATATGGTCGATGATGCGGTCGGCGCCGTCGTGTGTGATGCGGCCCGCCGCGTAGTCGATGTCCATCACCGAATCGACGACCGCGCAGGCGTCGGACGAGGGATCGCGCACGACGTAGCTGATCGTGTTGGTCGGTGCGTCGAAGAAAGGCACGACCTCGGGCTTGACGCTCAGGTCGGCTGCGAAGGGCAGGGGCTCACGCATTGGCGGTTCTCCGTCGGTTCAAGCGTCTAAATATGATCACATACAAATATAGTCAAGGCACGCTCCCGCCTTGCCCTTACCCGGTGCCGGCAGGGCGCCGACGCACGCCTCGCCTGCCGCAAACATTCACCAAGTATTAGCAAAGGATGCATAAAACTGTCCTGACGGCGACAAGCCCTCCGCGCGGCCACGCGCGGACTCAGTGGCCAGCCGTCCGGCCCGTCCTCGTTGTCCGGCACCCCCCACGGACAGCCCGAACCCATTCTTGTTTTCTCCCGTCGCGGCCCAGCAGCCGTGACAGCATTCGCCCAGGGGCAACCAAAGTGAAGATAACGATCGCACGGCTTCTTACCCTCTTCGCTCTCATCGTCGGCGCGGGTGCGGCGGCAGTCATCGGCTCGCAGGGCTACGCGCTCTCCCAGCTCAAAGTGAACGGGCCGCTCTACAAGGACATCGTCGGCGGAAAGGACCTCATCGCCGACATCCTGCCGCCGCCGATGTTCCTCGTCGAATCCTACCTGCTCGCCAACGAGGCCGCGATCCATCCGGATCTGATTCAGCGTAACCTCTCGCGGATCGCGGCGCTCAAGACCGAATACGACGCGCGGCGAGACTACTGGAAGGACTTCCCGCTCAAGGAAGAGCTTCGTGAGAAGCTGGAGATGGAAGTGCTGCCGACCGCTGATCTCGTTTGGCGCATGATCCTCGGCAAGTTCGCCGATGCCGCCAAGGTCGGCGACGAGACTGGTATGCACGCGACGATGGACAAGCTGCAGGAAGCCTACGAGGCGCACCGCGACGCGGTCGTCGGCCTCGTCGCGATGTCCAATGCCCATCTGGCAGCGCAGGAACAGTTCGCCGCCGAACGCAGCACTCTATTGGAGCGGATTGCCGTCATTTCCTCGGTGGTCTCGCTCCTCGTCTTCTTCGGGGGCGTGCTCGCGCTGCGCCTGCGCGCAGTCAATCCGCTAACGAAGATGACGGCCTATATGGGCCGTCTCGCCGCCGGTGACCTGTCCAGGGAGCCGCCGGACGGCCACCGCGGCGACGAGATCGGCGACATGGCCCGCACGCTGGTGGTGTTCCGCGATGCGGCGCTGGAGAATCTCCGCCTGCAGGCCGAAGCGGACGAGACACGGTCGTGGACCGACGCCGAACGGGCTGCCCGCCTGGCCGAACAGCAGGAGGAGGCCCACCGCCTGGCGATCGTCGTCGAGCAACTCGGCGCCGGCCTGTCTCGGCTCGCCGAGTGCAACATCCGCATGACCATCGACGACCCGTTCGCCGATCAGTTCGAACCGCTGCGCCGCGATTTCAACGAGTCCCTCGCGGCGTTCCAGGAGACGCTCGAAAAAGTCCTCGAAACGACAGCGCGGATCCAGGCCAGCGGATCGGACATGAAGACGGCCGCCGACGATCTGGCGCTGCGCACCGAACAACAGGCGGCGGCGTTGGAGGAAGCTTCCGCGGCGCTGGAGCAGGTCACCGTCACCGTGCGCGATTCGTCGGAGAAGATGCGCGAGACCCGCGATCTCGTCCGCGATGCAAAGCGCGCCGCCACCGAATCGCGCGGCGTGGTGCGCGACGCCATCGACAGCATGCATCGCATCGAGGGCGCGTCCGGCAAGATCGGCACCATCGTCAGCGTCATCGACGAGATCGCCTTCCAGACCAACCTGCTCGCGCTGAATGCGGGCGTGGAGGCCGCCCGCGCCGGCGAGGCGGGCCGCGGCTTCGCCGTCGTCGCCCAGGAGGTGCGCGAACTGGCGCGCCGTTCGGCGGTCGCGGCCAAGGAGATCGCCACGATCATCACGGACTCGACCCGCGAGATATCGTCCGGCGTCGAACTCGTCGGCGAGGCTGGGACCGCGCTGACGCGGATCGACGAGTTCGTCTCGACCATCGACGCGAATGTCGACGCCATCGCCCAGGCCGCCGGCGAGCAGGCGATCAGCCTCGACCAGATCAACACGTCGGTGAACCACATCGACCAGATGACCCAGCGCAACGCAGCGATGGTGCAGGAGACGACGAAGATGGGCCACACGCTCGCCGAGCGTTCGACGGCGCTTGCTCAGCTGGTGTCGCGCTTCAAGCTCAACCGCCGCCGCGCGATCCGCGAACCGGGTTCGGCTGCCGCCGCGCGCGGTCCGGCCGATCGCGGCAGGATGGCTGCGGCGGCGTGACGCCGCGGCCCGCGCTCAGGCGAACAGGACCCGCTCCCGCTCGACGATCGAGGCGATGAACGCCGCAACCGTCTGGATGCGGCGCATCGGCCGGACACTCTCGTGGTAGACGAGCCAGTAGGCGCGGCGGATCGGCGCCACCGCCGGCACTGGGATCAGGTCGGGAACGGCGCGGGCGATGAAGGCATGGAGGATGCCGATCCCGGCGTCGGCCCGCACCGCTTCGACCTGGCCGAGCGCCGACGAGACGGCGAAGCCGGCGTTCCACGACGGCGAGAACTCGGCGGCATAGTCGAGCGACGGGCTGATCACCAGGTCGGGCACGTAGCCGACGAGGCGGTGGGCCGACAGGTCGGACGGCCGGACCGGCAGGCCGTTGGTCCGCGCGTATTCCTTCGAGGCATAGAGGCCGAGCGAATAGTCGACGAGTTTCGCCGCCACCAGGCGTCCCTCGGTCGGCCGCTCGACGGTGATCGCGATGTCGGCCTCGCGGCGCGACAGCGAGAACGACCGCGGCACGGGCACGAGCTGGATCGACAGGCCGCGGTGCTGCGCGGTGAGCGCGCCCAGGCGCGGCGCGAGGAAGGCGACGCCGAAGCCGTCGGGCGCACCGATCCTGACCGCGCCGGTGACGTCGCCGCCTTCGCCGGCGAGCTCGGCCCTCGCGGCGATCATGTCGGCCTCCATGCGCTCGGCGACGCCGAGGAACCGCTGCCCGGCCGGCGTCAGCTCGCTTCCCGTGGTATGCCGCCGGAACAGCTTCGCCCCCAAGGCTTCCTCGAGCGCGGCAATGCGGCGCGATACGGTGGCGTGGTTGAGCTCGAGCCGCCGCGCGGCGCCGAGGATCTGGCCGGCGCGGGCGACGGCGAGAAAGATGCGTGCGTCGTCCCAGTTCACCCGGCATCCCCCGAAATGGCCACCTCGACTTTGCGCGAAATGATAAACCTGACGGGTGCGGACATCAAATCGTGCACAACGGATGCGATTTCCCTCGCATTGCATTGCCTGCCCGGAAGCGTGAAAATGGCTTCAACCAGTCTGGGAGAACGACCATGATCGAATACGGGCATTTCATCGGCGGCAAGCGCGTCGCCGGAACGAGCGGGCGCAGGCAGGACGTCATGCAGCCGATGGACGGTTCCGTCCGCGGCACGGTGGCGCTGGCATCGGCGGCCGAGCTTCGCGCCGCCGTCGAGAACGCCAAGGCCGCACAGATCGGATGGGCGGCGACGAACCCGCAGCGCCGCGTGCGCGTGCTGATGAAATTCCTCGAACTGATGGCGCGCGAGAACGACGCGCTGGCCGAGCTTCTGGCCCGCGAGCACGGCAAGACCATTGCCGACGCCAAGGGCGACATCCAGCGCGGCCTCGAGGTGATCGAGGTCTGCATCGGCGCGCCGCACATGATGAAGGGCGAGTTCACCGACAATGCCGGCCCTGGCATCGACGTCTATTCCATGCGCCAGCCGCTCGGCGTCGTCGCCGGCATCACGCCGTTCAACTTCCCGGCCATGATCCCGCTGTGGAAGATCGGCCCGGCGATCGCCTGCGGCAACGCCTTCATTCTGAAGCCGTCGGAGCGCGATCCGGGCGTGCCGATGCGCATCGCCGAGCTATTCCTCGAGGCGGGCCTGCCGGCCGGCATCCTCAACGTCGTCAACGGCGACAAGGAGGTGGT
>CAYJMY010000230.1:0-7421 GCA_964371125.1 uncultured Mesorhizobium sp. | reverse complement strand
GGGTCAGCTTGAACCAGGCGCGGGCGAAGGCGTCGGCGAACTGGTCCGGGTTCTCGAGGAACCGGCGAGAGATCTTCTCGTAGGCGGGATCGAAGCGCAGCGCGAGGTCGGACGTCAGCATGGTCGGCGCGTGGCGCTTCGTCGCGTCGTGCGCGTCCGGCACGGTGCCTTCGCCCATGCCGTGCTTTGGCTTCCACTGGTGCGCGCCGGCCGGGCTCTTCGTCAGCTCCCATTCGTAGCCGAACAGGTTCCAGAAGAAGTTGTTGCTCCAGCGGGTCGGCGTCGTCGTCCAGGTGACTTCGAGGCCGCTGCCGATGGTGTCGCCACCCTTGCCGGAACCGTAGCGGCTCGACCAGCCGAGGCCCTGCTCCTCGATCGAGGCGGCTTCCGGCTCGGGGCCGACGAGCTTGGCGTCGCCGGCGCCGTGGGTCTTGCCGAAGGTGTGGCCGCCGGCGATGAGCGCGACGGTCTCCTCGTCGTCCATGGCCATGCGGGCGAAGGTGTCGCGGATGTCGCGGGCCGACGCCAGCGGGTCGGGATTGCCGCCCGGGCCTTCCGGATTGACGTAGATGAGGCCCATCTGCACGGCGGCCAGCGGGTTCTCGAGGTCGCGGTCGCCGCTGTAGCGCTCGTCGGCGAGCCACTCGCCTTCCTTGCCCCAGTAGATGTCGAGCGCCGGCTCCCAGGTGTCGGGACGGCCGCCGGCGAAGCCGAAGGTCTTGAAGCCCATCGATTCCAGCGCGACGTTGCCGGTGAGGATCATCAGGTCGGCCCAGGAGATGGCGTTGCCGTATTTCTGCTTGATCGGCCAGAGCAGCCGGCGGGCCTTGTCGAGGTTGACGTTGTCCGGCCAGGAATTGAGCGGGGCGAAGCGCTGCTGGCCCTCGCCGCCGCCGCCGCGGCCGTCGGCGATGCGGTAGGTGCCGGCGCTGTGCCAGGCCATGCGGATGAAGAGCGGGCCGTAGTGGCCGAAATCGGCCGGCCACCACTCCTGCGAATCCGTCATCAGGGCGCGCAGGTCGGCCTTCAGGCCTTCGTAGTCGAGCTTGGCGAACGCCTCGGCGTAGTCGAAGCCTCCCCCCATCGGGTCGGAGAGCGCCGAGTGCTGGTGCAGCACGGAAAGGTCGAGCTGGTTCGGCCACCAGTCACGGTGGGTGCGCCCGGATGCCCCGTGCGCGACCGGGCATTTGCCGGCGGTCTCGTCAGTCTTTGCGTCCATTGTCGTCTCCAGTGGTCTTGCAGATTCGTCGGTTTCGTCGTGGCCCGCTCAGGTCGAAGGCGGGCGGTGAGCCGCTGTCGAGGGGTCGGGTGCGGGCATTCGCCGCAGGCGAGCCGGTGCGGAGAGCGCTCCCCGTTCGCGTCATGGCGCCGGCCGGAATGGCCATCGGCAGAACGTGCCGGAACGGTGTGGTTGCGCCCGTCGGATGAACCCTCGATGCCGCGCCCGGATGTTCAGCCCATCGATCGAACGCGATCGACGCCGATTCCGGCGGTCGCGGTCGGTTCCGTCATGGCTTTCGCCTCCCTTACCCTTCTGGCCGGTAGAACAATCGCCACCGGTCGCCACCCCCAAGGGGTGCCAGTTTTGAACGATTCCAGACTAGCTGAAGGGACTGATAAAAACAAATTGCCTTTCCTGCTCGTTTCGATAGTTTTTTCTTATGATCAAGATCACCATCCGCCAGATGCAGTATTTCGAGGCGCTGGCGCAGACGCTGCATTTCGGCCGCGCGGCGGAGGCCGTCGGCGTCAGCCAGCCGGCGCTCTCGGCGCAGGTCGCCGAGATGGAAGAGAGGCTCGGCTGCCGGCTCTTCGACCGTAGCGGCAAGGCGGTGCGCATGACCGAGGAGGCGCGCGCCATGCTGCCGCGCATCGCCCGCATCCTCGAGGAACTGCGCGACCTCGAGGCCTCGGCGCGGCGCGGCCGGATCGCCATGGAGGGTCGCTTCCGCCTGGGCATCATCCCGACGGTTGCGCCCTACCTGCTGCCGCGGGCGCTACCGGAACTGCGGGAGCGCTTCCCTGCCCTGCTGCTCGAACTGCGCGAGGCGGTGACCGGCGCGCTGGTCGAGGAGACGCTTGCCGGCCGCATCGACGCCTTCGTCGCGGCGACGCCGGTCGACGGCTCGGGCCTCGTCGCCGAGGAGCTGTTCGAGGACCGCTTCTTCCTCGCCGTGCCGGCGAGCGATCCCGGCTTCGTCTCCCCGCCGGTGCCGCCGGAGAGCCCGGCGCTGGAGCGCCTCATGCTGCTCGAGGAAGGCCACTGCCTGCGCGAGCAGGCGCTCGCCGTGTGCGGCTCGGTGAAGCCGACCGCGATGGCCAACTACGGCGCCACCAGCCTGACGACGCTGATGCAGATGGTGGCGCACGGGCTGGGCGTCACGCTGGTGCCGGAGATCGCGGTGGCGAGCGGCGCGATCCTGCCCGGCGTGCGCGTCGTGCCCTTCGCCGAGCCGATGCCGGCGCGCACGATCTGCCTCGCCTGGCGGCGCAACAGCCCGCGCCGCGCCGAATGCCTGGAACTGGCGGAAATCCTGCGCGCGATGGCGCCGGCGTCAGACCGCGCCGGCGAGATGCAGCGCGAACCAGACCCAGGCGATGCCGAGCACCAGCGCGCCGAACTGGAAGAGCGGGCTGCGCAGGCGCAGGCGGTTCGAGGTCAGGTGCACCCAGGCGTGCGCATAGCGTGAGGCGATGAAGATCCACGCCAGCGCGAGCGAGACGATGCCGACACCGCCGGTGGCGAAGAGCGCCAGGCAGAGCACGTGGAACAGCACCGGCAGCTCGAACTGGTTCATCAGATTGCTGGAGACGGTGATGCTCGTCTCCGGCTCGGCGCCGCGCAGCTTGAACTGGGCGGCGCGCGCCTCGCCGGTGCGCACCGAGGCGCGGCGGCGCACCGCCAGCACGAGGTAGACGATGTAGACGAGCAGCACATGCGCGAGCATGGGCCAGAAGATCGCGGTGGGGGTCATGGTCTCTCCGTGCCGGGGCGTCGCGGCGGGCGGGAGACCCGGTCGCGCGGCGCGAGACTAGCATCGGAACGGCGAACGCCAAGCGGGGATGAGAGATCGTCCACCGCGAAGGACCGAAACCGGAGCCGGAGCCGGGGGATCGGCAGGTGTGTCGGAGACGCTTTGGTCAACGGACGATGTCTGCGGTATGATGGATTTTCGCGCATCGAAGCCGGGAAAGCGGGGCCACCTGCAGACGGCAGCCGTCGCCCGACGCCGACGACAGACAAGACTTGGGAGGCCGCCGCTTGAAACGCGCATTTCTCTTCGGCCTCACGGCCCAGCTGATCATCGTCGGCGTGGTCTTTCTCCTTCTCGACGACCAGATGATCCCGATGGCGCGGTCCCCGCTCATCGGCATCGTCGCACTGTGCCTGGCCGTCGCGACCGGGTTTTTCGCGTGGAAGGCGGCGCTGCATCCGTCGTGGCCGGCCAAGATCGGGATGTGGATCGCCGGCTTCCTTGCCGTCTACGTCGCGATCCCGGTCGTCGAGATCGTCGTCGTTATGGCGCTTGCCGTCTTCTCGAGCTGAGAGACGAGCGGCGGCAAAGCGGCGCGCAAGACACCGTCTTCCGGCCATGCTAGGCTGGAAAGCCGATAAGCAAGGATGCCGGCATGAACGTCATCGCCACCCGCGCCGCCGAAGGACTGCCCCGCCGCTCGTTCACGGTCGAGGAAATCCGCCGCATGGTCGAGGCGGGCATCATCGCCGAGGACGAGAACTTCGAGCTGATCGAAGGGGAGTTGGTGCCGCTGTCGGCCAAAGGCAACCAGCATGAGATCATCAAGGCCGCGCTCAGCCAAATTTTCGCCAAGCGTGCGGCGAAGGGGCTGCGGCTGGCCGTTTCCACGTCGCTCTATCTCGACGAGCGCACCTTTTTGGAGCCGGATATCTGCCTCTATCCGAAGACGATCCTGCCGGAGGATGTGAGGGGCACGGACGTCGTCCTCGCGGTCGAGGTGGCGGGCTCTTCTCTCGGCTACGACCGCGGGCTGAAGGCGCGCCTCTACGCCCGGCACGGCGTCTCCGAATTGTGGGTGGTCGAGGCGGAGACGCGCGAGACGTGGGTCCACCGCCAGCCCCATGCGGACGGCCAGTGGGGCAGCATCGAGCGGATCGCCGCGGCCACGCCGCTTTCGCCGTCGGCGCTGCCGCAGATCAGCGTGCGGATGGCTGACCTACGCTGACAGCCCGCCCTACAGGCCGCCCGGATAGTTCGGGCTCTCGCGCGTGATCGTCACGTCGTGCGTGTGGCTCTCGCGCAGGCCGGCGTTGGAGATGCGCACGAAGGTGGCGCGCTCGCGGAACTCGGCAAGGTCGCGGGCGCCGACATAACCCATCGCGGCGCGCAGGCCGCCGGCCAGCTGGTGCAACACGCCGGCCACCGGGCCCTTGTAGGGCACCTGGCCCTCGATGCCTTCGGGCACCAGCTTCAGCGTGTCGCGCACTTCCGCCTGGAAGTAGCGGTCGGCCGAGCCGCGCGCCATGGCGCCGACCGAGCCCATGCCGCGGTAGGCCTTGAAGGAGCGGCCCTGGTGCAGGTAGACCTCGCCCGGGCTCTCGTCGGTGCCGGCCAGCAGCGAGCCGATCATGGCCGCGCCGGCGCCCGCGGCGAGCGCCTTGGCGAGGTCGCCGGAAAACTTGATGCCGCCGTCGGCGATCACCGAGACGCCCGACTTCTCAGCCGTCTCGACCGCAGCCATGATCGCCGTAAGCTGCGGCACGCCGACGCCCGCGACGATGCGGGTTGTGCAGATCGAACCGGGGCCGATGCCGACCTTGACTGCGTCGGCGCCGGCGTCGATCAGCGCCTGTGCGCCGGCCGAGGTGGCCACGTTGCCGGCCATGATGCGCACGGAGTTGGACAGCTTCTTGGCGCGGGCGACCGCGTCGAGCACGCGCTGCGAATGGCCGTGGGCGGTATCGATGACGAGCAGGTCGACGCCGGCGTCGATCAGTCGCTCGGCGCGCTCGAAGCCGTCGTCGCCGACGCTGGTCGCCGCGGCGACCCGCAGTCTGCCCTGCGCGTCCTTGGTGGCGTGGGGATTGAGCTGCGACTTCTCGATGTCCTTGACCGTGATCAGACCGACGCAGTTGCCTTCCGGATCGACGACGAGCAGCTTCTCGATGCGGTGGCTGTGCAGGAGCCGCTTGGCCTCGGACTGGTCGACGCTCTCGCTGACCGTGACCAGGCGCTCCTTGGTCATCAGCTCGTGGACCTTCTGCGCCGGGTCGGAGGCGAAGCGGACGTCGCGGTTGGTGAGGATGCCGACCAGGCGACCGGTCTTCTGGCCGCCGGCGCCGCCGTTCTCGACGACCGGGATGCCGGAGATGCCGTGGGCGCGCATCAGGGCGCGGGCATCGGCCAGCGTTGCCTCGGGGCCGATGGTCACCGGGTTGACCACCATGCCGCTTTCGAACTTCTTGACCTGGCGGACCTCCTCGGCCTGCTCGGACGGCGACAGGTTGCGATGGATGACGCCGATGCCGCCGGCCTGCGCCATGGCGATGGCGAGCCGCGATTCGGTCACCGTGTCCATGGCCGCCGACAGGATCGGCACGTTGAGATCGATATCGCCGGCGATGACGGTGCGGATGTCGGTCTGCCCCGGCATCACTTCCGAATGACCGGGCTGCAGCAGCACGTCGTCGAAGGTCAGGGCGAGAGCCCCGGTCGAGGATTCGATGATTTTCGCCATGGCCGATCCCTGAATGTGAGACGAGGGGGCGCCGACGCGATTGCCCGCACCCCGACTCGAAAGTCGTCCGTTCATGATTGGCGCCGGCTGGTAACACGTCCGGCCGGCGATGAAAAGCGAGGGCTGGCGGCGGCGCGCAGATTTCGCCGGCCGGCGGCGCGGCGGACGTTGACGGCCGCGGGGACCAGGCCTATTCGCTGCCGACCCCCTCGCCGCAACGGCGGCGCCCACCGGATGCCGAGATTCCCGTGAACCGCATCGTCCCGCTCGTGCTCGCGGTCGCGCTCTTCATGGAGCAGATGGATTCGACCGTCATCTCGACGGCGCTGCCGGCGATCGCCACCGACATCGGCACCAGCCCGGTGGCGCTGAAACTGGCGCTGACCGCCTATCTCGTCTCGGTGGCGATCTTCATCCCCGTCAGCTCGTGGATGGCCGACCGCTTCGGCCCGCGGCGGCTGTTCCGCTGGGCGATCGCCGTATTCGTGCTCGGCTCGGTCGCCTGCGCCGCCTCCGGCTCGCTCGGCGCCTTCGTGGTGGCGCGCTTCCTGCAGGGCATGGGCGGCGCGATGATGACGCCGGTGGCGCGGCTCGTGCTGGTGCGCACCACGCCGAAACGCGACCTCGTCTCGGCCATGGCATGGCTGACGGTCCCCGGCCTCATCGGCCCGCTGGTCGGGCCGCCGGTGGGCGGCTTCATCACCACCTTCTTCACCTGGCACTGGATATTCCTGGTCAACGTGCCGATCGGCGTGGCCGGTATCCTGCTCGCCGGGCGGCTGCTGCCCGAGATCGAGCCGGCGGCCGGTGGCAGCATCGACGCGACCGGTTTCGCGCTCTCGGCAATCGCCGCCTCCGGCGTCGTCTTCGGCCTCTCCGTGATCAGCCTGCCGGCGCTGCCGCCGGCCGTCGGCTTCGCCACGCTGGCCGCCGGCATTGCCGCCGCGTTCCTCTACCGGGCACACGCGCGGCGCACGGCCCGCCCGCTGCTCAATCTCGGCCTCTTCGCCAACCGCACCTTCCGCGTGGCGATCGCCGGCGGCGCGCTGTTCCGCATCGGCTCCGGCGCGGTGCCGTTCCTCCTGCCGCTGATGTTCCAGCTCGGCTTCGGCATGTCGCCGTTCCAGTCGGGTATGCTCACCTTCGCCTCGGCGATCGGCGCCATCGCCATGAAGTTCCTTGCGCCGTTCACGCTGCGCTCCGGCGGCTTCCGCACCGTGCTCGTCGCCTCGGCGCTCATCGGCGCCGCCTTCATCGCCGCCAATGCCGCGTTCACGCCCGACACGCCGGCCGGCGTCATCATCGCCGTGCTGATCGGCGCCGGCTTCCTGCGCTCGCTGTTCTTCACCTCGTCCAACGCGTTGGTGTTCGCCGACCTCGAGCCCGGCGACATGAGCCAGGCGACGGCGATCTCGGCGGTGTCGCAGCAGATCTCGATCGCGCTCGGCGTGGCGGTGGCCGGCGGCATCCTCGAGGCGACGACGCTGATCTCGGGCGAGCCGATCGGGCTGTCGGCCTTCTCCACGGCCTTCGTCATCGTCGGCGGGCTGACGGCGCTCGCGGCGCTCCCCTTCCTCACCCTGCCCGGCGACGCCGGCAGCGCGGTGTCGGGACATGGCGCCGGCAAGGACGGCGTGCCGCCGCCGGGCGCCTAGCAGGCTGTTGAAGAAGTCGCTCGCCGCGAGGCTTTCAGCATGATTCACTGT
>CAYJMY010000229.1:0-7461 GCA_964371125.1 uncultured Mesorhizobium sp. | reverse complement strand
ACCCTGCTGCGAGGGAGCGGCGTCGCCGCGTTCGCCCTTGCCGCCGACGGCGTTCTGCATGGCGTGCGCCTCGTCGAAGATGATGGCTCCATCGAAATCGGAGCCCAACCATTCGACGATTTGCCTGACACGCGAAACCTTCTCGCCGCGATCATCGGAGCGCAGCGTGGCATAGGTGGTGAATAGGATGCCTTCCGGCAGCGTGATCGGCTTGCCCTGCGGAAAGCGGCTAAGCGGCGTGATCAGCAGGCGCTCCATGCCGAGCGCCGACCAGTCGCGCTGGGCATCCTCGATCAGCTTGTCCGACTTGCTGATCCAGACCGCCTTCCTGCGCCCGCGCATCCAGTTGTCGAGGATGATGGCGGCGGATTCCCGGCCCTTGCCGACGCCGGTGCCGTCGCCGATCATGAAGCCCTGCCGGAAACGGACCGCGCCCCTGGTATCCTCGGGCGCGGCGTTCACGACATCGAAAGTGTCATCCACCGTCCAGGCGTCTGCGAGATATTCGGCGTGCGCCTCGCCGGCATAGATGACGGTCTCGAGCTGCGCCTCCGACAGCAGGTCGAGCACGTTCGTCGGCAGGCGGGGACGATAGCGCGGCTTCGGCGGCGCGACCGAGGCCATCGCCGCCGATTGCACGAGCTGGGTCGGATGCGCCTGAGAGCCGGGAATACGGATCGCCTGAAGGCGATAGTCCTCATAGATAGCGTCGGTGATGTGGGCGCACTCGGCGGCCTTCGACTCGAACACGTCATAGGCGAGCTCGACGGCCTCGGGATCCGCGATCGACGGCCGCGGTGTCGTCCTCGCGGCACGGGCAAGATAGCCGCGCACGGTGCGCGGTGCAGTTGGACGCGATACGGGCGACATACCTGCGGGCATGTCGACGGGCAGTCGTGGCGGCACATGCTGCTCGACCCATTGCAGGAGCGTCGCTGCATCCGGGGCGACGCAGGGAGCAGCCGGGAATAGCTTCGGATCTTCCGCCGGCATCCGGTCGAAGACCGTGAGGCGCGTCGGGAAGGTCGTGCCATGCTTGGCATAGACGGCGCCGTCTATTGCCGCGGAAAAGACGACGCGGCCGCGCTCCTGCAGGCGGACGAATGCGGAAGTCCAGGCCGGATTGTCGGGGGCGAAATTCGCGCCGGTGATGGTCACCAGCCGGCCGCCGGGAGCCAGGCGTGCCAGCGCCGAGGCGATGTGCCGAGAGGCCGCGTCGGCGACACGGCCCTCGACATTGGCCATGACCGAGAAGGGTGGGTTCATCAGCACGATGCTCGGCACGGCATTAGGATCGAGATGATCGTCGATCTGGGCGGCGTCGAAGCGGGTGACAGGGACGGCCGGGAAGAGGCAGGAGAGAAGACCGGCGCGCATCTCGGCGAGCTCATTGAGGACGAGCGTGCTGCCGGCGATCTCGGCCAGGATGGCAAGCAGCCCGGTGCCGGCCGAAGGCTCGAGCACACGGTCGGTCGGGGTGATGGCGGCGGCGGTCGCCGCGACGAGGCCGAGCGGGATCGGTGTCGAGAACTGCTGGAATGTTTGCGCCTCTTCGGAGCGACGCGTGTGCGTCGGCAGAAGGCCGGCGATCTTCGACAATGCGGAAAGCCGGAGAGCCGGAGACGCGGCTTTGCGGAACAGCGCCTTGCCGTATTTGCGCAGGAACAGCACGGTCGCCGCCTCGCAGGCGTCGTAGGCGGTTTTCCAGTCCCAGGCGCCGGCGGCATCGGAAGCGCCGAAGGCACTCTCCATCGCCGCGCGCAACATGGGGGCGTCGATGCGCTCTCCGCGCTCGAGATGGGGGAGGATGAGGCCGGCGGCCGCGGCAACGAGCGCGGCGGTGTCGGCGGCGAGCGGAAGCGGCGCGGCGGCGGGCGCCGCCGCGGATACGGAGATTGGGGTCATGACGGGAGCCTCGGGAGAGCGGGACAGGATCGAGCCGGCCCGACGCTCTCTCTGGACCGCGCCGGCTCAAACCCGTCCCGGCCCGTCTCTGCCTCTCGGGATCCGCCGAGGCCGAAACGAAACAAGCGCCCGGCCGTGTGGCTGGCGCTTGTCGGTCAGGCGTGCTGGATCAGGTTCCGCCGCCTGGTTCGCCGTTGGGCAGGAAACCGTTCGGGTCGTCGGGATCGGGCGGCAGGTAGGCGTCGCAGGAATTGCCGTCGGCCAGATGGCCGAAGGGCGTGAACACGTAGTCGCCGCCATCCCGACAGACGGCACAGATGACGTAGCGCGGCTGCCCGGTTGCCGCATCGGCGCATTCCATCAAAGCGAGATTGCCGTCGCCGGCTGCACGCAGCAGCGTCTGGAAGTTGGTGCGGGCGTGGTCGGGGATGCTCATGGGGCGTCCCTCGCATCCTTGGCGTCATCGGGACCTCGCGCGCCTTCGAGGATCGCCTCTGCACGCGCGATGGCCCAGTCGGCCTTGCCCAGCCATCCCGCCGGCGTCGGCCGACAGGCCCGGACGTTGCTGGACAGCATTTTCAACAGTCCGAGCAGGACTTCGAAATGCGCGGCCTGGCGCTGCACCGTCTCCCCGAAGTGCGGCGGAACCGGAATGGCCGGCCCGCGATAGGCGGCCTCGATCCCCTCCCAGATGCCGGTGACATAGGTTTCGCCGGAGGACGCGTAGTCCTCGCGCTGTCCGGACCAGTCATTGTCCTCGATGGCGAGCCGGCAGGCGGCCTCGGGCGTGTCCGCCGCATAGGTGACGTGCCGGAACACCGGCAGGTGATAGGTGGTTTCGATGGTGAAGTCGGGCATCGTGCTGCTCCTGAAAAAGAACGCGCCCCGGCGCCCCTGGGGGCGGCGGGGCCGCGCTGATGACGATTGAAGGTGCGCGAGCGTTGGCGCGTGGTCAGGCCGCCGCGCGTCCTTCGACGACGTCGGCGCCGACCTCGTCGGCGGTGACCTCATCGAGGCGGGCCCGGACGTGCCCGGTCCTGGCCAGCCACAGCTCGGCGGCCTCGCGGCTGTCGGCGAGATGGAGGAGCTCGACATTGTCGCCGACGGACAGCAGCACGCGGAACATGCCGATGGCGGGCCGCTCGACGATCTCGTAGCGCAGGTCGCTGTCGAGGCTGTGCTCGCGCAGGGCGGTGACGAGGATCACGCTGCCGGAGGCGAAGTTCCCCTCGTTGAGGATGATGGCCGCGGGCGCGCAATAGGCCGGCCGTTCGCGCGGCGGTTCCTTGCGGACGAGGCGTCCGAGGCCGTAGCGCCGTTCCCAGGCGGCGAGTTTCTTGGCGAAGCGCGCCGGCGGTCTCGAGGCGCCGTCCGAATAGCGGATCAGCGCGCCGAGCGGGGCGGTGTCATAGACGATGTGGGCTGACATGATGGTCTCCGAAAACAGAATGGCCCGGCAGGACGCCGGGCCGAGCGGGTGAAGGAAGAACGGGGCGACCGGAGCCGCCCCGCTGAAGCGGGCTATTCGGCAGCGACGGCCCGAGGCGCGCCGTCATCGGGTTCGGCCGCCCCATCGTCGCCGTCGCCGGCGAGGAATTCGGGCAGGTCCTGCTCCTCATCCTCGGCCGGCGCGGCGGGCGCCTCATCACCGATCAACCGCAGCGGCTCGGGCAGCCAGCCGGTATCAGCCAGCAGGCGCTCGGCCTCCTTGGCCATCTCGGGCTTCTTGAGGTGGTCGATGAGCTGCGCCGCCTGCTCGCCGGCGCCCTCGCGCACCGCTTCGAGGATGCGCGCCTTGGTGACCCGGCCGAGATAGTTGTCGACGGTCGGCCGCCAGCCGACATCCACCAGGTCGAGCCCTGTGGCATGGGCCAACCGGTCGGCTTCGCGCAGGCGCTGCTCGAGTCCGGCCTGGCTGACGCCGTTGCCGCCATAGGGGTTGGGCCGCTCGAACAGGGCGTTGACGCCGTAGCTGACGCAATGGGCGAGCAGTGCCAGCCGGCTGGCGTCGTCGAGCGTGTCCAGCCAAGCCCACAGCGCATCGTCGTCGCCGAAGGGAATGTCGGCCTTCCAGGCCTCGTGACGTTCGTCGACGGCCTTGGCCGAGGGGCTGTCCTTGAGGTCGGCCTGCGACGCCGTCAGATAGACCCGCCGCACAGAGGCTTCGACACAGCCGGTGAAGGAGCGCTGGCCGAAGGCGTCGTGGACGAGCCGGTGCAGCAGCGCCGTCATGGCGACGTGCGGATTGCCGGCCACGGCATTGCGCAACGCCAGCGTGCGGTAGGCGGTGAGCTCGGTCACGAGACGCTCGGGCAGCGGCTTGATGGCGTCGCCGTCGTCCTCCTCCGGCTCGGCCGACTGGCCGCCGATGGTGATGGTGGTGCGGCGGACCGCAGGATCGCCACCAGCTGTGTCAGCGTCGTCCTCGCCATCGCCCTCGCCGCCGTCGCCGTCGACCCGCTCGGCCGCTTCGTCCTCGGGGCGGACATAGGCGCGATCGACAACGAGGTCGCCATCGCGGTCGATGCTGACGAAGACGCCGGCGCGGGCGCGTTCGGCCGGATCGTAGATCATCGGGCGGCTCTCGAAGGCCTCGAGGGCCTGCTCGATCTCGCCGAGGCGCTGGTCGACCTCGTCGGGCAGTTCGTCGGCCTCGGCGTACTCGGCTTCGAGGTCGTCGTACTCCTTGCGCAGGGCCTCGCGGGTGGCCCGCTCGTCGTCGTTGAGATCGGCGGGGGTGCCGGTGAGCTCGCGCAGCCCATGCGCATGGCCATAGGGGAGATCGACATCGACCACGATCCACTTCCAGCCCTCGGCCGCGATCGCGTCGACCGCGGTGCGCAGCTTCTCGCCGACCAGGCGGTCAAGCAGGGCCGGATCCTGCAGCCAGCCGCCATTGTCGGCCTCGAACAGGTCGCGCAGGACGATGCCGCCGGCGGCGACATAGGCGTCGACACCGACGAACCGCGCGCGGCGGTCAGTGGCCCGCACCGTGGTCTCGGTCAGCATGCGCCGGATCTGCTGCGGCTCCTGCGACCAGGAGTTCTGCAGCGTTTCCCAGACCTGTTCCTGGCGCGCATGGTCGTCGCTGACCGTGAAGGCGATGAGTTGGTCCAGCTTCATGCCGTCCTGCTCGTAAGTCTCGAGCAGCTTTGGCGAGACCTTGGTGAGCCGCAGGCGCTGCTGCACGAAGGTGGCGGTAACGAAGAAGCGGGCCGCGATGTCCTCGTGGCTCGCTCCTTGGTCGTGAAGGGTCTGGAAGGCGCGGAACTGGTCAAGCGGATGCAGGTCCTCCCGCTGGAAATTCTCGGCGAGCGAATCCTCCTCGATCGGCACCACGCTGTTGGCGTCGGTAACCACGCAGGGCACGGGCTCGGTCTTGGCCATGCGCTTCTGCTTGACGAGCAGCTCGAGCGCCTTGAAGCGCCTGCCGCCGGCCGGCACCTCGAACATGCCGGTCTCGTTGCCTTCGCCGTCGAGCACAGGCCGGACGTTGAGGCTCTGCAAGAGGCCGCGCCGCGTGATCGAGGCCGCGAGGTCCTCGATCGACTGCCCGTTCTTGATGCGCCGGACATTGGCCTGGCTCAGCACCAGCTTGTTGAAAGGGATATCGCGCGAGGCGTTGAGGGTGATCTTCTGCCTGGCGTTTGCCATCGGGATAGTCTCCGCGACGGGCGGCCGGGAACCTCTCTCGGCCTCCTGACCCGTCGCGAAAATCCCGTCCCCCCTCTCCCTCTCGCGCTGCCCAGACCGCACCGCTGGGCCGACCAGGAGAACCGGCGCCAGCCGAGCCCACTGGGATCAATCGCCGTCCTGGATCTGGATCTGTCCCGCCCGGCGCAGCGCCTCGACCAGGCGGGAGTGATCCATGTGGAGGTGGATCAGCGCCGCGCGCTCCACCGTGACCGTCTTGCTGGTGCTGCGGGTGCGGTCGTAGCGCTCGTGCAGCCCTTCGAACTCCCGCATCGTCGTGTAGAGCGAAAGCAGCGGCCGGCTCATGACGTGCTCCTCTCGCTAGCCGGCTCAGCACATGAGCCGATCCCCGGCAGGTTCCAGACCTCGGCGCCGGCCGCCGCATAGGCGGCGGCGACGGCGCTGAGCGAGGCGAAGGACAGCGCATGCCAGGGCGCGGGATCGGGGTCGCGGCCGACTGCGATCATCGGGCCGGCAACGGCGAGATGGAGCACGGCATCGAAGGGAACGCCGAGGCTGTCGATGACCGGCAGGCCGGCGGCGATGCACTCGGCCTTTACCGTTTCGAGATCGTAGCCCGAAAGCCGTGCGCCTTCACCATAATAGAGAGTGAAGCCGCCGCGGCCGATGCTGAGATGGCCGCCGGGTGTGGCGAGCGCGGACTCGATATAGGGCCTGTAGCTGAAGCCGGCGGACGAGTGATTGGTCATTGGTGGTTCTCCGCGACGGCCGGCCGAACCCGCCGACCTCCCAAGCCGTCACGGCGAAAGGCCGCCCCTCTGGCGAGGGACGGCCGTCAGTGCATTGAGGCGCAGCGGGCTAGCAGACGGAGAAGAACGGGCGCTCTTCATTGACGCGGCTCGCGGCGCAGGGCCTCGATTGCGGCGTCCTGCCGCTCGGCGCGGCGTCTGAGCCGGTCGAATTCGGGGCCTGGTGACCGAGGGCATCGCGTCAAGCACGCGCCGGTATTCGGACTCGTCGGCACCGCCATCGCGACATGCGGCGGTGGTAGTATCGGGCCTTGGGACGGCGCCGGATGGTTCCGCCTCGGCGCGGGCCTCCAGGCGGCGTTCCGGGAGGGACAGGTTCCGTCGCGTCGCCGCCAGGCCCGCCCCCAAGCGCTCGAGTTGTACCTGAAGCTGTGCCCGCGTCGGCATCACGGGATCTCGCGTCGGGTGCGGGCGACGGACGCGACGATGCGCTCGGCCGCCCGGATACTGCCGGCCCGATGCGCGGCTTCGGCCCAGACCGACAAGGGCTGGTCGGTCGCGAACAGGACGTCGCACTCGATCCCCATGTCGAACGGCAGCCGCACCGAAGCCAGCTCCTCGAGCGAGAAGCTGCCGATCTCGGGAAAACCCAGATCGGCGAGGCCGTAGAGGATGACGCCAGCGGGTTCGAGTTCGGTCGCGAGCCAGACGCCGGTGCCGAGGGGGTTGAAGAACTTGACCACCGGCACGTGGTCGGCGCCGGGGTTGCGTCCATTGGCGAGGAGACGCTCGCGCAGTTCGTCGGTGAGGAGGATCATGCCACCCTCCTGTCGATCGTGGCCTCGCCGGCGTCTTCGGCGCCGGACGCAGCCTGGGCGTCAGGGAGAAAGGCGAGCAGCCAGTCCGCCGCCTTGCTGGCCTGACTGGCGGCGCGCACGATGGCGCGATTGTCTTCGCGCAGCACCTCGAGCCAAGAGGCAAGATAGTCGGCATGCCGCACGGTCGGCACGATGCCGAGGGCAGCGCAGCAGAAGGCGGCGTTCATCTCCGCCACCAATTCCTCGAAGGCATAGGTCTTCGAGCCGAAGCGCTGGCCGAACTTGCGGTTGAGCCGCGAGGCATGGCCGGTGGCGTGGCCGAGCTCGTGCAGGGC
>CAYJMY010000228.1:0-7472 GCA_964371125.1 uncultured Mesorhizobium sp. | reverse complement strand
GTCCAAGCGCGTGTGGATGAGCCTGCGCGAGGCCGAGGGCTTCTATGCCGTCCACAAGGCCCGCCCCTTCTTCAAGGAACTGACCGAGTTCATGTCGTCGGGCCCGACCGTCGTCCAGGTTCTCGAGGGCGAGAACGCCATCGCCAAGAACCGCGAAGTGATGGGCGCCACCAACCCGGCCAATGCCGCCGAGGGCACCATCCGCAAGGCTCATGCGCTGTCGATCGGCGAGAACTCGGTCCACGGCTCGGACGCGCCCGAGACCGCGGCGCAGGAGATCCGCTACTGGTTCTCCGATACCGAGATCGTCGGCTGATTCTTTTCGTCCGCAGGCGACCGCAAGCCGTTGATTTTTCAGGATGCCGGGGCGCAAGCTCCGGCATTCTTCATTTCGGCGATCCCGTCAGTTCCGGCCTGTACTCGAAGTGCATCGTGTCGAAGTGGTACCAGCGGCCGCCCCAGACGAAGCCGTTCTTCTCGAAGATGTCGACGATCTCGGCCGGGATTTCGTTCGACCAGCGATAGGTCCCGTCCGCGCCGGGCTTCACCCACTGCCAGTAGGTCGTGTGCTTGGTGGCGATGTCGATCGCCGCGCCGTAGGCGTGCATCGACATGCGATCCGTTCCGGCGATCACCCTGCAGTTGTAAGTGCCGCCCGAGGGTTTGAGGTACTTGAGGAAGGAGGCGGGCAGCGCGTCGAGTTCCCTCGACACGCGCTCCAGCGCATCCGCCGCCCCTTGCGCCTCCGTCATCGTCACCGTGCCGCCGCCGTGGCCGGGCAGCCACTTCACCTTGCGCAGCTTCGCCGTTACCTCGCCCTTGCGGCAGTCGCCGTAGAGCGTGCGGAACAGCGCCTCGACGCGCACCCGGCCGGGATCGTGGTTCAGCGCGGGTGGGGTCGCCGCCTCGCCGGCCGGGTAGGGGAACGCGAACATATCGCCGATATCGGGCGCGTCGAGGAGCGCATCGAAGCTCTTGTCGGTGCGGCCGTCGGACAAGGGCAGACGTGTCCCGTCGTTCAGTACCAGGTCCGTCCCGTCGCGGCCGGCGATCGTTCCGGGATAGGCCGCGACGAGCCGGTCTACATGCGCATCGAGATCGACGGGCTCGGCGCCGTAGAGCGGCGGCCGGTCGGCCGCCAAGGCCGGCGACGCGAGGAGGCCGATGAGAAGGAGGAGGGCGCGCGGTCTTATTTTTCGTACTTCCTGATGAGGTCGACGTTCTTCTGCTCGATGAATGTCAGCTCGACCTCGCCGAATTGTGGCTTGTACCAGGAGAACTGGCTGAAATAGTCGCGGAATTCCGGCTTGACGAACTTGCGGCCCCGCCGCGCGTAGATCTCGTTGCGGGCAAGGGCGAGTTGCCCCTTGTCGAGCGCCTCGATTTCTTCCGGCGTCAGCAGCCGTCGATCCGAATCGGCGAAGATGAAGCCGTCCTGCGGCGCGCTGGCGGCAAGTTCGTATTGGCGGATGAGTTCGACGTTCTTTTGCTCGATCTCGCCGAGGGTCGGCTCGAAGGTCGTTGGCCGGTACCAGGAATATCGCTCGAAATGTGCGGCGAGGGCCGGATCGCTGAAGCGCCCGCCGCGGCGGGCGAAGATCTCGTTGCGCGCAAGGCGCAGCGTTGCCGCGTCCAGCCCGGCGAGGCGGTCCGCCGTGAGCGGCACTCTGTCGGAATCGGCAAAGACGAACTCGACGCTCGCTGCAGGCTGGGGAGGCGCGAGCGTCGTCACCGCGCCCGCGGCCGGCGCCGATGTCGCGAGGAAGAAGGCCTTGGTCATCGAGCCTTCGATCCACACCGTCTGCCGCCCTTCGGTCTTGTCGCGGACGAAGGCCGAGACCTTCTTCATCAGCCCGTCGACGTCGGTTTCCGTTTCTCCGATGTGTCGGATCAGGCCCTCGGCGAAGGGACTGTGGTCTCCAGTGCCGTCAAGCGCGGTGGCGCCCTGCGTCGTCGAGAAGGCGATCAGCATGTTTTCTGTGCGCGGCGGCGGCGGCGTGTCGGCCTCGCGCTGCAGCGGCGCCGCCCCGCGCGTCTCCAGCGGGTTGTTGCGGCAGGCGTCGAGGATGAGGAGCTTGAAGGCGGAATGCGTGCTCGACAGGGCTTGCATCAGCCGTTCCGCGTCGAGGGCTTCCTTGTCCACCTCGTCGAACGACGCCATCGAGAAGTCGACGGGAAGCAGGAAGCTGCGGCCTTCGATCATGGCGCCGTGGCCGGCGTAGTAGATGATTGCCGCATCGCCCGCGGTCGCGTCGGGAACGAACGCGTCGAGCGCGCGCTGCGCCGTAGCGAGGTCGGTGTCTTCGACAAGGGTGACGGCGAAGCCCAATTGCGACAGGCTTTTCGCTACCGCGCGCGCGTCGGCGACGGGATTGCGCAGTTCGTAGCCGGGCCGATACGAAGAGTTGCCGATCACCAGCGCGTTGCGCGCGGCGGCGAAGGCGGCGCTAGGCTCGGCGATTGCCAGCAACGCGATGGCCAGCAGGCGGACGGCGCGGAAACGGTTTTGTTGCATGGCGGCCTCTGACGGGCGCATTTGGAGCGCGCAGCGAGCCGTACGTCAAGCTGGCGCCCCGAAGGCTCCCCGCAGCGTTCAGGCGCTCTGGCGCATTGCCTGGAGGTGACGCGGACCGGCGCCGCGGGCTTCTACTACGTAGGCAAGGAAATCGCCCACCGGCATGGCGCGGCCGTAGAGATAGCCCTGGAAGAAGTCGCAGCCGAATGCCCTGAGGAACGCCTCCTGACGGACGTTCTCGACGTGTTCGGCGACTGCGTTGAGGCCGAGGTTGCGCGCCATGACGAGAATCGTCTTGACCAGCGCCCTGTTGCTCTCGGCGTGCTCGAGATCGGCGATGAAGCCGCCGTCGATCTTGACCTCGTCGAGCGGCAGCGTCTTCAGGTAGGCGAGCGAGGAATAGCCGGTGCCGAAATCGTCGAGCGACAGGCGGACGCCGAGTTTCTTGACGTCGGCCATTCGCCCGGCGACGTGCTCGTGGTTCTGGGCCATCACGTGTTCGGTCAGTTCGAGCGTCAGCTTGCTGGCGTCGATGCCATGGATGCCGATGATGTCCGCAAGCGTATCGGCGAAATCGTCGGTGTTGAACGACTGGACGCTGACGTTCAGCGACAGGCGCAGGTGTGCCGTTGTCGGATTGCGCTGCCAGCCGGCGAGGGCGCCGACGCCGGCGTCGAGCACGTATCGCGTCAGTTCGTCGTTGAGTCCGAACTGTTCGGCGAGCGGGATGAACCGGTCGGGATAGACCATGCCGAACTCGGGGTGATTCCAGCGCAACAGTCCCTCGGCGCCGACGGCAGTGCCGGTGTCGTCGACCTGGACCTGGAAAAAGAGTTCGAGTTCCTGGCGCTTGAATGCCTTGCGCAGGTCGCTGAGCAGGCGATAGCGCTCCGATTCCCTGTCCATCGTCGCAGGATCGAACAGCGCCATGCCGTTCCGTCCGGCGGCCTTGGCCTGGTACATGGCGATGTCGGCGCGCTTGAGCAGTTCGTCGGGCCGCTGCTCGGCGCCGTCGAAGACGACGACGCCGACGCTCGCCGAGGCGATGTGGTTGAGGGCGCCGAGTTCGAACGGATCGTGCAAGGCGGCGAGCACCTGATTGGCGGCGCCGATGCCGCGCCGCGTCGCCCGGGCCGCATCGTCCCCCGCCTCGTCGATGATGATGACGAATTCGTCGCCGCCGATCCGAGCGACGAGATCCTTCGGCGATACGCAGCGGCGCAGCCGCTCGGCCACCTGGATCAGGAAGGCGTCGCCGGTGTCGTGCCCCTGGGTGTCGTTGAGCGTCTTGAAGTTGTCGAGGTCGATGAACAGCAGGACGTCGTTGTCGCCGCGCGCGGCGCACCCCGTGATCGCCTGCGTCATCTTCGTCAGGAAAAGTCGGCGGTTGGGAAGCTTGGTCAGGGGATCGAAGAACGCCAGTTCCTCAATCTCCATTTCGTAGCGCTTGCGGATGGATACGTCAGTCAGATAACCATGCCAGGTGATGGTCGAGCCGCTGATCTCCGGCGTCGCCGTGACCCGCACCCACTTTTCTCCGCCGTCGCGGTCGACGATGCGGAACTCGTGGTCCCACCCGCTGCCGTTCGCCGCCGCGGTCTGCATCGATTCGCGGAATGCGTCGATGTCGGCCTTGACGACGATGTCGCTGAACAGTGTCGGCCGTGCGATGAACTCCGCCGCCGCGTGGCCTGTAATGCGCTCGAGCCCGGCGCTGGCGTAGACGAGCTCGGTTGCTTCCCCGCTGCGGCTAACGAATTGGAAGAGGGCACCCGGAAGTTCGCTCGTCAGCTTGCGGAACTGCGCTTCGAGGTTCAGGCGCTTCAGCGTTTCCGTGATTTCGCGCACCGATCCTTCGCAGTAGAGCGGTTTACCGTTGCGCTTGTCGCGCACCAGCCGTGCCGATTCCGAGACCCAGATGCGTTCCCGGGTCTTGTGGCGGTAGACCTCGGAGACGAAGTCCTCGACGCGGTTGTCGCGCTGGAGTAGCCGGCGGAACTCCTCGCGGCGGCCAGGTTCGACGTACCATTCCTTGCCGATGTCGGAGACGCCGGCCAGCATTTCCGTCTCGCTCGAATACCCGTTCAGTTTGACGAGCGCCTTGTTGGCGCTCAACTGCCTGCCGTCGAGGGAGGAGCGGTAGACGCCTTCCGAAAGGTTGTCGATCAGGTCGTGATAGTTCGCCTGGGAATCGCGCGATTCGATATACAAATTGCGGTAACGCAGCATCCACAACGCCAGGAGCACCGAAAGGATGAAGTTCGCCGCAACTAGCCAATCCTTGCTGGTTCCCAGGGCTATCAGCGTAGCATGGATAGATGACATGACTCTGCGGCACGGCTCAATTTCGTCACGGCAGAACGTACGCTAGCGCGCCTGCGGAAAGTCTAAACGCTTACGGGGATGTGCGGACGTCGTTAATACCGGCTTTCCAGCGAAGGGCGAGTTGCACGGCAATAGCCGGTCAGGGCGCCCGGCCCCGGTCCCATCGGGCAAGCGCCGCGTCGTCGGATTCCTTGGCGTCCACCCAGCGACCGGTGTCGCCGTCGGCCCGGTGTTCCTTCTTCCAGAAGGGCGCGCGGGACTTGAGAAAATCCATGATGAAGCCGGCCGCGTCGAAGGCTGCGTGACGATGGCCCGAGGTGGCGACGACAAGGACGATGTTCTCGCCCGGGCGGATCGTGCCGTGGCGGTGGATCACCGTCAGGCCGGTTACCGGCCAGCGCGCGGCTGCTGCCATGCAGATACGGCGAATCTCCGCTTCCGCCATCCTGGGATAGTGCTCGAGTTCGAGCGCCGACAGCTTTCCCGCCTCGTCGCGGCAGAGCCCCGTGAAGGTCACCACCGCGCCGCACTCGGCGCGCCCGGTCGTCAGGCGGGCGATCTCTGCGGCGGCGTCGAAGTCCTCCGCCTGGATCCGCACCGTCGGTACGACCGCGGGCGCCATGCTCAGCCTCCCGTCATCGGCGGAAACAGGGCGATCTCCCGGGCGCCGGCGATCCGCGCCCCGTGATCGACGTGTTCCTGGTCGATCGCCACCCGGATCACGTTCGGATGTTCGAGCGCCGCGGCATAACCTTCGCCCCGGTCCCTCAGCCACAGGAGCAGGCCGGCGACGGTCTTGACCGACTCGGGAAGGTCGACGTCCTCCTCGGCCGTGCCGATCCGCTCTCGCACCCAGGCGAAATAGACGAGCTTCGTCATTGTCCTACTCGTCGACGATGTGCTTCAGCCCGGCACGGAAATAGTCGTAGCCGGTGTAGAGCGTCACGATCGCCGAGATCCACAGCAGCACGATGCCGGCCTGGGTCGAATAGGGCAGCAGCTTGTCGAGGGCAGGGCCGGCGAGCAGCATGCCGATGGCCAGCATCTGGATCGTCGTCTTCCACTTGGCGAGTTGCGTGACCGGCACGCTGACCTTGAGTCCCGCCAGGTATTCGCGCAGGCCGGAGACGAGGATTTCGCGGCACAGGATGATGATCGCCGCCCACAGCGACCAGCCCGCGATGGTGCGGTCAGTGTCGGCCGCCAGGAGCAGCAGGCAGGTCGCGACCAGGAGCTTGTCGGCGATAGGGTCGAGCATGCGCCCGATGTTCGAGGTCTGCTGCCAAGCGCGGGCGAAATAGCCGTCGAAATAGTCCGTGATGCTCGCCGCGGCGAAGATGAACAGAGCCGACCAGCGCGCGAAATCGCTCGATTTCAACCGGCCTTCCAGAAAGAAGCACAGCACGATCAACGGCACCGCGAGGATGCGGCCGTAAGTCAGCATGTTGGGCAGGTTGAATGCGCGTTTTGCCATGTCTTCGTCAGCTCGTGCGCGTCTACTCAAATCAGACAGCGATATTGTGGGTCAACAGCACGGCGCCCGGGAGTCAATCGAAAGCGACCACAGCACCAATCAATTATCGTGAAAGTGATCATATACCAGCCGCGCGACCGATTCCGAGATGCCTTCGACACGCATGAGGTCCTCCATGGCCGCGCGGCTCACGGCCTTGGCAGTACCGAAATGCATGAGCAACGCCCGCTTGCGGCTCGGGCCGATCCCGGCGATCTCGTCGAGCGGGCTCTTCACCATCTCCTTCTTGCGCCGCGCCCGGTGCGATCCGATGGCGAAGCGGTGGGCCTCGTCGCGCAGGCGCTGGACGAAGTAGAGCACCGGGTCGCGGACGGGCAGGCTGAACGAATCGCGCCCCTCGACGAAAAAGCGCTCGCGGCCGGCGTCGCGGTCCGCCCCCTTGGCGACGCCGATCGCGGCGACCTTTTCGGCGACGCCGAGCCCGGAAAGTATGCCGCGCACCGCGCTCATCTGGCCCTGGCCGCCGTCGATGAGGATGACGTCCGGCCATGCGGGGATCCCGGCAGCCTCATCCTCGCCACCTTCATCGGCACCGTGCTCCTTCAGCAGACGCGAGAAACGCCGCTCCATGACCTCGCGCATCATGCCGAAATCGTCGCCGGGCGTGATCGCGGTCGAGCGGATATTGAACTTGCGGTACTGGTTCTTCACGAAGCCTTCCGGCCCGGCGACGATCATGGCGCCGACGGCGTTGGTGCCCATGATGTGCGAATTGTCGTAGACTTCGATGCGCTGCGGCGCCGTCTGCAGGCCGAAGGTCTCGGCAAGACCCTCGAGCAGGCGCGCCTGCGTCGACGTCTCCGCAAGGCGCCGGCCGAGCGCCTCGCGGGCGTTCTGCAAGGCGTTGTCGGCAAGATCCTTCTTCTCGCCGCGCTGCGGTACCGACACCGTGACCTTGTGCCCGGCGCGGGTCGACAGGGCTTCGGCGAGCAGGGCTTGTTCTTCGACCGCGTGCGAGAGAAGGACGAGGCGCGGGCAGGGTTTGTCGTCGTAGAACTGCGCGAGGAACGAGCCGAGCACCTCGCCGGCCTCCAGCGCCGGGTCGGCCTTGGGGAAATAGGCGCGGTTGCCCCAGTTCTGGCCGGTGCGGAAGAAGAA
>CAYJMY010000227.1:0-7478 GCA_964371125.1 uncultured Mesorhizobium sp. | reverse complement strand
GCAACGCGGCGCGGCACGCGGCCTTGAAGCGAACGGCCGCCGGTTCAGGACCGCAAAAAGCCCGAGAGAGGACCGGCACGGGCCTCGATATCGACATGGGAATCCAAGGACAGGCAGGGATGACCAACAACCCATTCACGCGCCCGACTGTGATGTGTTGTGAACAGGACGATCGCCACGAAGCTGGTCCCTGCCCCCCGGCCGGCGCTGACGACATCACCGGCCGCTCGTGTTCCGACCCCGGAGATCAGGGGACTGCTCGCTCATGCCGGCGTCATGGGCGTGCCGCTCATGGAGTTTGGCGATCGCCTGCTCCTGCCGCGCCAGCTTGCGCGACAGGGCGTCGATTTCCGGTTGCCGCTCCGCGGTCAGGGCGGCGAGTTGGGACCGATAGCGCTCGAGAAACGCGCCAGGATCGGGGGCCTTGCCGCGACGATAATGCGTCCGCCGTGGCAACAGGCCGGGGATCAGCCCGGTCATGCGGCGCGTGATCTGCCGATCCACCATGTCCAGTTGACGCTGCGTCTGCCGACGCGCCTCCTCAATGCGGGAGAGCTGGCGGTGCAGTTCGGGCGGGAGGCTCACGGCGTCCCCCTCCCCCGCCAGCCGACGAAGCTGGAAGGTCCTGCATAGGCCGCATGACGATCGGGATCGATGACGAAGCCGAACCGGCCGATATCGTACTCGGCAGCCGGAACCAGAAAACGGCGTTCCTCGGTGCCGGCACCACGTTTGCCACCAGGCGTGGCGACGCACTCGACAAAGCCCTTCTGCTGCTCCGATGTGATCGCTGAAACGACGATCCAGTCGGCGGCATGCTCGCCCTCGAAAGCCCGGTGGTCCTTGGTGCGGGACTCGCCCGGCCGGAGGATGGTGCTGAAGATCGCTTCCCACGCGCCCGGCCACGAGTCCTTGATGGTCCGCTCGGCGTAGCGGCGCTCGAGCGCGGTGAAGAGGTGCGGGAAGGTGATGGCGACGATCGCCCAGCACTCGTCCTCTTCGTACCATCCGCCGCCCGCGCGCAGCATCGGATGCACCTTGCGGTTCCGTTCGGCCGAGAGCTTGAAGCCTCCGTGACCGGCGGTCGAATGGGAGATGACGCCCTCGGCATAGACGGTGCCGCCCTGCGAAGGCCCCCAGGGGGTGTGCGCACCGCCGGGAATGTCGCGGCGGCCGAGCGCAAGCCTCTCTCCAAAGTGCTGGGCCCGCTCGAGCACTTTCGTCCGAAACGCGGCTTCGTCGGCGAGGTCACCGAGATGGCCATAGAAGTCGGAGCGGCTCCACTCCGCCATAGGCCGGGTGATACGCCAGCCGCTAACGAGAAAGTGCCGGCCATCCCGACCTGTCGCCATGGCGTAGGCATGCTCGCCGACAAGGGCGACCAGCATGCCGTCGGCGCTGCGCGCGAAAGAGGCCCCGGAGGCATCCGGGGCCTCTTTCGAAGGGGATGAGGTTTGAAGGACCTGGCTCATGCCGCTGCCCTCCCTTCGACGGCGTCTGCGGCAGCTTCGTCGGCCGTGACCTCTTCGAGCACGGCGTTAGGATAGCCGTGTTCCGACAACCACTGCTCTGCGGCGGCGCGATGCGGCGCGAGGTGAACGAGCTCGGCGTGGTCACCAGGGCGATCGAAGACACGCACCGAGCCAACCTCGGGGCGCTCGACGATGGAGAAGCGCAGGCTGGAGCCCAGCGAGAAGGTCCGGTGGACCCGGATGGCAATGACACCGCCGGCGCCATAGTCGGCTTCGTGCAGGGTGAAGCTCGCATAGGGGTCGAGCGTGCCGATGTCGCGGGCGCTCTGTTTGCGGATGAGACGGCCCTGGCTGTTGTTGGTCGTCCAGGCGTCGAGCTTCTTGCGGTGCCGCTCCGGCGGCCGCGGCCTTCCATCGGACCAGGCGACAGTGGCGCCGATGGGAGCGTGTTCGAAGATCGTGTGTGCGGACATGGTGTCCTCCATGGAGTTGCTGAAAGCGAAACCGCCGCCGGGCGGACCCGGCGGCGGCAGAGCGATCGAAAGAAGAAGCGAGGCGAAGCGCTACTCGGCGGCGTCGCGGTAGCCATCTTCGAACTCGTCGGCAGGATCGCCATCGACCACCTGGTCTTCGCTTTCGATGCTCTCGACGTCACGCACATCGTCGTCCTCGACCTCGGTGACGGCGTTCTTCGCCAGCCATTCGGTGAGGGTGGCCGCTTCGGGGGAGAACAGCGCCGCCGGATGGACGAAATGCCCTTCCCTGAAGTGCTCGACGAGGGCGGCGCGGGTGTCCTTGACCCGCGCCCGCGGCAGCACCGGCGTTTCGGCACAGGAACCTTCGAGCGCCGGACGAGACAGGCAGGAGAGGAAGTCCTCCGTGCCCATATTGGCGAGGAAGCCGTCGGCGCCAATCGCATTGCCGGCGACGAGTGCCACGAGGCCCGACTTGCTCATGCCTTCACGGCAGGAAAGCACATCGATCAGCGCGCCGCGGGCAGCGATGCGCAAAGTATCGGTGTCGAAGGCGAACTTGCCCTCGGCATCGAACAGCGTCGCGGCGTGCCGGCCGAAGCGCCCGCCGAAGCGGAAATCGCCGCCGGCCCCGGAGTCGACCCGCACATTCTGTCCGGCTAAGCCAAGGACGAGCAGCGCCAGCAGCGTATCGTCCTCGATCGGCGCCCGCGACAGTGCCTCATGCAGAGCGTCGGTGCGCAGGTCACCGATCATCTCGATGCCCTTGCGCGTGACGTCCGGCCGGGGCTTGGAGACGATCGTCTCGTCGGCAGCGTCGCCCGCTTCCGAACCCTTGCCCTTCTTCTTGGCTTCGGGCATGCGGAAATGGACGGTCTTCACCTTGCCCTCGCGATCGAGATACATCGCCGTGTGATCCGACTTCTTGGGCGTGCCGTAGACGCGCTCGGCCTTGGGCGGCAGCTTCACCTCGCCATAGGTGTTGGACTCGGCGATGACGCCCTTCTTGGGCAGGTTCTGCGTCATCCATTCCTGCTGGGCGCCGAGGAAGGCCTCGACGTCGGTGGTGTAGCGGCTGTCCTGGTCGGCCGGCGCGAACAGGTCCTCCACCCAGGCGATGCCATAGGCCTGAGCGAGCTCGTCGCCAAAGCTGGCATCGCGCGCATACATGCGGGTCTTCGCCAGACCCTGCGCGATACGCCACCAATCGACCTGCGGGTCGCCCTTGGACGGCTTGTGAGCCTTCCAGACCTCCTTCTGCTCCTCGAGCGAGGCGGCCGCGATGGTGCGGAGCTGGCGCTCGTCGGGCATGTCGCCCTTGGCCATGTGATCCAGCATTGCCGGCAGCACATTGGCGAGGAGGCGCAGCTTCTTGATCTGCCGCACGGACTGGGCGAGTGCAATGCCGATCGCCTCCTCGGTCCAGCCAAGCGCAACGAGACGCTCGATGGCCCGCCAGAGATCGACCGGATGGAGCTGCTCGTGCGTAATGGACGTCGCCAGCGAGCGCATGGCGCCGCCGTCCTCGGCGCGGGGGACGACGAGAACGGCGATTTCCTCGAGCCCGGCGGCAATCGCCTGCTTGGCGCGACGATGGCCCTCGTCGATGACGAAGCCATTGCCGCCATCGGTACCGGCGGTGACAATCGGCGGCTCGACGATGCCGACAGCCTTGATCGTGGCCAACAGCAGGGCGTCGGCCTGCGGGCTCGACTTGGAGCGGCGCGCCTTGTCGGGATTGTCCTTGAGCGAGCGCGGATCGACAAATTTCAGTTCCATGGAGATGCTCCTTTGGGATGCGGACGCGGCCCATCGCCGGTCCTTTCTCATCTTCTTCCCGAAGACATCCCCCGGCCCGCGGAGCGGGCGGGCCGGTGCAATTGCGGCCGAGCATCCCTGCCCGGCTGGCCAAGCGGGGCTTCTTCAGCCCTGCGCAGGATGACGGGCCGGGATTGCGACGGGCGCGGTTGAGCGTCAGCGTCGGCGGACCGCCCGGTCTGCGAGCGGTCATTCCTTTTCTGGGGTTTTTCTTCCGCCTTCTGCTGGAATGCCGTTTCACCGGCGCGGGAAATCGCCCGCCACGCAAGCTCCAACTTGGCGGATGGAGGTCGCAGCGCAGACGGCTGGTGGTGGCTGGAGGCTGGAGACCCTCTGTGGGCTCTAGATCGCGCTGCGCCGCGTTCCCGCTGCGACCGCCTGCGGGTGCCGTGGAACGAACGGGGTCAGGCTCGCTGGCGATGCGTCCGCCAATGCGATGCTGACACGGTTCCGGCCTTCCCGCTTGGCGACATACATCAGCCGGTAGGCCTCAAGGATCCATTCGGCGGTCGGCCGCCCGATATCGCGCGGGATGACCAAAGCACCCACGCTGCAGGTGACGTCGTGGCCGGTGCTGGCGAGCACATCCGTGAAACGGCGATGGATAAAACCGACATGCGTCTCAGCGGCCGACTCCGACTCAAGCGGGGTGAGGACGGCGAACTCATCGCCACCCAGGCGGCCGAAACAATCCACGCGGCGCAGTTCGCGCATCGCCCCTTTCGAAAACTGCGACAGCACGCGATCGCCCTCGGCATGGCCGAGGCGATCATTCACGCCTTTGAAGCCGTCGAGATCGATGAAGGCGAGAAGCAGCGCGCGTCGCTGGACGGACGCCTGCGCCAGCATGGCGTCGGCGCGCGCAAGGAAGCCTTTCCGATTCAACGCGCCGGTCATGGCGTCGAGACTGGCAACGTCCCGTTCACGATCGTATCGCGAGCGGAAGCTGGTCACGATGGCGGAGACCAGACCCAGCATCAGGGTGAGCAGCACGAAGTGGACGATGGAAAGGGGCCCCGAGATCATCTCGTGATTGACCAGGAGCGCAACGCTTGTGGCGATGCCGGCGATAATCGCCGCGATAGCGAGGCACGCCCCGAGTCCGATGCGCCAGGCCGCCAGGCAAAGCGGCAGGATGTAGAGCGGCTGGACGTGGAGGCCGTACGGGTGGAGGAGGAAGTTCACGCCCGTAATGGCAATTATGCTGAGGACGAGAACACGCCAGACGCCTGCCGGCGTCAGCGCTTCGAGATCGCTCTCGATGCGGCGAAGCACTCTGCGGGCGCTGCGCTGGTGTGTGCCGTAACGGGGTCGATCCATGCGTTGCCACCTCGTCAGAGGGGCAAGTTCGGGTGCCCCACAATCAACGCCGTCGTGCGGCCATTCCGGCTCACCCCGTGTCGGGAACAGTCTCCGAGCGACAGCATGCTTGCCAGAAAATGCCTAACGCATTGAACCTGGCTTCAATAAGAGCCTCTCGGTTGCGACAGTTATGGGTTGACGATATTCAGGCCGCTCGCGCTTCATCGGATCTCGTGCCATCGACGTCTTGTGCGAGCGACTTTTCGAGTTCAGCAAGCTGGCGGCGCTTGCCCGCCAGCTCGTCCGAAAAGGCAAAGCAACCGCCCTCGCGCGAACGATAGGATGCGAGGCGCCGCTCGGCGTCAGCGAGGCGATGCCGATATCGCTCCTGCTCCTCCTCCAGGTTGGCGAGGACATTCTCGAGCCGGGCGACCGCACCGAGCGGCGTGGTGGTGACCGGCAGCTCGATTTCGGTCTCGGCGCCGGTGCGCACCAGCATGGTGGCGTAGCGATAGCCATCCTGACCGAACCGCTGTCCGGAATATTCAAGTTCGAATCCGCCGATCGAGGCGATGGCGGTTTCGCCTTCGTGCTGAAGCTGCACGAGGGTCAGAATCTCCTTCATCAGCGCCCGCCCGGCGAGCTTGCGCTCGGTGAAGCGCTCGTCGCCGACCATCATGCCGAAGGCGTCGCCGGCAGTGGGAACGAGACGGTCGAGATCCTCGCCTATCTCGTCAATGCGCCGCGTCGAGTATTCGATATCGCGCTCTGCATCGCGGATCTGCCGGCGGATGGCGAACTGGTCGTCCTGATGCGCAAAGCGCAATCGTTCGAGCCGGGCGATATCGGCTTCAAGGCCCGCCTTCTGCATCAGACGCGGATCGCCCGAGGCAATGGCCTTGGCCATGGCGAACTGGTTCGCCTGTCCTTCACCGAGGTCTTCGAGACGGCGAATGGACGTGTCGCCCGATAGTGCCGCCGCGATGAAGCGCGCCTTGCGCTCATTATTCTGCCACATCTGCGCATCCATCGAGCTCTCGGTGGCATAGGCAAAGATGTCGATGACATCGTGCTGGTTGCCCTGGCGCAGGATGCGGCCCTCGCGTTGCTCGATCTGCGAGGGCAGCCAGGGGACGTCGAGATGGTGCAATGCCTTGAGCCGAAGCTGCGCGTTGACGCCGGTGCCCATGGTGTCGGAGGAGCCGATCAGGAACCGGACCTTGCCGGCCCGCACATCGCCGAACAGCCGCTGCTTGGCATCGGACTTCTTGAAATCCTGCATGAAGGCGATCTCGGAGGCCGGCACACCGAGACGCACCAGCTCGTCGCGTATCCAGCGATAGGCCGAGAAGCCGCGGGTCTTCTCGACATTCAGGGTGCCGAGATCGGAGAAGATCATCTGCGCGGCGCCGCTGAGTTCGAACGGCTTGCCGTCGGGCCGGACATAACAGCTGTCGGCGGTCTGCTGCCAGATAGAGAAAGCATTGCCGACGAGATCGTTCAGCTTGTTATCCGTCTCGTTGTCATTGTCGGCATCGACCAGGCGCAGGTCGATCGCGGCATGGCGGCCATCGGTGATGACGGACAGCAGGATGTCGTCGCCGGGCTGGGGTGGTCCCTCGCGCTGTTCGATCGCCTTGATTCGAGCATCCAGCAGGGTCTGGTAACGCTTGAAGGCGGCTGAAGGCTTGGAGGTCCTGATCTGGCGGGCGCCAGTGGATAGCGCCGGGATTTTCACATAGTCGCGTAGGTCCTCGGGCATAACCACGTCCGCGAAGGAGCGGAACATGGCGATGAGCTCGGGCACGTTGACGAAGGTGGCGAAGCGGGTGACGGGCTTGTATTTGCCGTTGGGCTGCAATTCGAGCTCGGTGGTGACATCGCCGAAGGTCGAGGCCCAGGCGTCGAACTCGTGCAATCCGCGCTCCAGCAACGCGGTATAGCCAAGATAGCGCTGCACCGAGAACATCTCGCCCAGCGTATTGGTGATCGGCGTGCCGGATGCGAGCACGAGCGACCGGCCGGGATTCTTCGTCTCGATGAATCGGGACTTCACATAGAGGTCCCAGGCCCGCTGCGACCCGTTCGGATCGATGCCCTTGAGCGTCGACATGTTGGTGGCGAAGGAAAGTTTTCTGAACTCCTGCGCCTCGTCGACGATGATCTGGTCGACGCCAATTTCCGAGATGGTGAGAAGGTCGTCCTTGCGGGTCGCCAGCGACTCCAGCCGCTCCTTGAGCCCCTCCTTGAGGCGCTCGAGGCGCTTGCGGGAGACGCGATCATCGCTCTCGACCTTGGTCAGCAGGGTCTCGTAGAGTTCCAGTTCGTCCTGGATCATTTGGCTCTCGAAGGCGGACGGCACGCTGATGAAGCGGAAGGCCGAATGGGTGATGATGATAGCGTCCCAGGTCGC
>CAYJMY010000226.1:235-7552 GCA_964371125.1 uncultured Mesorhizobium sp. | reverse complement strand
CGCACGCACTGGCACGCCTTTCGCTTGCCCATGCATGCCGACAAGGAGAACGAAATCATGTCCCCGATCACCGAGAACTCGATTGGCCTCGACGGCGAGGTGTTCGCCGACCGCCGCAGCGAGACCAGGCACCGCGTCTTCAAGGGCGGCCGCCTGTCGTTCAACAAGGGTTACGGCGCGCTGGAATGCGTCGTGCGCAATCTCTCCGGCCGTGGCGCACGCCTTGCGCTCGGCGAGACGACGGCCGTACCCAACGCGTTTGCCCTGGAGATATCCGGAGAGGGGATTGCGCGTTCCGCGCATGTGCGCTGGCGCTCGCCCGCCGCGGTCGGCGTGGAGTTCGACGGGCAAGCCTGAGCCATCCGGCCGGCGCTGCGGCGAACCGTCAGCCGTAATGCCAGTGCGGTTTGGGCGCTGTGCCCATGAACTCGACGCCGATGCGATCGTCCTCGCGCCAGCGTACGGCGCATTTGTAGGCGACGCGGTCGAGCGGGATGTAAAGCAGGAACTCGTCAGGCGCCTGGCTGCCGAGCGGGACGCGCAGCTCCGCGCCATTCGTCGTCTGGTTGCGCACGGAGCAGACTAACTCCGACGTGTCGACGTCGACGATGATCGAAGCGCGTTTCAGTACACGCTTGCGGTGTTCGCGATCCGTTGGCCGCGCGGCCGGAACGGTCATTTCGGTCGACCCTTCATGTCCATCGTCGAGTCGGGCGCGCGAAACGCAGCCGTAACGGCAAGTTACACCAACTCCCCGAAAGCCGGTCCGGGACGTTTTGTCGCGCGATCCCGGCGATCAGCTATAGGGCGATATGCACTGGCGCCTCGTGTGCTTCGTCGGCTTGTAGGTGTTGTCCGACAAACGATAGGTCTTGTAGCGGGCAAAGCACCAATCGATATGAGCGGCGGAGAGGTGGATCACGCGGTAGCGGGGCGACGGATCGACGTAGCGGTATTGCGGGACATACCAGTAGTCGTCGTAAAACGGCCCGCCCCAGATGCCGATCGTCACCTTGCCGCGCCGCACGTGACGCCGCCAGTCGCGGCGATGGTCGCGATGGTAGCGCCACTCCGGTCGATAGTCGCGGCCGTCGCGCCAGACATGGCCGCCGTCGACGTGGCCGCGAAAGATCTGTTGGGACCACGGCGGACAGTCGGTCGTGCCGGGCATGCACTGGGCCGACGAAGCCGCCACCCCGGCACCCATGGCGCCGGCCGCAACGAGGCCAATCAGTCCGAGACGCGACAGAATATGTTTCATGTTCATTCTCCTCGTGAAATCGTCCGGTACCCCACGAATCCCCGCCCAACCGGGGTAGTCACAGTACCGCTCACCTCATGAACGCCGGATGAACGTTTCGGTTCGGCAGGCCTGCGCCGGGCCGCATTGCATTCGCGCGCGGATGCGGGCAAAGCTCCAGTCCATGTCTCTGCGCATCGCCACGTTCAATGTCGAAAACCTCATGCACCGGTTCGACTATTCGGGCTTTCGCAATCAGCTCAACCAGGACCGCACGCTCTCCCTCTTCGAGATCAAGGACGAGGCCGAATACCGCCTGCTCGAGCAGGCCCGCATGATCGCCCATACCGACGACACCCGCCAGTTGACGGCGCTCGCCATCGCCGAGACCCGCTCCGACATCATATGCCTCCAGGAGGTCGACGACGTCGAGGCGCTACGCGCCTTCGAATACGGCTACCTGTTCAAGATGGTGGGCGAGGGCTACCGGAACAAGTACACATCGACCGGAAACGACGTGCGTGGCATCGACGTCGCCGTGATGATGCGCGAGGAGACCCGGCAGGGCGAGCCGATCGAGTTCGTGCGCATGAGCAGCTACGCCCATGTCACCTACGAGGAGTTCGGCCTGCATACGCCCGAGCTCGACGGGCTGGGCAACAAGCCTTTCGAGCGCATCTTCCGGCGGGACTGCCTGGAGATCGACGTGAAGGTCGGCGGCCGCCCGCTGACGATCTACTCGGTGCATTTCAAATCGATGGGCAGCCCGCGCAACGGGCTTTCGGGCCGCGACGCGACGATGCCGGTCCGTATCGCCGAGGCAAAGGCGGTACGGCAGATCATCGAGGCGCGCTTCGGCAAGGATCATGTGGCGGGCAAACGGTGGATGATCTGCGGCGACCTCAACGACTACCGCGAGCGCGTCATTATCGGCGGCGACGGATACCCGGACTACACGTTCGCGCCCGTCGAGGAAGCTCAATCGAGCGTCGACGTGCTGCTCGCCGAGGGCTTCTGCGAAAACCTCGTCGCGCGCCGTCCGGCGATCGACCGGTGGACCCTCTACCATACGCGCGGACCGCAGGAGCGCCACCTGTGCCAGCTCGACTACCTGCTCGCTTCGCCGGCGCTGGCGAAGGCGAACGCGGCGGCGGTGCCCGACATCGTCCGCCGCGGCCAGCCCTGGCGCACGCCGTTCCCGCCAGGCCAGGCGGTCGATCGTTATCCCCGCACCGGCTGGGACCGTCCGAAAGCGTCCGACCATTGCCCCGTCGCCGTCACCCTCGACATCGCCTGAGGCTGCCGTGGCTTTCGACCTTCCCCGCAACACGATCCTGCCCGTCGACCTGGTCGACGTACGCCTCGACGACGGCCCGCATCCTTTCGAAAGCGCCAACCTTCCGGCGATCGAGGAGAACTGGCGCCGCGAGACGGCGGCCAATCCGGCGCTTTTCGACGGCGAGGTGGTGCTGCTCTCGGCGCTCGCCTATTCCGGACGCCGCCTTGCCGGACGCTGCCACGCCATCCGCTACGCCACCTTCCTGCACTGGCGGCGGCATCGGGAGACGGCGCCCGCCGAGCACGCCTTCGCCCACGCCATGCTTGTTTCCCGCGACGGCGCCCTGGTGGCGGTTCGCATGGGAGGGCATACGGCCAATGCCGGCCGCGTCTATTTCGCCGCCGGATCGTTCGAACCGGTCGACTTCCCGGACGGCCGCGTCGACCTCCACGCCAACATGGTGCGCGAGGTTGGAGAGGAGACCGGCCTGTCGATCGATGCCGTGCCGCGCGAGGACCGCTTCCATTTCATCTCGATCGCCAATGGTACGGTGATCTTCAGGCGATACTTCGTCGACGCGGCGGCGAACGATATCGCCGATGCGATCCGTCTCCATGTCGCTTCCGAGACGGATCCGGAGATCGACGGGCCGGTCGTCGTTCGCGACCGCGACAGCCTTCCCGACGGCCTGGCGCCGCAGATGCGGCCGCTGATCGACTGGCATTTTACCAATCCGTGGAGACCTTGAGGTCGGCGCAGACTTGACGACGGTCAATGCCGCTCCTTCGCGGCCGGCCGAGATTGCCGCATCAACGGGAAGGCCCTGACATGGAACGCAGGATCAACATCGTACAGCATTCCTCGCTCGGCACGGTCTGGTTCGCCGGCTGGCTTTTCACCATCGGCTATCTGAACCTCGGCTTCTGGTGGGGCCTGCTTGCCCTCATCGTCTGGCCCTACTTCCTCGGAGCCCATTTCGCGCCGGCGCTGCCCTGACGCGCGCGCGGGTTCCACGGTGCCGACGCTTGGCCGATCATCCTTGGCGCGGCCGATGCGGTGGCGATCTTCCAGGTCGTCGAGCCGGGCCTGACCGTGATGACGGCCGCGCGCCGCGCTTCAATCTTGGCGGAGCGCCGATAGCATCGAGGATGGTATCGCGCGTCGGATTCAAATGCGCGACGGTCAGTTCGTGCGGGGCGCAAGGGCAGACGTTGCGGAACGCAGCATGACGACCCCGGTCGATATCAGCCAAGCCGTAAGCGTCAGGAATCCGGCGATGGTGACGAGGCCGAAGGCGTCTCCGGAACGACCCAGCGCAATCGCCAGGCCTTCGTTGGTGCCGACGGCGATGGCGGCCGCGGCGACGAAGCCGATGATCGCGGTGACACGGCTGCCCTCCCTGTACTGCAACAGCGAGAGAGAGAGCACGAACAGCGCGGTCAGGATCTGGCCGAGGTGCTCGCCGATGGCCACGCCTCCGTAGAGGTTGATCAGCCGGAATGATTCTTCCGCGGCGATGCGCGCGGATTCGGTCGCGTTCGGATTGGCGTGGGTCGAGGCGAGGGACGGGACGACGAAGACCCAGCGCCACAGGCCGATCGCCTGGACGAGGCCGGCAAGGCTGCCGGCGACCGCGGCGCCGACGGCGAGCGCAGGGCTCGCGGCGATGCGTTGGCGGTCGAGGCTGAGCCCCATCGAGAGCGGGACGAGCAGGACGGCGGCAACGGCGAAGGCATGCCAGGTCAGGATCAGCGGCGCGCCGCCGGCATGGAACATGGTCAACACCTCGCCTGCCGGACGCCTGAGCACGTCCGGATATTCGAAGATGGCCGAAAGCGTAGCGAAGGGGATGTTGGAGGCTATGGCGAAGGCGATCGCGGCAACGCCAAGGGCGCGCGAGCGGGGAGCTGCGGTGTTCATCTCCGGATCCTCGGGAGCGGGCCGGAAACACGATGTCTCCGACCGGTGATATCGCCAATATCACCAAGTGGTGACATATACAATTGAGACCTCGCGAGATTTTTTCAGGCGAATGCGGGGGGCATGCCGCCGGATCCCGGGATGACAACTCACCGGCAAGTGACTATGTGCCCGACGAACGGGAGGCTGGGGAATCCGCGATGAAGCAGGCTGACGATGTTCCGCGTCCGCGCGACCGGGCGGCGACCGAGGAGGGTCTCGTCGCTGCGGCGCGCGAAGTGCTCGCCGAAGGCGGATTCCAGGGATTCGGCGTGAACGCCGTGGCGCGGCGTGCGGGCTGCGACAAGCAACTAATCTACCGCTATTTCGGCGGCCTCGAGGGACTCGTGGACGCCATCGGGGCAGGGATCGCCGAGGATCTGCGCAATCGGTTGCAGCCGCTGGCCTCGCGCGGGCGGCCCGCGAGCTATCGTGAATTCGTCGAGCACATGATGTTGGGTTTCCTAGAGGTACTGAGGAACGACCGGCTCCTGCAGAAGATTGTCGCCTGGGAGATCGCCGATCCCTCGGATCTGGTGCAGCGGCTGACGCTGGCCCGTTCGAAGGCCATGACGGAATGGGTTGCGGCGAGCCGTGGCGCGCTCAAGCCGTCGGCGAGCGTCGACGTCGCCGCCACAAACGCGGTGCTTCTCGCCGGCATCCAGCTCTTGGTGCTGGGTGGGGCGGCGGCCGGCCAATTCGCCGGATTGCCCCTGACGAGCGACGCCGATTGGGAAAGGGTGAACGACGCCATCAAGGCCATGGTCGCGGCGGTCTATCCCGGTTGATCAAGCCGGTCAGCGGTGGGCCTCACTCGTGCCGCAGCGCCACGATAGGGTCGAGGCGGGCGCCGCGCAGCGCCGGGAAGAAACCGAAGATCATGCCGATCAGCGCCGAGAAACCGACGGCGAGCGCGATGACCGCCAGGCTCGGGCTGAACGGTATCGACAGCGTCACGGCGGCGAGGCCGGCGAGCGACAGGCCGAGCGCGATGCCGATCAGGCCGCCGAACAACGACAAGACGGTCGCCTCGACCAGGAACTGGATGAGGATGTGCTGTTCATGGGCGCCGATGGCGAGCCGTATGCCGATCTCGCGCGTCCGCTCGGTGACCGAGACCAGCATGATGTTCATGATGCCGATGCCGCCGACCAGCAGGCTGACCGCCGCCACCGCGCCGAGCATGCCGGTCATCACCGAGGTGGCGCTGGCCATGGCATCGGCGACCTGGGTCATGTCGCGCACGGAAAAATCGTCCTCGCGGTCGGGCGGGATGCGGCGGACATCGCGCAGGATGTCCTCCATGCGCTCCTGCAGCACCGAGGTCGGCGTCGCGTCGTCGGCGGCGACATAGATCGTGTCGATGTCGCGGTTGCCGGCGATGCGGCGCTGGAAGGCGGCGAGCGGCACCAGCACGACATTGTCCTGGTCCTGGCCGAAGCCGGAAAAACCCTTCGGCTCGAGCAGGCCGATCACGCGGCAGCTCATCTTGCCGACGCGGATTATGGCGCCGTCGGGATCGCCCGCCCCGAAGAACTGCTGGCGCACCGTCTCGCCGACCAGGCAGACGCCGGTGCCGCTGCGCACCTCCGACTCGCCGAAAGCGCGTCCCGACACAACCTTCCAGTCGCGGGCGTCGAAATAGGCGGTATCCGTGCCGGTGACGGCGACCGACAGGCTTTCGGTGCCGTAGACGACGCGCACCTGCTTTTGCGAGGCGGCGGAGACGGCGCGGGCGCCTTCGAGATGGAGGGCCAGCGCCTCGACGTCCCTGGCGCCGAGTTCGCGCGTCACCTGCGAGGGCGGCGAACCCGGCTGCGGCGGCCGTCCGGCGCGTACCACGAGCAGGTTGCTGCCGAGCTTGGAGATGTCGGACTTCACCTTCTCCGTGGTGCCGCTGCCGATCGTGATCATGGCGATCACGGCGGCGACGCCGATGACGATGCCGAGCAGGGTCAACACCGAGCGCAGAGCGTTGCGGCGCACCGAGCCGAGGGCGAGCTTCACCGTCTCGTAGAGCATCAGGCGGCCTCCTCGGCGAGGCCGTCGTCCTCCACCTGCCCGTCGACGAAGCGCAGCGTGCGCCGGGCATAGGCGGCAATATCCGCTTCGTGCGTGACCATGGCGACAGTGAGGCCGGTGTCGCGGTTGAGGCCGACGAGCAGTTCCATGATTTCGTGGCTGCGCGCCGAATCGAGGTTGCCCGTCGGCTCGTCGGCGACGAGCAACATCGGCCGGGTGACGATGGCGCGGGCAATGGCGACGCGCTGCTGCTGTCCGCCGGAGAGTTCGGCCGGCGTGTGGTCCTCGCGGCCCGTCAGTCCGACCAGATCGAGCGCCTCCAGCGCCCGCCGGCGGGATTCGAGTTCGCGCAGGCGCGCCTGCCCCGCCGTGACCGGCGTTTCGCCGGGGCCCGAGTCGGTCGCCGGGCCCGACTGTTCAGCCGGATCGGCCGGGGGATCCACCTGGAGGATGTCCACTCCGAACAGCTCCGAAAGGTCGTCGCCCTTCAACACGCGCTGCGAGCTGCAGGCGCCGGTCCCGTCGACCAGCTTGGCCTCGGCGTGGGCGATCAGGTCGCCGGGGTCGACGCCGCGGAGCTTGAACAGCAGGCCGGGCTCGCTGTCCAGCCGCACCCCGACCCCGTACAGGGCGGCGGCCACGTGCTTGCACATGGCGGCCCAGTCGGGGCAGGTGCAGTTGCAGGAGATCTCCTGGGGGGACGGGAACAGGCCGCCCTTCTCGCGGCAGATCCGGTCCATGACGGTGCCGGACAGGTGGCCCTGCAGGAGCTCCACCATCGAATCGACGGCGCCGCCGCAGTCGCGGAGGATCGACC
>CAYJMY010000226.1:0-225 GCA_964371125.1 uncultured Mesorhizobium sp. | reverse complement strand
TCGATCTCCACGGTCACCCGGTAGACGGCGGTCCCGCTGACCAGGGCGGTGACCCGGCCGGGTTCGACCTGCAGGTCGATGACCGCCCCGGCGCGCAGGTAGGTGCGGGCCCGCGGCAGGCGGTTGATGAAGTCGCTGTAACGCTCGAGATTGTTGCACCAGGCGGTGCCCCAGAAGGTCGTCGTGAAGGTGCGGCCGGCGGCGGATACGGGATTCAGGGGCCGC
>CAYJMY010000225.1:0-7575 GCA_964371125.1 uncultured Mesorhizobium sp. | reverse complement strand
CCCGACAGGTGCAGCACCGGCTGGTTGGCGCCTATGCGGCGGATGGTCAGCCGCCTTTCCCATTCGTGCGCGATCCTGCGCATGTGCGAGAGCGGCGCGAGCACCGTGCGCCGGCCGAACTTGGCCAGCCAGCCGAGGCCGATGTTGTCGGATACGCTCAGCGTGTCGAAGAAGCCGTCGAGCTTGCGGTCTTCGCTGACATAGGCGATGCCGTCGGCGACCGCCTGCGCCGGCAGCGAATAGCGCACCTCGCGACCGTCGAGCCAGATGCGGCCGCCGCCGAAATTGCGCTTGGTGTGGCCCATGATCACCTTGGCGACCTCGCTGCGCCCCGACCCGATCAGGCCGGCGATGCCGGTGATCTCGCCGGGAAACACCGAGAATGACATGTTGTTGACCATCGAGCCCATGCGGATGTTTTCCACCCGCAACACCGGCAGGGCCGAACGCGCCGCGCGCGCCGCGTCGGGCCGGGCGCCCTCCTCCTTCGGCTCGTCGCCGATCATGTGGCGGATCAGCCGGGCGCGGTCGAAGTCCAACGCCGGTCCGGTCACCGTCATGCGCCCGTTGCGCAGCACCGAGATGCGGTCGGCGTGGTTCAGCGCTTCCTCCAGCGCATGGGAGATGAAGATCATCGCCACGCCGCTAAGCTTCAGCGACTTCATCAGGTCGAAGAGATGGTCGGTCTCCTCCGGCGTCAGTGCGGCCGTCGGCTCGTCGAGGATGATGACGCGCGCCTCGTTGAGCACGGCGCGGGCGATCTCCACCATCTGCCGCTTGGCCGCCGAGAGCGAGCCCGCAAGCTGCGAGGGGTCGACCTTGAAGTTCAGCCGCTGCAGCACCTGCCTTGCCTCGCTGCGCACCTTGCGCACCGAGTTGAACGCCCGTTCGCGGCCGAGCACGATGTTCTGCGCCACGGTCAGCTGAGGCACCAGGCTGGTCTCCTGGTATACCATCGAGATGCCGCGCGCACTGGCGTCCTTCGGCGCCGGGAAGACGACCGCCTCGCCGTCGACGCGCAGCACACCTTCCGTCGGCGCGATGACGCCGGCGATGAGCTTGCACAGCGTCGACTTGCCGGCGCCGTTCTCGCCAACCAGCGCGTGGATCTCGCCGGGATAGAGCTCGAAGCTCGTCTCGGCCAGCGCCGCGATACCGCCATAGGTCTTGGTCGCGTTCTCGAGGCTGACGATCGGGGTCGAGGACTTCTCGCTCATGCCGCCGCTCCGAGATTGAGGATCTCGCCGCTCGCCTTGCTGACGGCGATCAGGTCGCCGTTCCAGACCGCGACGTCGCAGATCGCGTGGCGCTGGCCGTTCGCGCGCGACTGTGCCGAGCCGACCGGCATCAGTCCGGCGTCCGTCTCGATCAGCAGCCCGTAGGAGAAGGACGGCGCCCAAGGCTTCACCTCGCCGTAGAGGCGCGTCGCACCGAGCTCGATCGGGAAGTCGTGGCTGAATTCCGGAGTGGCGCGCGGCGCAATCCAGTGGCGCGGCGCAATCTTCGCCTTCATCTCGGCGACGAAAGCGCGCTCGGTCTTCAGGAACTCGATGAGGGGGTCGCGGCGCGAAAGGCAGGCGAGCGCGAAACCGCCGGAGGTGCGCCGCAGCCGGCCGAGATAGCCGGGATAGCCGGCCTGGCGGACCGTGCCGGTTGCGTCGACGATCGAGGCCCGCTCGAGTAGCGAGACGAGCATGCCTCCCTCGCCGTCGAGGCAGAGACCCATCGGGCAGTGCAGGTTGGAGGCGACAGTGCGGGTCTCGCCGGAGCGGTGCAGCGTGACCAGCTGGCCGCGCGCCACATCATCCCACGCCGCCAGCGCCAGCAGACTGTCGCCGGCGCCATGGCCGCAGTCGACCAGGACGAGTTCGCTGTCGGACGTGAACGCGCAATCGACGACCGAGACGATGCGGCCGGCGGGTAGGGTCCAGCCGTCGAGCGGCTTGCCCGAGGCGTCGCGAACGGCGAGGCGTCCGCCGGCAAGCCCGAACGCGACCAGCCCGCCCGGCCCATGGCAAAGCGCGGTGACCGGCGCGTCGAACGTCGCGAACGTCTCGGGCGCGGCACCCCAGGCGGCGAATGCCAGAACCCGCGTGCCGGAACTGGCGAGGAGCCTGCCGTCGGTAGCGACGCAGAGCGCGTCGGGCGCCTCGATCTTTATGCCGGCCGCCGAGTCGAGCCGACCATTGGGGCCGAGCACGCCTTCCAGCGTCATCGTCGGCGGCTGGTGCCGCCGGGAGCGGAACAGCGACATCATCGCCCCTTCCCCCAATAGCTGCCGGGGCCGTTCCACGTCCGGTCAGCACCTTCGAGCTCCAGCCGGCCGATCTTGTCGTTGGTGACGCCGCCGAGATAGAGCGCGCCCTCGTGCTCGCGCATCGAGGTGATCATGTAGAGCGGCCCGTCGGGCGCATCCCACAGCGCATCGACGATCTTGCCATTGCCATCGACCTTCAGCACGCCGCCGATGTTGAGGTTGCCAAACAGCCAGTTGGTCGGCGGCACGCGCCTGGTCATGCGCCGTCGCAGGCCTGGGTGGCGCATCGCCTCGTCGAACACCGGGTTGCGCATGCCCGCCAGCGCCACCCAGTAACCGCCGTCCGAGGCGCGGTTGACGTTGTCGGGATAACCCGGCAGGCCGCCGCGGAAGACGCGCGGACCGTCGGAGAGCCGCGCCAGGTCGAAAACCAGGATCGAGCAGTCCCAGGTGCTCGCCACCAGCAGGTTATTGCCGTCGTGCGTGAGGCAGACGCCGTTGGGGAAGAGCAGGTTGTCGCACACCGTGCGCGTCTTGCGCGTCGTCGGGTCGTAGGAGAGTAGGCGTCCGTTCGGCCTGCCTTCCAGCAGGTCGAGGCCCCAGTTCTCGATGTCGTAGCGCTTGGTCGCGTCGGTGAAGTAGATCGTCCCGTCCGGCGCGACGTCGAGGTCGTCGGCCATGCGGATGGTCGTGTCGTCCTGGACGCTGAACAGGCTGCGTTCGGTCTGGTCGGTCAGGAGCTCGACCTTGCCGTCCATGGTGACGCGCACCAGCCCCATGCCGGCGACGCAGGCGACGATGCGCCCTTCCCGGTCGAGGGCCAGCCCGAGCGGGCGGCCGCCGATCTTGGCCAGCACATCGGCCTTGTCGTGGTGCGGCGCCGGGATGCGGTAGAGATAGCCGTCGCGGCTGCCGCAGTAGAGGTTGCCCTGCGTGTCGAGGAGCACGTCCTCCGGCCCGTCCACTTGGCCGGCGACGAGGATCTCCGCCGCCGCGAGCTTCGGCGCCGTCTCGTCCGGCATCAGGCCGCGCATGCCTTCGACCGCAGCCGTGTCGAAGGCGACGGGGTCGAGATAGGTCGAGGCGAGCAGCCTGTGCCGGTTCTTGCGGAACTTCACGTCGATGGCGAGGATCACGATGATGATCGCGCCCATCGACAGCTGGACGAAGTCGCCGCGGAAGCCGGCGTTGATCATGGCGTTGTTGAGGATGTAGATCGTGGCGAAGCCGATCAGCGCCGGAACGACGACGCCGCGGCCGGGTACGAAGCCGCCGAGGCCGACGACCAGCGCCGTCAGCGCGAAGAACTCCATGCCGATGCCGGTATCAGAGCCGACGCTGTTCTGCCTCGCGGCGAACAGGAAACCCGAAAGCCCGACGATCAGGCCGGCGAGCAAGTAGGCGAGGAAGATCGTCGACTTGACGCGGATGCCGCCGTGGCGCGCCGCCTTGCGATTTCCGCCGACGGCGAGCACGTGCCAGCCGAAGCGGGTCTGACGGAACATGACGAAGACGAGGGCGGCTACGATCGCCAGCACCCAAAAGCCGACCGGCAGCGTCAGCACCTTCTCGAAGCCGATCCAGTCCCAAAGATCGTCGATACGCGCGGAGCTGGAGATCTCGACCAGTTGCGCCTGCGAGGCGAGTGTATAGAGGCCGCGCGTCGTGATCATCGTGCCGAGCGTGGTGAGCAGCGCGCCGCAGCCGAGCACGCCGGCGATGAAGCCGTTTACCGAGCCGATCGCCGCGCCGGTCGCCAGAGTTGCGACAAGCACCACCGGAACGGGCAGTTCGAGAATGTGGAAACAAAACAACGCCACGAAGGCCGACATGGCGAAGTTGGAGCCGACCGAGAGGTCGATGCCGCCGACCGCCACGACGATGAGCAGCGCCAGTACGATCAGGCCGCCGTCGGCGGCATATTGCGCCAGGTTGCGCAGGTTCGCGGCCGCGAAGTAGTCGTCCATCGTCAGCAGCACGCCGGCCACCACGCACAGAAGCGCGACGAAGGGGATCAGGCTCTCGATCCAGCCCTTCGACAATATGTCGGCCGCGATACGGCGCGGCGAAAGCACGAAGCGCGGCACGGAAAGCTTCGGCAGGCGGGTGAGATCGATATCGGCGGCCATTGCGGATGTTCCATTCGGGCAGGAAAGCGGGGCCCCGGAGAGCCCCGCGAAAGAACCGCTTTCGCGGCTACGACGGGCGAAGCCGTCACATCTTCCAGCAGAGGCTGGCGTCGAACTCAGGCCCGGACTTGATGATCTTCAGCGGCGACTCGGCGATCAGCATCGAGCCGTCTGCCGCGGCCGCGCCCTGCAGCAGCAGGTCGATCATCGTGCCGGCGTCGCGGCCCTGGCCGTCGGCGTCGTAGCTCCAGATGCGGTGCTGGATCTTCTCCTCCACCGCCTTGCAGGCGACGTCGTCGCCGCCGCCGGTCGAATAGACGAGGACCGAGTCGGACTTGCCGGCATCCTTGACCGCGTTGCCGGCGCCCATGGTGTGCACGTCCCAGTGGCCGAAGATGGCGCACAGGTCGGGATGCTGCTGGAGCACGGTCGCGGTGATCTGGCGGGCCTTCTCCGGTTCCCAGTCGGAGGCCTGGTTGGAGACGACCTGGATCTCCTTGTGGCCTTCGAAGACCTTGAAGGCGGCGTCGTTCATGATGACGCTGTCGGCGGCGGTGAGCTGGCCGGGGATGATCGCCACCTTGCCCGACTTGCCCGAGCCGGCGCCGCATTCCTTGACGATGTCCTCGGCGATCTCGCGGCCGATCCGCTCCCAGTTGGCGCCGACGAACGCGGTCGAGGGCTGGTTCGACTGCAGGTTGATCTGCAGGACCTTGATGCCTTCCGACTCCGCCTGCTTGATCTGGCGTGCAAGGAGCTGGACCGTCGGGTTGTGCACCACCAGCACGTCTGGCTTGTCGCTGATCGCCTTGGCCACCAGCTCGGCCATGACACCTGTGTTGAAGGCGGCGTCGCGCACCTCGAACGAGTAGCCGTGGATCGCCGCGTGCTGGCTCATGCGCCGCGCCCAGCCCTCGGTCAGCGAAATGCCCATCGCGATCGGCACGAAGATCACCTTCTTGCCGGCGATGTTGTTGTCGGCGAGCGCGCCGGCGTTCGTGCCGATGAGGGCGCTGACCCCCATCAGCACGCCCGCCGCCGCTGTCCGTACCTTGCTTCCCAATCTGTAGAACATGCTTTCCTCCCTGGTTGGATACGATCGTCAGAGATCTCCGACCGTGTCGGTCTCGGCATCTCTGGGATTGAGGTAGTTGTCGGTGATGATCGCGGTCAGCAGGACGAGGCCCTTGAGCATGTCCTGCGTCTGCGTGGTGAAATCCATCAGCGTCATGCCGTTGCGCATGACTGCGATCAGCGCGACGCCGACGATGATGTTGCGCACGCCGCCGCGGCCGCCGCGCAACGGGATGCCGCCCAGCACGACGACGAGGATGACGTCGAAGAGCAGGGTGCCGTTGGTCACGGTGCGGAAATCGACAGCGCCGCTGGCGGCCGCCATGATCAGCCCGGCGACCAGCGCGGTCAGCCCGGCGAACAGGTAGACGACGATGGTCGTCGTGCGCACCGGCAGGCCGGTGAGGCGCGCCGCCTGGAAGTTGTCGCCCATCGCATAGATGACGCGCCCGGCCGACATGCGGTTGAGCAGATACCAGCAGGCCGCGAGCGTCGCCGCCATCAGCACGACGGAGAACGAAAGCCCCGGCGCGATCTCCCCGGCGAGGAAGGCCACGGTCGGATCCGACTTCGGCAGGAGAAGCAGGAACTCGCCGCGCAGGATGGCGAAGCGCAGCAGGCCGACCATGAACATCGACGATGCCAGCGTCGCCAGCATTGCCGGTATCTCGACATAGGCGATCAGCCAGGCATTGAGGAAACCGATGACGACCATGGCGGCGACGGCGACCAGGAGCGCCGCCGGCGCCGCCACGCCGCTGCTGATCAGGATGCCGAAGATGGTCGCGCCTGCGACCATCTGGGCGATCAGCGACAGGTCCAGCCCGCGCGAAATGATGACCACCGCCATGCCGCAGCTCAGGATCGCCAGCGAGGCGGTGTTGGTGAGGACGACGCGCAGGTTTCCGAACGTGGCGAAGCCGTCGATGGCGAACGAGAAGACGACGGCGAGCACGAGCGCCGCCACGGCGACCACGCGCTCCAGCATGTTCTTCCTGCCACCGCCCCGCCGAGGCGCCGGCGCTGCTCCGCCCGTCTGCACTGCACTGCCCGCTGTCATCGTCCTCGCGGCCTCATACTTCCAGCCATTCGCGGCGGACGCCGTCGTCCGCCGTCAGGGCGGCCGGCGTTCCCTCGAACACCATCCGCCCATGCCCCATCACGTAGACCCGGTGCGAAATGCGCATGGCGATCACCAGCCGCTGCTCGACGAGCAGGATGGAGATGCCGCGCCGCGCGATCTCCTTGAGCAATTCGCCGATGCGCTCAACCATCTGCGGTGCCAGCCCCTCGGTCGGCTCATCGATCATGATCAGGTCCGGTTCTCCCATCAGCGTGCGGCAGATGGTCAGCATCTGCTGCTCGCCGCCCGAAAGAGCGCCGCCCGGCGCATCGGCGCGCTCCTTCAACTGCGGGAACAGCCGCCAGGTCTCCTCGATGCCCCAGCGCCCGCCGGTCCGGCCGCCCTTGATGCCGAGGAGCAGGTTCTGCTCGACGGTGAGCGTCGGGAAGATGGCCCGCTCCTCCGGCACGAAGCCGATGCCCATGTGGGCGATCTCGTGCGGCTTGCGCCCGGCCACCGGCTTGCCGCGGAACGTGATCGTGCCCTGCGGCTGCGGATCGCCCATGATCGCCTTCAGCGTCGTCGACCGGCCGACGCCGTTCCTTCCGAGGATGCTGACGATCTCGTTCTCGCCGACATCGAGGTCGACGCCCTGCAGGATGTGGCTCTTGCCATAGTAGGCGTGGAGGTCGCGCACGGTCAGCATCACGCGGCCTCCGTGCCGAGATAGGCCTGCTGCACGGCGGCACTGGCCTTGATCCGCTCGGGCGTGTCGGAAGCGATGACCTCGCCGTAGACCAGCACCGAGATGCGGTCGGCGAGGTCGAAGACGACGCGCATGTCGTGTTCGATCATCAGCAGCGTACGCTTCTCGCTGACCTTGCGGATCAGGGCGACGACGCGCTCGGTCTCGGCGTGGCTCATGCCGGCGGTCGGCTCGTCGAGCAGCAGCACGTCGGCCTTGCCGGCGATGGTCAGCCCGATCTCCAGGGCGCGCTGCTCGCCGTAGGTGAGCACGCCGGCCGGCGTGCGCCAGCGGTCTGTGAGGTCGC
>CAYJMY010000224.1:0-7626 GCA_964371125.1 uncultured Mesorhizobium sp. | reverse complement strand
GGCTTGACCCGAGGATCTTCAGCGGACGGGAAGCTTGGGATGGCGCGGTGGAGAGGGTGTCGCAAAAATGCGCGGGCGCGGCAGATTCCCGGGACAAGCCCGAGGATGACGGCGCAGACGGTGTCAGCTCGATGGGAGGGAAGCTTTGCAGGGCCTCCGGCTCGTTGCCTGCAAGCGGTGGCCTCAAGGGCTCCTGTCCAGCCGATGGATGGGTAACACTTTGAACCGGATGCATGGGTTACAGTTCTCCTCCCCTTGCCGGCTGGGCCGCCGCAGCGCCGGCTGGTGGGGGTGCGGCTTGGCGGGAATCGATTGCCGTCTTCATGCCGCCCTCCGGTAGGCCCCGACGAAACGCTTGAGCCGGTGCGCGGCCTCATGAAGCAGGTCGTCGGGCTGGCACAGGCTGATGCGGATGTGGCCGGCGGCGGCATCGCCGAAGCTCGAGCCCGGCATGACGCTGACCTTCTCGGCGTGCAGGAAAGCGAAGGCGAATTTCTCGCAATCCGCCTCGATGGCGCGGATGTCGAGCATGACGTACATGCCGCCTTCCGAGCCGCGGACGACGACGTCGTTCATGCCGCGCACCGCCTCGAGGAAGACTCTCCGCCGCGCCGCGTAGGTCCTGGCGATCTCGGCCACGCCCCAGTCGTTGTCCAGCGCTTCGATGGCGGCGCGGCTGACGAAGTCGGTGAGGCCGTAGGTGGAGACGAGGTTGAGGTTGATGAGCAGCGAGACGATATCGGCCGGGCCGGTCAGCCAGCCGATGCGCCAGCCGGTCATGCCATGGCTCTTCGACATGGAATTGACGACCAGCGTGCGTTCGGCCATGCCGGGCAGCGAACGCGGCGAGACATGCTCGCCGCCGCCCAGCGTCCAGTAGACCTCGTCCGAGATCAGCCACAGGTCGCGGCGCCGGCAGATGTCGGCGATCGCCTTCAGCGATGCGCGCGTGTAGACGGCGCCGGTCGGGTTGTTCGGCGTGTTGATCAGGATCGCCCGCGTGTTCGACTTCAACGCCGCCTCGATCGCGCCCGCATCGGGCTGGAAGCCGTCCTCGGCATGCGCCTCGACCACGGTGAAGGCCGCGCCCGCAGCGCGGAACGTGCCGGGATAGGTGGCATAATAAGGTGCGACGACGACCGCGTGGTCGCCGGGATCGAGCGCGGCGTGAACGGCGGCGAACAGCGCGGCCTGACCGCCGGGGGTGGCGATCACCTCGTCGGCGTGGGTGGCGATGCCGGTGCAGCGCGTCGAGGCCCTGGCCATCGCCTCGCGCAGCCGCGGCAGGCCGGGAAGTTGGGTGTAGTGGTGGTAGCCCTGGCGGACGAGGCGTACGCAGGCCTCGACCGTTTCGGACGGCGTGTCGAAGTCGTGGTCGCCGACGGACAGCATGATGATGTCCTCGCCGGCCTGCTTGCGCCCCATGGCCTCGAAATGGACCTCCCAGCCGTCCTTGCCGGAGGGGATGATGCCGGAAATGCGGGCCGAGGGGTTAGGCATGGGAGAACGCTCCGAGTTCATGTCCGGCCTCGACCAGCCGCTCGCGCAGCCGGTCGATGTGTTGCGGCCCGACCTCGCAGCAGCCGCCGACGATGGCGGCGCCCTGGTCCACCCAGCCGAGCGCGAAGTCGGCGTAAGAGTCCGGACCCAGGTCCTTGCGCGCTTCGAGCGCCTCCACCGTGCCGCCGAGCTTCAGCGCCTCGATGGCGGTGAAGCCGTTGGCATAGGCGCCGACCGTGCCGCCGAGCGCGGCGAGTTCCGGCAGGGCGCGGTCTACCGCTTCCGGCCAGCTGCAATTGACCATGCGGGCGGCGAGCGGCAGGTGCGCGACGGCTTCGGCGGCCGCGGCCAGCGTCTCGTCGCTCCTCAGCCGCGGCGCGCCCTCGTCGGCCAGCGTCCAGGACAGCCACACCGGCTTGCCGCTCTCGCAGGCGGCGGTTGCCGCAGCGAGACCTTCCACGGCCGAGGCCATGGTCTCACACAGGATCAGGTCGACGCGGTCGGCCTGTTGCGCGACGATCCTGCGGTAGATGGCGAGTGTCTCGTCGAAGGGCAGGCGCAGTTCCGGCTGGTAGGAACCGAACAAAGGCGGCAGGCAACCCGCGATGGCCGTGGGACCGGCACGGTCGCGCGCAGCTTGCGCCAGGTCGATGGCGCGCTGCTGCAACGGCTCGAACAGGTCCGGCTCGCCCTCGCGCGCCAGTCGTTCCGGTGTGGCGGCGTAGGAGTTGATCGTTATGACGGCGGCGCCGGCGCGGATGAAGTCCTCGTGCAGGTCGCGCACCAACTCCGGCTCGTCAATCAGCACTCGGGCCGACCACAGCGGGGTGGGCTTCGCGCCGGAGCGGCGCAGCAGCTCCTGGCCCATGCCGCCGTCGGTGAGGATCACGTTCGTCATATGCTCAGCCTTTCAATCTCGCGTTCTCCGGATCCCAAAGCGGCCGATCGTCCTGGACGGTCGCGGAGAAACGTTCGCCGAAGATCTCGATCTCGACCTTCGCTCCGGGCTCGGCGAGATCGGCGCGGATCATGCCGAGTGCGATAGACCTGTCGACGCGGTGTCCCCAGCCGCCGGACAGCGTCTCGCCGACGACCGTACCGTCATGCCACACCGTCGACATGTAGGGGGCGTCGCACGGGCCGGGATTGTCGATCACCAGCGTGGCGAAGCGTTTCCTGACGCCCTGCTGCTTCTCGTTCGCAAGCGCCGCCTTTCCCTTGAAAGCCGGCTTGTCCCACTTGACGAAGCGCTCCAGCCCGCCCTGGAGGATGGTGTAGTCGGTGGAAAGGTCCTGCTTCCAGGCGCGATAGCCCTTTTCCAGGCGCAGCGAATCCAGCGCGAACATGCCGAAGGGGCGCAGGCCGTGGCGCTGGCCGGCCGCCCAAACGGCGTCGAAGATCGCCGCCGTGTCCTCGACCTTGGTGTGGATTTCCCAACCGAGCTCGCCGGCGAAGGAGACGCGGACGAGCTGGCACCAGCGGTCGGCGATTTTACACGACTGGTGGGTCAGCCAGGGCTGCGACAGGTCGGCGTCGGTGACGTCCGCCAGAATCGCCCGGGAGTTCGGTCCGCTCAGGATCTGGCAGGCGAAGGCATCGGTGACGTTTTTCACCGAAACGCGAGTCCCTTGCGGCAGATGCTTCTCGAGCCACTCGAGGTCGTGGAGTTCGGCGACCGAGGCCGTGATGAGGAAGAAGAAGTCCTCGCCGAGTGCCATGATCGACATTTCGGTGACGATCCTGCCGTGACCGTCGGCGAAATAGCCGAGCCCGATGCGGCCGGGTTTCGGTACGGCGCCGGTGATCAGCGTCGACAGCCAGGCGCGCGCGCCTTCGCCCTCGACGCGGTAGCGGGAGAAGCCGGGCAGATCGAGAATGCCGGCGGCGTCGCGGACGGCCAGGCATTCCTCGCGGATGCGCTTCTGCCAAGGACCGTCGCGGTCGAAGGTCTGCGTCGCTTCCTCAGAGGTGTCGTCGTCCGGCTTCGCATACCATGTGGCGCGCTCCCAGCCGTTGTAGGCGTTGAACTGGGCGCCGAGCGCGGCGATGCGGTCGTGGATCGGCGAGAGCTTGCGGTTGCGTCCTGCCGGCCAGGCGTGGCGGGGGAACGAGATGGCGTATTCGTGGCCGTAGATCTCCATGCCCTTGGCGACGGTATAGTCGGTGGCGGCGGCGAAGTCGGTGAAACGCCGCGGGTCACAGGACCACATGTCCCATTCGGTGGCGCCTTCGGTCACCCATTCGGCCAGCACCTTGCCGGCGCCGCCGGCCTGGGCGATGCCGAAGGTGAAGACGCAGGCCTCGAAGGCGTTGGGCACGCCGGGCATCGGGCCGAGCAGCGGATTGCCGTCGGGCGCGTAGGGGATCGGGCCATTGATGACCTTGGAAAGGCCGGCGGTGCCGAGGATCGGCACGCGCGCGACCGCATCAGCGAGATACCATTCGAGACGCTCGAGGTCGTCGGGGAAGAGTTGGAAGGAAAAGTCCTCGGGCATCGGGTCGCCGTCGCTCGCCCAGTGCGCCCGGCAGTTGCGCTCGTAGGGGCCGAGGTTCATGCCGTGCTTTTCCTGGCGGAGATAATAGGAGGTGTCGACGTCGCGCAGGAGCGGCAGCTTGCGCCCGGCTTCCCTGGTCCAGGCGGCGAGTTCGGGGATCTCGTCGAATAGGATGTACTGGTGGCTCATCACCATCATCGGGATGTCGCGGCCGAACATCCGGCCGACCTCGGCGGCGCGGTATCCGGCCGCGTTGACGACGTATTCGCAGCGGATGTCGCCTTTCGGCGTCGTCAGCACCCATTCGCCGTTGTCGCGGCGGGCTTCCGTCACCGGGCAGAAGCGGACGATCTTCGCGCCCATGTCGCGGGCGCCCTTGGCCAGCGCCTGGGTGAGCTGGGCCGGATCGATGTCGCCGTCATTGGGATCGTAGAGCGCGCCGAGCAGGTCGTGCGTCTCGATGAAGGGATAGCGGGCCTTGATCTCGTCGGCGCCGATGACGTCGATGGCCATACCCTGGTAGCGGCCCATGCCCTTGGCGCGCTGGAACTCGCGCATGCGCTCCTTCGTGTGCGCCAGGCGGATCGAGCCGGTGACATGGTAGTTCATCGGGTAGTCGACCGCAGCGGCAAGGCCGCGGTAGAGTTCCGTCGAATAGCGCTGCATATTCATCAACGACCACGACGAAGAGAAGGTCGGCACGTTGCCCGCCGCATGCCAGGTCGAGCCCGACGTCAGCTCGTTCTTCTCCAGCAGCACGCAGTCGGTCCACCCGGCCCTGGCCAGGTGGTAGAGCGCGGACACGCCGACGGCGCCGCCCCCGATGATCACCACGCGCGCCGTGCTCGGCAGACCGGCCATGTTCACCTCCCTTTGTTCCTCAATAGACCGGCGGCGATACCGCCCAGATGACGACCGCCGGCTCCTGTCCCGGATTGCGCCAGCGGAACGGCTGGCCGGCGAAGCGGAAGCTGTCACCAGGCCCCAGTTCGTGCCAGTCGCCGTCGATCTCGAGGTCGAAGCGGCCGGACACGACATATCCGGCTTCCTCCGTCGGCCGCGCGGTCGGCGTCGACAGGGCGGCACCAGGCGCGAATTCGGAGCGCAACAGTTCGAAACTACCGCCGAGGTCGGGTGACAGAAGCTCCTCCACGAGCCCCGATTCGCTTGTGCCAAGGGTCCGGCGCCGGCCGGCGCGCACGATCAGGCCGCGTTCGGCATCGTCCGCCGCCTCGTGGGCGAAGAACAGGCTGAGCGGCACGGCGAAGAGATCGGCCAGGGCGCGCAGGGCGGCGAGCGCCGGAACCGACAGGCCGCGCTCGACCTGGCTGACCCAGCCGACCGAGCGGCCGAGCTTCAGCGCGATCGCCGCCAGCGTCAGGCCGCGTGCCTTGCGCAATGCGCGGATGTCGCGCGCCAGAAGCGGAGCCTGCCGGGCCTGCCCGTTCTCGATCGCCGAAACCGCCGGACGCGCCATGGTATCCCGTGAAAATTTCCCGCGTAATTTCATCTGCGACAGTCTCGTGAAAAACGCAAGGCGCTTTTCATCGGCGTCAAGAAACTCTTGCGGCGAACTCGACGCTGGTGCAAAGGCTGCGCTCGACCAAAGTCGTACCCGTGCCATCATGTAACCGGGATCCGGAATCGGCCATGCTGATGCAGGACAAGAAAAACGCCGCGGGCGACGACGCCGCCATCGTTGACGAAGCGATTACATCGCGGCGCTCCGTGCGCGCGTTCCTGCCCGATCCGCTGGACGAGCAGACGGTCCGCGACATCCTCGAAGTCGCATCGCGCGCGCCGTCAGGCACCAACATGCAGCCGTGGAAGGTCTACGTCACAACTGGCGAGGCCAAGCAGCGCATTTCCGACGCCATCCTGAACTCGGGAATCCGCGCGGAGAAGGCGGTGTGGGACGAGTACAAGTACTATCCCGACCAGTTCTTCGAACCGTACCTGTCGCGGCGGCGTACCGTTGGTTTCGGCCTCTATTCGGCGCTCGGAATCGGCCGGCGCGAGGTCGACCGGATGCGCGAGCAGCACGACCGCAACTTCGTCTTCTTCGACGCGCCCGTCGGCATGATCTTCACCGTCGACCGGCGCCTCAACCAGGGTTCCTGGATCGACCTCGGCATGTTCCTGGAGAACATCATGATCGCGGCGCGGGGCAGAGGGCTGCACACCTGTCCGCAGGCGGCGTTCGCGCCGTATCACCGGCAGATCAGGCCCGTGCTCGGCATTCCGGAGGAAGAGGTCGTCGTCTGCGGCATGGCGCTCGGCTACGAGGACACGTCGAAGCCGGAGAACAATTTCCGAACCGAGCGCGCGCCGGTCGAGGAGTTCGTCACCTTCATCCGTTAGCCGAGCGGCGATCCACGGCGCCGGGCGAAACCGGGTCCGGACGATATGTCATCACGGTGCGGATCGTCCGGCGACGTCTGCCATGACGGCGGCGACCAGAACCGCCAAGGCCGCAGTCGTCACTCCGACACGGATCATGTGCCAGCGCCACCAGGTATCGCGCAGTTCCTCCCATCCTGACGGCATGGCGCCCGCCGTCCATGTCATGACGGTCGCGTTGATCGGCTGGTTGCCGAAGCGGGTGACGAGGCCGGCGGCGATCATCGCGACCATGGCGACCAGATAGAACCGGAAAGGCAGCGGCGTTCCCCTTGCGCTCCAGGCCAGCACGCCGGTGAGCAGGATCGCCGCGGCGCCCATCGCCGGCAGCAGCGTGTTCAGCCCGCGTACCGCGCCCTGGTGGATTTCGAGGAACGCCGCGGGCGAGTAGCCGGCGGGGTCATAGCCGCGCCAGACGCCGAACACGGTTCCGGCGAGAAGCGCGACAATCATGATATCAAGGAGTTGCATTGCGGACCTTACCAGCATCGTGACGGCCTCCATCATGGATCGGCGCGCTAGCCAAAGCTGAACGGCTCGGCTAGGTTGGCGCTCGATATATTGAATACAGTGGAACTGTATCGAATTGGCGGAAGAAGTAAAGCCCAGGCGCACCTATCGCTCTGCGCGCCGACAACAGAGCGCCGCGGACACCCGCAATGCCATTCTCGATTCGGCGCAGGCGACGTTCCTGCGCGATGGCTGGACCAGGACGACGATTGCGTCGATCGCGCGCGCGGCCGCAGTCGCGCCGGAAACGATCTATTCGGTGTTCGGTAACAAGCGGGCCTTGATCCAGGCACTCGTCCTGCGGGCGGTCAGGGGCGCGTCGCCCGACGTCCCCTTGTTGCAGCAGGCGGTCCCGCGCGCGGTCAGTGCGGCTTCCGACCAATCCACGCAATTGGCGCTATTCGCGGGCGACATCGTCGCGGTTCTGGAGCGCGTTGCGCCGCTCGTCGCGGTTGTGCGGGAGGCCGCCCGCGCGGAACCGGAGCTGGAACAGCTTTACCGAAATCTCCACGCCGGACGCCGACGCAATCTCGCCTTCGTCGCCGAAGCGCTCGCCAGCCGGGGACCGCTGCGCGGCGGCATGGACGCGGAAGAGGCGACGGGGATCATCTGGCGTCTTGCCAGTCCGGAGCAGTTTACCCTGTCCAGGAGCGTCGAAGGGCTATCGGTCGAGGACTACCAGCGGTGGCTCGTGTCCAGCCTCGAGCGACTGCTGCTGGAC
>CAYJMY010000223.1:0-7656 GCA_964371125.1 uncultured Mesorhizobium sp. | reverse complement strand
GGGTAGGGGTGGGGGTACTGCAACGATGGCAGGACGTGGCGTGACGGGAGGATCGGCATGAGCGGACTGTCGCGATCGCTGGCGGGGAGCCTTTCGCAGAGCCTGTTCCGCCCGGCAGAAGCGGCCTCCGCGCCGGCCGGCTCGGTCGCGCCCGTCGACGGCAAGTCCTACGTGTCGGGCGACCGCTCGGTGCCGCTGCGCCACGCCACCATCCCGCAGGTCTTTTCCGAGACGGTGAAGCGCTTCGGTCCGCGCGAGGCGGCGGTGTTCTCGGAGTTCGGCAAGCGCTATTCCTGGTACGACCTGGCGCGCGAGGTGGATGCGCTGGCCGCCGGCCTGCTCAGCCTCGGGCTGGAGCGCGGCGACCGCATCGGCATCTGGGCGCCGAACCGCCCGGAATGGCTGGTCACCCAGTTCGCCACGGCCCGCATCGGGCTGGTGCTGGTGACGATCAACCCGGCCTACCGGCTCTCCGAGCTGGAATACGTGCTGAACAAGGTCGGCTGCAAGGCGCTGGTCACCGCGGCGCGCTTCAAGACCAGCGACTATCTCGGCATGATCCGCGAACTGGCGCCGGAGCTGGATACGTGCCAGCCCGGCCGTCTCGCCGCGGCGCGGCTGCCGCACCTCAGGGCCGTCATCCGCACCGGAGCGGAGAAGTCCGCCGGCATGTTCAACTTCGACGCGGTCATGCGCCTCGCCGGGCCGGCGCAGTTCCGCCGCCTCGACGCGGTGAGTGCTGCGCTCGACCCGGACGACGCGATCAACATCCAGTTCACCAGCGGCACCACCGGCGCGCCGAAGGGCGCCACGCTCAGCCACTACAACATCGTCAACAACGCCGACCTGACGACGCGCACGATGGCGCTGACCGAGAAGGACCGGCTCGCCATCCCGGTGCCGCTCTACCACTGCTTCGGCATGGTTCTGGCGACGCTCGGCTGCGTCACCAAGGGCGCGGCGATGATCTTCCCCAGCGAAGGCTTCGACCCCGTCACCGCGCTCGACGCGCTAGTCAAGGAACGCTGCACGGCCTTCTACGGCGTGCCGACCATGTTCGTCGCCATGCTCGACCATCCGAGCTTTAAGGGTCGCGACCTCACCGCGATGCGCACCGGCGTGATGGCCGGCGCGCCATGCCCGATCGAGGTGATGAAGCGCGTCGTCACCGACATGCACATGCCCGAGGTGACGATCGGCTACGGCATGACCGAGACCAGCCCGATCTCCTTCCAGAGCCATATCGACGAACCGCTCGACAGGCGCGTCTCGACCGTCGGCCGCATCCACCCGCATGTCGAGGTCAAGATCGTCGACGAGGACGGCCGCATCGTCCCGGTCGGCCGCTCGGGCGAACTGTGCACGCGCGGCTATTCGGTGATGAAGGGCTACTGGAACGATCCGGAAAAGACCGCCGAGGCCATCGACAGCGGCGGCTGGATGCATACCGGCGATCTCGCAACAATTGACGCCGAGGGCTACTGCAACATCGTCGGACGGGTGAAGGACATGGTCATCCGCGGCGGCGAGAACGTCTATCCGCGCGAGATCGAGGAGTTCCTCTACCGCCATCCCAAGATCGCCGAGGTGCAGGTGTTCGGCGTGCCCGATCCGAAATACGGCGAGGAACTGTGCGCCTGGATCGTGCTGCACCCCGGCCAGCAGGCGACGGAGGACGAGATCAAGGCCTTCTGCCGCGGCCAGATCGCCCACTACAAGGTGCCGCGCTACATCCGCTTCAAGACGGCGCTGCCGATGACGGTGACCGGCAAGCCGCAGAAATTCGTCATGCGCGACGAGACGATCGCCGAACTGGGTCTCAGGGCCGAAAGAACCGCCTGAGCCGCGCGCCGGCGGTTCCGCCGCCTTTGACCGCCGTCAATGCGAGGCAGTCTCCGGCGTCCGATGGTCCGCATCGTTTCGGGAATTCGGCGCGATGGCGGCAGCAGGGGAGAAGATCGCGGGACCGACCGCTGCGGCGGCAAGCGGCCCGGCGGACGCCGGCCTCGCCGAGAATGTCGTCATCGCGGCGAAGCTGCGCGACTATGCCGACCTGCTTGAGCAGCAGGGCGCCGACGGTTTTCGCACGCGCGCCTACCGCCGCGCCGCCGACTTCGTCGACGCACTCCCCCAGCCGGTCGCCGACACTTTTGCCGCCGAAGGCCGCGACGGGCTGGAGGCGATGCCGAGCATCGGCCGCGGCATCGCCGCGGCGATCGCCGAGATGCTCACCTCCGGCCGGTGGAGCCAGCTCGAACGCCTGCGCGGCGACCTGATCCCGCAGAAACTGTTCATGACCATCCCCGGCGTCGGGCCGGAACTCGCCGCCCGCCTCGCCGACGAGCACATCGAGACGCTGGAGGATCTGGAGAACGCGCTGCATCTCGGCGACCTGCGCGTGAAGGGCATCGGCGAGCGGCGCCGCGCCATGCGCGGCGCCGCACTCGCCGAACGGCTCGGGCGGCCGCTCCGCCGCCATACGGCTCCCGCCCATGAACGCCCGCCGGTCGACCTCCTGCTCCATGTCGACCGCATGTACCGCGACCGCGCGGCCGCGGGCGCGCTGCGCACGATCGCGCCGAAACGCTTCAATCCCGAAGGCAAGGCGTGGCTGCCGGTTCTCCATGCGCGCCACGATCCCTGGCACTTCACGGCGCTCTATTCCAACACGCGCACGGCGCACGAACTCGGCAAGACCCATGACTGGGTGGTGATCTATTTCCACCGCGACGGCGAGGCCGAGGACCGCTGCACCATCGTCAGCGAGACGCGCGGCCCCCACGCCGGCCGGCGTGTGGTGCGCGGCCGCGAGGACGAGACGCCGGCGGCGTCCGGCGCGGCGGCGGGAGCGGAAATGGAGCCGTCGCGGCCGTTCCCTTGACAGGGGTCAATGCAACCCGCGCGGCCGCGGTCCACTTGTTGACGATGAGGCTTCGCACCTCGGATTGCGGAGCGATCGGCGGGGAGGAGGCGCGAATTCCATGGTGTCGACGAAGCTATCGTCGGAAGAGGCCATCACGCCCAACCGCGCCTTCGAGGTGAAGGCGGGACCGCTCGGACTGCCCGGAACGCTTTCGGTCCCGACCGACGCGCGCGGCATCGTCGCCTTCGTCCATGGCAGCGGCTCGAGCCGGCTCAGCCCGCGCAACGGCTACGTCGCCGACGCACTCAACGCGGCCGGCTTCGCCACGCTGCTGTTCGACCTCCTGACGGAAGAGGAAGAGGCGGACCGGCGCAACGTCTTCGACATCGACCTGCTCTCCTTGCGGTTGACCGGCGTCGTCGAGTGGCTGGAGACGCAGGACCTCGTCGCCGGCCTGCCGGTCGGCCTGTTCGGCGCCAGCACCGGGGCGGCGGCAGCGCTCGTCGCCGCCGAACGCCTCGGCGCGCGGGTCGGCGCGATCGTCTCGCGCGGCGGCCGGCCCGACCTTGCGGGGGAGGCGTTGTCCTTCGTCCGCGCGCCCGTGCTGCTCATCGTCGGCGGCAACGACACCGACGTGCTCGCCTTGAACCGGATCGCGCTGACGCGCCTCGGAGGCTATTCGTCGCTTTCGGTCGTCCAGGGGGCGACGCATCTTTTCCCGGAGCCCGGTGCGCTCGACCGCGTCGTCATACTCGCGCGCGACTGGTTCGAGACCTGGCTCGCGCGGGCGGGCCGGCAGACCGCGGGAGGCTGATCCCATGTCATTCGTCGATCGCACGGAAGCCGGCCGCCGCCTCGCCGACGCGCTCGGAGGCTACGACGGCAAGGAGACGGTGGTGCTCGCCTTGCCGCGCGGCGGCGTGCCGGTGGCGGCGGAAGTCGCCGCGCGCATCGGCGCCCCGCTCGACCTCCTGATCGTGCGCAAGATCGGCGTGCCCTACCAGCCGGAGCTGGCCATGGGCGCTGTGGTCGACGGCGCCTCGCCCGTCGTCGTGCGCAACGAGGACGTCATCCGCGGCGCCGACATCACCCAGGCCGAGTTCGACCGCGTGCGCGACCGCGAACTCGCCGAGATCGAGCGGCGGCGGGAGCTCTATCTCGCTGGTCGCAAGCCGGTCGAGGTCGCCGGCCGCACCGTGATCGTCGTCGACGACGGCATCGCCACGGGCGCCACGGTGCGTGCGGCGATCCGCGGCCTGCGCCGCAGGAAGCCCGCCGAGATCGTGCTCGCCGTGCCGGTGGCGCCGCCGGACACGGTGGCCATGCTGGAGAATGAGGCCGACCGCGTCGTCTGCCTCGAGCAGCCGTCCTTCTTCCAGGCGATCGGGCTGCATTATCGCGATTTCCGCCAGGTTTCCGACGAGGAGGTGATCGCGACCCTCGCTATGTATCCGCCGGCCGTTCCGGCGAAGGACGCGCCAACGGACAGGGATCAGGCCTGAAGCCGGAGGCAGCCGTCGCTGTCGAGTTCAATCATCGAGCCGAGCCGGCGGCACTCGCGGTCGAGCCGTTCGGCGAGCCAGTGCGCGTCTGCTCCTTCGGCGCGCTCCAGGCGGAAACGGCGCATACGGAAAGGCGCCATCGTCACGGAAGAGGCGCCGCTCCCGCCGACGTCGATGAAGTACGCCAGCGACAGGTCCGGCCGGTAGGATTCGTATCCGGATATGCCTTCATAGTCGTTGATGAAGTCGCCGCAGCCGTAGAGCACCGGCTTGCCATCGACCATCTCCAGCGCCATCGGGTGGTGCGACGAGTGCCCTTGGACGACGTCGACGCCGGCTTCGGCGACGAGGATCCTGGCGAAGCGGCGATGCTCGTCAGGAATGGCGTAGCCCCAGTTGCCGCCCCAGTGGATGGATGCGACGACCGTGTCGCCGGGCTTTCGCCAACGCTCGACGGTCTCCGCGATGCAGCGCGCGCCGGCATCGTCGGCCGCACCGATCCGGGCGACGCCGGGGCGCCCCGCAGCGGCCGTCCAGCTCGCCGGAACGCCGGCCGACGCACAGCCGACGGCGAAGACCAGCAGCCGCCCGCCCGGGACGGCGAGGATCGCCGGCCGCCACGCCGATTCCGCGTCGCGGCCTGCGCCGGCCGTGGCGATGCCGGCTTCTTCGAGCGCGGCGAGCGTTTCGACGAGGCCGCCTTCGCCCCAGTCGAGCACATGGTTGTTGGCGAGCACGCAACAGTCGATCCTGGCCGAGGTCAGGCAGGCGATGTTGGCCGGGTTCATGCGGTAGTTGATGCCCTTCGGTTCCGGCCGGCCGCCGGCGGTGATGGCCGTCTCCAGGTTGACGATGCGCAGGTCGCAACCCTGCCGCTCGATCTCGGCGAGTGCGTCGCCCCAGATGTAGGCCGGGGGTACGGCACGCGGGATCGTCCCCGACGCGCGCTCGGCGAGCGCGACGTAGTCTTCCGCCGACTTCAGGAAGTCCTCGCGGATCGCGGCATCGCACGGGTGCGGCATGATCTGGTCGATCCCGCGCCCGGTCATGACGTCGCCTGAGAGGAAGAGCCGCATGGAGCGAAGAATGCCGTAGGCGTTGGCCGGCGCAATGCGTTCCGTCAAGAACGGGCGTATTCCTCGATGCGGATTGCTGGCGACAGGGTATCCGGATCGCGGACTTCGGGACTCCCGCCAGTCCGGATACCGGGCCGTAGGATCGAATCCGATGAATGACTCAAATCAAGGCGCAGGCGGGCGGCATTTCCGTAGAAGTCGATGTGACTTGAAAAGCACGGCGGTATGCCGGCGCAGACGGAACGGAGGACGATGCGACAGATCGGGACGTTGAAGCTGGTATTGGCGGTCCTCGCCGCGCTTCTTCTGTCGCCGGCCGCGGCGGTCGCGGCGCGGCTCAACGTCGTCATCGACCTGTCCACGCAGACCATGCGCGTCGAGAGCGACGGAAGGCCGATCCACCACTGGTCCGTGTCGACGGCGCGCAAGGGCTACCGTACGCCGACAGGCACCTTCCGCCCGCAGCGGCTCGAGCGCATGTGGTACTCGACCATCTACCACCACTCGCCGATGCCTTATTCGATCTTCTTCCACCGCGGCTACGCCATCCACGGCACGACCGAGGTGAAGAATCTCGGCCGGCCCGCCTCGCACGGCTGCGTACGTCTCCACCCCGACAATGCGCGGAAGCTCTTCGAATTGGTGCTCGCCTACGGCAAGGGCAAGACTTCGATCGTCATCGTCCGCTGAGGCTCATTCGTCGGGCAGGGTGACGAACAGCCCGTGCCAGCCGGCCTCGTCCACGGCGGAGTTCCAGCTTGCCGCCAGGAACAGCACGGCGACCGCGTCATTCTGCCCGCCGGGCGGCGCGATGATTTCGGCGATCCACAGGCCGGCGGCGCAGTTGTCGGCCGGCATCGTCCACGTGTAGGTCGTGGCGGCGCGGGCGACGTCCTTGAGTTCCGGCCATGTCCGCGAGCCGATGACGTCGAACTCGATCGACTTCTGCCGGGCGGGGGTGGCGGCGTTGACGCAGTCCTCGGGCTCGGGCGAGGGGCGCGCCTCCAGCGTGAAGACGAGCTGCTGGTCGGGGATGGCGCTGGGCAGCGTCGGGTGGACGACGAAGACGAGCGGCGTCGTCTTCTTGTCGAGCGGCGAGCGCTGGGTCAGCGGCACGCCGGCGAGCCGCCGCCCGGGCGTGCCGATCGAAAGTGCCTCCAGCCTCGCCGCCGCCTTGGCGCGGATGTCGGCGCGCAGCGCGTCGATGTCGGGCTCGTCGGCGAGCGCGTCGAGATCAGCCGTGTAGCCGCCGGCGAGCGCCGGGGCGCTGCCCTCGTCGCCATAGGGCACCACGCCGAAGGGAAAGCCCTCGGCCTGGCGGTTGGTCTGGCGGTCGACGACATGGATCGCCGCCGACAGCGCGCCGCCGGCGATATCCCAGCCGTACTCCTCCCAGGCGAAATAGCGGCCGTCGGGCGAGAAGCCGATCACCGCCGCGTCGGGTGCATCGGACTGTTCGCGCGCCTGGAGCGGACCGCTGTACAGCAGCAGCACGCAGGCCAGGTAGGGCAGAAGTCTCGACATCGGCAGTTCCCCCGCGGGCAATCGAATCGCAGGATAGGAAATCGGCGCAGGCGATGGAATGGCGGGCTGGCGGCGCCGCGCCGCTAATCCCCCGGTCAGTGACGTCGCGTCATGGAGGGTCGGCGGCGAGGCGGCGTGCGCTACTCTGGCGGATGGCCAGCAAGGCCGCTCCGGCGCTATCCTGCGCCGGTCGCCGCGACAGGAGGTTCCGATGGAGAAGATCGATTTCCGCAAGACGATGAAGGCTCTCTACCTGCCGCCCGTGGGCCGGTTCGTCGAGATCGACGTGCCGGCGATGCGTTTCCTGATGGTCGACGGCAAGGGCGATCCAAACAAGGCGAAGAGTTACGCCGAGGCGGTGGAGGCCCTCTATTCGGTCGCCTACACGCTGAAGTTCATGGTGAAGAAGGAACTGGCGAAGGACTACACGGTGCCGCCGCTGGAAGGCCTGTGGTGGTCCGACGACATGGCCTCCTTCGTCGCCCGCGAGAAGGACAAGTGGTCGTGGACGATGATGATCATGGTGCCCGGCTTCGTTCCCGAGGCGATGGTGACGAAGGCGATCGCCGCCGCTGGTGCCAAGAAGGAACTGCCGGCGCTGCCGCTGCTCAGGCTCGAGACCTATGCCGAGGGTTTGAGCGTGCAGACCATGCACATCGGCCCCTACGACGCCGAAGGGCCGACGCTGATG
>CAYJMY010000222.1:0-7738 GCA_964371125.1 uncultured Mesorhizobium sp. | reverse complement strand
CCATCGGTATCTTCGACAGCATGAAGGCGATGTGCTCCTCGCTCATCTGGTCGAAAATCGCCGTCTTCACCGCCGCCGGCGTGACGCAGTTGACCGTGATCGCCTGCTTCGCCAGTTCCTTGCCGAGCGATTTGGTCAGGCCGATCACCGCCGCCTTCGAGGCACTGTAGGCTGAGGCGTTGGGATTGCCTTCCTTGCCGGCGACGGAGGCGATGTTGACGATGCGGCCGTAGCCGCCGGAGATCATCGCCGGCACGACGGCACGGTTGCAGTAGAAGAGGCCGTGCACGTTGACGTCGAAGACGCGGCGCCAGTCCTCGGGCGGGTACTCCCAGGTCGTCCGGTTCGGGCCGGTGATGCCGGCGCTGCACACAAGCACGTCGATGCCGCCGTGGGCCGCGATGGTCTTCTGCGCCGCGGCCTCGACGGCGTTTGCGTCTGCGAGGTCGAGGGCGATCCCGTCGATCGCGGCGGTCTGCGCCGCCTCGATCGCCGCCGCGTCGCGGTCCCAGATGGTGACCCGGGCGCCTTCGTCCGCCAGCCGCCGGGCGACGGCCAGCCCGATGCCCGCCGCGCCGCCCGTGACGACCGCCCGCTGCCCCTCGAACCTGCCGGAAATTTGCATGACGCTCCCCGAGCCTCCCGTGCACATGGACTTGCACATTGCGCGAGTATGTCGCGGGCGAGGCGAGGCGATGTTGCCAACGGTCTGAAAATCGGCAGGGAAACGGCCCACGCTCGCCGGAATTCGTGCGGCGGACGATCAGCGGTTGGGATTTCCGGCTGCTACTTGGCCTTCTTCAGCTGCACCTGCGCGGCTTCGGTCTTCTTGGCGGTCGTGGACGACGAGCGCATCTCCATCGACCCCGAACCGGGCGACGACAGCTGGAAGAAGAACGAACCTTCGGCATCCGAGCCGTCGAGGCGCAGGCCGCTGCTGTTCAGCCGGCCGGCCGACGTGCGCGGCTTCGTCACCGAGAGTTCCAGGCCGGCGATGGTCCCCGGACCGGTCTTCGTCACCTGGGTCTTGAAGCCGCGCGATCCTTCGGGTGCCGCGCACCGGCCGGAGATCACGATCACGTCGGGCTTCGGCGACGCGATGCCCAACCGGCAGGTCAGGCGACCGGAACTCTCGCTGCTGCCTTTCTCTGAATACGTGCCTTTTCCGGTCCATTCGCCGACGAAGTCGGCCAGCTCGACGGCGAAGGCCTGCGGCGGGACGAGGAGCAGCAGGAGGGCGATGGCGGGACGTTTCATTGTCTGGGATCTCGACGATGCAGCGGTTCGATGAAGGCCGGAAGCAGGAACAGCGACGACGCCATGGCGAGCACCAGCGCCGCGGAGACTAGCTGCCCGAACACGGCGACCGCCGGCAGCGTGCTCACCTGCGTCACCGACAGCCCGGCGACCAGCAGCATCGTCGTCGCGGCGATGGGTGCCGCGATCTCGCCGACGGCCTGGCGAAGCCGGGACGAAGGGGGCGCGTTCGACGGTTGCTGGTAGCGGCTCAGCAGATGGATCGAGTTGTCGACCGCGATACCGAAGGCGATCGTCAGCGAGACCGCGGCCGTCATGGTCAGCGGCTCGGATGCCAGGTACAGCACGGCCTCGACGCCGAGGATCGGGATGAGGTTCGGGATGAGCGACAGCAGGCCGAGGCGCAGCGAGCCGGTGGCGTAGACGAGGATGAGGACCACCAAGAAGAGCGCGACGAGGAAGCCGAGCTGGAGATCCCTGATCATCGCCGGTACCTCCCGCGCCGAAAGCAGCGGTATACCGACGACCTCGAACGTGCCTTGCAGTCCCGCTGCCTGGATCCGTTCGACGATCTTCGCGCATTCCCGCTCGATGTCTTGCGACGGCAGCGTCGGATCGAGCGGAATGGGAAGGAGATAGCGGAGCCCGTCCGCTGCGACGAAGCGTTTCAGCAGCGCCGGGTCCTCGGAGGCCAGGCGATCGAGCTGCTCGGCGTTGAGGAACGGGACGCCACCCGATTCGCCGAACCGTTCGGCGAACAGCGCAGCGCCGATGCGCTCGAACACCGCGACATCGGCGGGCGAGAGCCCCTTCACGCCGTCGGTGTCGGGTACGATCAGGTAGACATAGGCGCTGCCCAGCCCTTTGGCGCTGATCCGCTCCTGGAGTTTCGCCAGGTCGCCGTCGCTGCGCAGGTGTTCGGAGAGCTGGAAACCGACCGGCAACTGGGTGTGCACATAGAAGAGGACGAGAAACGCGCTGATCGACAGGAGGAGGACGGTCCGGCCGATGCCGAGAAGGCCCGCCGCGCCGCGCGCGACCAGCGAGAAGGCCGCGCCGGCGGGAATCCGCGCCGGATGCGTCTCGCGCTGCAGCGCGACGAGCAGCAGCGGAAAGCAGAGCAGCGCGGCCGAGAATTGCAGGATCAGGCCGAAGAAGCCGCCGATGGCGAAGGCGTTCAGCGTCGCGCTCCCGGCGGCGCCGACCCCGAGGCACGAGACGGCGGTCGTCAGGCTGGTGAGGAAGCAGGCCGGACCGGTCTCCGCCATGGTTCGCCGCGCCGCATCGGCGACGTCCGCGCTGTCCGGCCGCACGCGCATGTAGGTGAAGTAGAGATGAACGGAATCGGCGAAGCCGACGACGATGATGAGCGTCGGGATGATCGCCGTGACCGGGTCGATGGCTATGCCGGCGATCGCGGCGAAGCCGAAGAACCAGATCGCCCCGGTGACCGGCGGGACCGCGCAGATCAGCGCGCCGCGCCACGAGCGGAAGATCAGGAGCGAGATCAGGATGCAGAGCAGCGTCGACGTTATTGCGAGCAGGCGCTGGTCGCGACGAAGCCCGTCCTCGATGGTCCGGTGGATTTCCTTCATGCCTGCGAACGAGACCGAAAGCACGGATTCGTAGCGCGCCGCCGCGTCCTTGACTTCCTGCCTTCCCTCGTCGCCGAGACCCGTCCGCAGCGTCTCGCCGTCCTGCGCGATGGCGAGCACGACGAGCGTCGTCGTCAGGTCCTTCGACAGGAGATCGGCGGCGAGGAATTGTCCCTTGAGCAGTTGGCCGAGCCGCTCGCCGGGCGGCAGGGCGTTCGCCTCCGGCGACGCGAGATACGGCACGGTCGAGCCGTGGGTCGGCAGCGAGAAGATGCTGACGGCGGCTTCGACGCCGGTCGCGAGCTGCAGCTCGGTGACGAGTTCGGAGAGTGCGTCGAACGCGGCCGGATCGCCGAAGCCGGCGGATTCGACGACGATCACCTCGTCGGTGGAGAAGGGGTGAAAGTCCTTCTCCATGCGCTGCAGGTCTCGATAGCCGGGCGTGTCGACCCTGAGAAGGTCGGTGACGTCGCCGTTGAAGACGAGACCGCCGGGGATCGCGGCAAGCGCGCCGACCGTCAGTGCGACGGCCAGCGCGGCGAAAAGTCTCGAACGGTTCACGATCCCGGCGCCAAGCCGGCCGATGCCGAACTGCTTCATCGAATGCGACCGAAACCTTTCCCTCTGTCCCCGGGACGCCGCCGTCGAGTCCGCGTCCGCGAAAGAACCCTCGCGATACCAATAAGCCACGCCGCCTGCGTTTCAAATGCGGTCGGGCCGAGCGCGGCAAACCGCCATAGGCCGCGCCTCTCGCGTTCTGACGGGCTGTTGCGTGAGATCAATGCCTTTCGCTACCGTTGCCATCCCTTGTAGGCGAATGTAGGTGGCCGCACCATGTGGGCATTGGGGATCCGGACATGAAGAAAAGCGCAGCACTCGCGTTCGCCGTCGTCGGCTTCGTTCTCGTCCACGCCGTCTTCGCCTATCTCGTCTTCTGGCTGGCGGATATGATTCCCGGTCATTCGATCAATTCGCCCATGAAGACCTCACTTGCCTGGGCGCTGGTCGTCGACCTGTTTCTCGTGGCGCTGTTTGGCCTCCAGCATACGGGCATGGCAAGAACGCTGTTCAAGACGTGGTCGTCGCGTTGGGTCGCGCCGGGTATGGAACGATCGGTCTATGTCTGGTCCGCGGTGATCGCCCAGTTCTGCCTGGTCCATTTCTTCCAGCCGGTGCCGGTCGCGCTGTGGTCCGTCGATCAGCCGCTTCTCCGCGGACTGATCTGGCTGCTGTTTGCCTGCGGCTGGGCGATCGCGGCCGTGGCCTACTGGTCCGTCGGCATCTTCTATCTTCTCGGCATCGAGCAGGCGTGGGCCATGTATCGCGGCCGGCCGCAGCCGGCTCAGCCTTTCGTCGACGGCTACGCCTACCGATACGTCAGGAACCCGCAGCAGCTCGGGCTTCTGATCGCGTTCTGGAGCACGCCCGACATGACGCTCGGCCATCTGGTCTTCGCATCCGCGATGTCGGTCTACATCGTCGTCGGCATGTATTACGAGAAGCGCGATCTCGTCGCGGTGCATGGAAAGGCCTACGCGGACTATGCGGACAGTGTTCCGGCGGTGATCCCCTGGCGGATATGGAAGAGGTGAGGGATCGCTATCGATTTGGAACCGAAGTCGTTCCCGGCCATCGACAAACCGTTCGGCTCGAGCCTGTCACCCATGTCTTAGGTACGAACTGTTACCTATGTCTCCGGGCCGTACGCGGTGGAATGCTGGTGGAGCCCGAAGGAGAATCCTCGAACCGGAACTAGGCCGCGACTGCGGCCCGGCCTTCCGGCCGCCCCATCGGAGGCGTGAGCGAAGCGAACTGCCGTGAGATATGGAAAATGGTGGGCGATGACGGACTCGAACCGCCGACATCTTCGGTGTAAACGAAGCGCTCTACCAGCTGAGCTAATCGCCCTGACCGAGGCGGACGTTTAAGCGCTTCCGCCACGGCCCGCAAGAATAAACCGCGTGACGGGCGGCCCGGCGCGGGCGGGGTGAGCGTAACGGCGTAAAAGCTCTGCAGGGCTATCGGAAACCGTCCCCGCCATGCTTGACACGGTCATGTCGACCCCTTAATTGACCGGCCAACGACGCACCGAGGGCTTCTGCCCGGCGTCGATGCGCGGGTGTAGCTCAGTCGGTTAGAGTGCCGGCCTGTCACGCCGGAGGTCGCGGGTTCGAGCCCCGTCACTCGCGCCATTTTCCGTCCCTCCATCGTCTGGTTTCGCTAGCCGGCAACGGACGCATAGGCGGCCTGCGTCGGCTTCGGCGGGCTTTGTCGCGCCCGGCCTTGTCTGTTGTTCGGCGCAGCCTTTCGGTCGTCCGGGAGCTTTGGAGATTCGCGCCGTCCGCCGCCTTGGAAGGGCGCGCATATCCCGGCTGGAGCATCGCGCGCGGTGCGAAACTGCCGTGCGCGCGGCATTGCGCCGCGCTACCGGCGCGAAGCGGTTCGTAACCCGGCTTGACCGACGCAGTTTCGCCATGGTCGGGCTTGCGTGCCCTGTCCTGCTGCGCTAACCCTCGCCGCGTTGCAGCATGGCGAGGCTGGTCGTCGAAAAGTCGGCGCTTGGCGGTTCCGCTTGTTGCTGCAGTGCTATAGTGAGTGTTGGTCCGCATCCACCGAAAGCCAGCCCAGCGAAAGCCAGCCGAAATGAACGGACTCCTCAGCGAATATCTGCCGATCGTCATCTTCATTGCGGTGGCGCTCGGCATCGGCGTCGCCCTGCTCGTCGCGCCGTTCCTGGTCGCCTATCGCAATCCCGATCCCGAGAAACTCTCGGCCTACGAGTGCGGTTTCAACGCCTTCGACGACGCCCGCATGAAGTTCGACGTGCGCTTCTACCTCGTCTCGATCCTGTTCATCATCTTCGACCTCGAAGTGGCGTTCCTCTTCCCCTGGGCGGTCTCGTTCTCCGAGGTCGGCATGCTCGGTTTCTGGTCGATGATGGTCTTCCTCGCCGTGCTCACCGTCGGTTTCATCTACGAATGGAAGAAAGGAGCGCTGGAGTGGGATTGAACGACAGTTCCGGCACCCTCGTCGCGCCGAAGCCGAAGGGCATCATCGATCCGGCGACCGGCAAGCCGGTGGGCAGTGACGACCGTTTCTTCGGCGAGTTGAACAGCGAGCTTTCCGACAAGGGGTTCCTGGTCACATCCTCGGAAGCCCTGATCACCTGGGCCCGCACCGGCTCGCTGATGTGGATGACCTTCGGCCTGGCCTGCTGCGCGGTCGAGATGATGCACATCTCCATGCCGCGCTATGACGCCGAGCGATTCGGCATCGCGCCGCGCGCGTCCCCGCGCCAGTCGGACGTGATGATCGTCGCCGGCACGTTGACCAACAAGATGGCGCCGGCGTTGCGCAAGGTCTGCGACCAGCTGCCGGAGCCGCGCTACGTCATCTCGATGGGGTCGTGCGCCAATGGCGGCGGTTACTACCACTATTCCTATTCGGTGGTGCGTGGCTGCGACCGAGTCGTGCCGGTCGACATCTACGTGCCGGGCTGCCCGCCGACCGCGGAAGCCCTGCTCTACGGCATCCTTCTCCTGCAGAAGAAGATCCGCCCCACCGGCACGAACGAACCGTGAGCGGAATGAGCGAAGCCCTCAACGACCTGTCCGCCTACATTGCCGAGAAGCTCGGCACCCGCATCCAGGAGGCGGTCGTCGCCCATGGCGAACTGACGCTGACCGTCGAGCCCGGCGACATCGTCGGCGTGCTCACCTTCCTGCGCCGCGACGTGCAGTGCCAGTTCATCTCGATCATCGACATTTGCGGGGCCGACTACCCGGCGCGAGTTCGCCGCTTTGACGTGGTCTATCACCTGCTTTCGCCGCACCAGAACCAGCGCATCCGCGTCAAGGTCATGACCGACGAGGAGACGCCCGTGCCGTCGGTGACCGGAGTCTTCCCGGGCGCCGACTGGTTCGAGCGCGAAGCCTACGATCTCTACGGCATCCTGTTTTCGGGTCATCCCGACCTGCGCCGGCTGCTCACCGACTACGGCTTCGAGGGCCACCCGCTGCGCAAGGACTTTCCGCTCACCGGCTTCGTCGAGGTGCGCTACGACGATGAGGCCAAGCGGGTCGTCTACGAACCGGTGGAACTCAAGCAGGAATTCCGCAACTTCGACTTCATGTCGCCGTGGGAGGGAACGGACTACGTCCTGCCCGGGGATGAGAAGGCGAAGCAGTGAATGGTGAATGGTGAATGGTGAATGGGCGAACAGACGGACGGGATACGCGATTATCGCGATCTGATCGTCTGGCAGGAGGCGATGGATATCGCCGAGTCGGTCTATGTGCTCACGCGCGCATTTCCGCGCGAGGAAGCCTTCGGCATGACATCGCAGCTTCGCCGTTCGGCCGCTTCCATTCCCGCCAATGTCGCCGAGGGTTACGGCAGGGCGCAGCGAAAGGTGTTTGTCCAGTTTTTACGCATTGCGCAGGGTTCGCTCAAGGAACTGGAGACGCACGTGATCCTGGGCGGTCGCGTGGGATTGTTGGCGACGCAGGACGTCGCGGATGTTTCGGAACGCACGGCGAGACTCGGCAAGAGGCTGGTGCAATTCGTCCGTTCCCTCGAACGGGGCGGCGAGTGACCATTCACCATTCACCATTCACCATTCACGGCGAAGCCCACCATGGCTGAGACTTCCGTCCGCAACTTCAACATCAACTTCGGGCCGCAGCACCCGGCGGCGCACGGCGTGCTGCGCCTCGTGCTGGAACTCGACGGAGAGGTGGTCGAGCGCGTCGATCCGCATATCGGCCTGCTGCACCGCGGCACCGAGAAGCTGATCGAGGCCAAGACCTATCTCCAGGCCGTGCCCTATTTCGACCGGCTCGACTACGTCTCGCCGATGAACCAGGAGCATGCCTTCGCGCTCGCCG
>CAYJMY010000221.1:0-7825 GCA_964371125.1 uncultured Mesorhizobium sp. | reverse complement strand
TCCGACGCGTCCCCTCGCTCAAAGACGCCGCGACGCCTATTCGCGCAACAGGCCCTTGTGGGGAGGGGTAGGGGTGGGGGTATTGCCGGCCAACCACGTCTTGCAGCGTAAACTGCCATCAGCCGGCTCAGCGAAAATCCCGGATCCTGGGCGCGGCGCGGCCGGCGTCGGCCAGCACCGTCACCGCCCAGACCAGCGCGTCGACGCGGTCGGGCGAGCGCCCGCCGGAAAGCCCGTCGGCGCCGAAGCCGCACATCTCGTCCTCCAGTGCGGGAAAGCGGCCGGCATGCACCACCCTGCCCTGCTCGTAGAGTGCGGCCACCAGCTCGGCGCGCAGCCATTTTCCGCGCGTCGCCCGCACCGGCTTCACGGGTGCCGCCGGATCGACCGTGCGGATCACCGCCGCCACCATGTCGCCGCCCTGGTTGACTTCGGCGACGATCCTGTCGGCCTCCAGCCGCCGGTAGAGCGCCACGGCGCGCAGCGCCCAGTCGCGGGGCGCGGCGGCTTCCACCGTGGCGTCCTCCAGCACGACGACGCGCCCGTCGGGCAACAGCCCCGCGGCGACGATGCCGCAGGCGTCCGACGCCCGCCCCGAGCCCGCCGGCGGGTCGACCGCGACGACGATGCGCCCGATTGAGTCCCGCCCGGTGCCGGCGAACGCCGCCACGGCCGTCTCGATCGTCGCCCGCGTCCACAGCGCGCCCTGGCGCTCCTCGATCATCTCGCCGTCGAGTTCCTGGCGGCCGAGCGGCGTCCTGCCGTAGCGGCGTTGCAGCGCGGCGATGAAGCCGGGCGCGAGGTTCCTTGCGTTGTCGCTGGTGGAAAGCCGCGTCACCGCCACCGCCGGGTCGGCCATCAGCCGCTTCAAGAGCGGCCGCGGCCTGGGCGTCGTGGTGATCAGCTGCCTTGGCGCCTGCCCCAGCCGCATGCCGAACTGCAGCATGTCCCAACAGGCGTCGATATGCTTCCACTTGGCCAGCTCGTCCAGCCAGGCCGCCTCGAACTGCGGCCCGCGCAGGCTTTCCGGATCCTCCGACGAATAGACCTGCGCCACCGCGCCGCTCGGCCACAAGAGCCGCCGCCGCGTCGGCTCGTAGCGCGGCCGCGCTCCGCGCGCCACCGTCCTGATCCCCGACGGCCCGTCGATCATCACCTCGCGCACGTCGGCCAGCGTCTCGCCGACCAGCGCGATCTGCCCGTGGCGGCGCCGGGCGAAGGGGGCCAGCCCGCGCGCCAGCGCGTTCACCCATTCCGCGCCCAGCCGCGTCTTGCCGGCGCCGCGTCCGCCGATGACGAGCCAGACCGGCGGCTCGCGCAAGTGCGGATACTGCCCGGGCAGCGCCTGGACGAACCATTCCGGCCAGACGCGCCCGACCCCCGCCCCGATCCTCTCCTTCGACCAGCCGGGCTGCGTGGAGAGCGGCGCGTCCGTGGCTTCGCTCGTCTGCGACCCGATCGTCCGGGACCCGGTCGCCGGTGACCCGGATGTCGGAGACCCGGCCGCGTGTGAGGCGGCACTCGCGGACCCGTACGTGAATGAGGCGGGCGTCGTGACGGCGCCGCCGTCCGGCCCGATCCGCTCAGTCCCCGGCCCGCCCTCCTGCCGCAAGCAGCCATTCTGCGTGGAGGTGGGCGAGCTCGACGACGCGGTCGTCGAGGAGGGCGAGCATTCGGGCGAGTTCGTCATCGCTTCTCGTTTCTTGTGTCTCGTCCGCGCCGCGCCCGCCGGCGGCGAGCGACGGCGCCTTCTCCGAGAGCTTCAGCAGCGCCGTCACCTCGTCGATGCCCTGCCTGTCCAGCCGGGCGCCCGTGGCTTCCGCCCTGTCGACGATCCTGTCGACCTGGCGCGCCAGCAGCCCGGCCAGCCGTTCCAGCCGCTCGCCGAGCGCAGCGCCTTCGCCGGCACCGGTCGCGCCGTCCTCGCCCGGGCCTTCGCTTATGCCCCCGGCTACAACCGTCTCGCTTTCGGCGGCGGCCTCGCCGGTCCTGCCGGCTTCGCCTGTCATGCCGTTCATGCCCCCGGCCGCAGCCGCCAGCAGGTCGGCGATCGCCGCGGAACCGCTGGCCGCAGGCACGGCGGTCGCCCCGATCCGTCCCGCCACCCGGCCCTCGATCTCCAGCGGATCGGCGCGCCAGCGCGCCAGCAGCATCGCCCGCCCTCTGCGCCGCGCCGCGCCCTGCAGCGGCTGTTCTAGCCAGCCCTCCCGCGCCGCGCGGTCGCGCAGCGTCGCGGGTTTGATGCCGGTGGCGGCGGCCAGCGCCGAAAAGGTCGGCGGCGCGTCCTCGCGCAGCGCGCGGATCGCCGCCCACTGCTCCGCGCCGATACCGCGTTGCATGGTCAGCCTCCGGGATGTCCTGGGGGTTTTGGAAAATGTGGGTTCTTGGCAAATCTTCGCGGCGCGGGAAGGGTCCGCAGCCGTCGTGACCGATCGCCGGGGCCGGCACCTGTCGCGGTCGTCGCCGACCCGCCGCGGCGCTCCGGAAGAAGCGGTCCCGCCGCCCGCCCGACGCATTTGTCCGACGATAGCGAAACCCTACCGGAGCAGCGTCACGCTGTCAAGGACTTTTTTCCTATTCTTTTAACGTACCAAGTATTGGCTCGTGAGTGAGCCCTGACCTTTGCCCGCCCGTGAATCATCCGGAATGATAGGAACAATTCCGTTGGTCATCGCGCTGCTAGGTGTATGAATTAATGGATGAGCGGAATCCTGAAGGATCTAAAGCAACTTGCCGCCTTGCCTGATGCCGACGTGGGCGCGTGGCTCACCTCTGCGGAGGACGGCGTTCGCTTTCTCAAAGGACATTTGTGCGGTGATCATACGGTTCTTTACGCATCGTTGAGTTCAATCATGATTCACGGTGTGCTTGTCCCGGAGAAGGGTCTCACGGCTATCGATCGCAATGAGCTTAGCCGTGAATTTGTCGCGCCGGACGCGAGTTGGATCATCGAACATGTCTCCGGCGGCGGTAAACCGGACCGGGTCTATCTCGCCCCGCCGTTGCGCCATCTCGGCGAATGCATTGAAGACGGCGAGAAGCTGGTATTCAATCGCCCCTTCGCCGGCCTTGAACGCGAAACGCCCATGGAGATAAGCCAGAAACTCGTTCACGCACTTGATCTGCATTTCCTGGAAGAAAGAAACGCGTGGTGCCGTCTTGATGACGATGGCGATATTGTTGAGGTCGTTAAGATCGTACGCGAATATTTTGCAGACTGGACCCATAACGTCACATTGGTGACTATTATTACAAATCACTTTTCTGAATATATGAGACTTTCCGATATGGCGCTATTGTACTTTTTCGATTTTACACGTATAAATCCACGATCATTCAGCGGGTGGACTAGCGTAATACCTATACAATTCGACGCGCCTGATTTATTTTACCACGGAGGGGTGGGACCAAGCGGAAGCTATATTAATGGTCGTATGATTGTGCGGCCAGCAATCACATACGAAGAGATCGTTAAGGAGCATATCGAAAGGCGGCATCCCAGTTCGAATCAGTATGCGGTCTTCAAGGCGATTGACCTTAAGACGAGAGAGCGCATCGAAGTGTCCGCGGATCCCGCAGGCTTATCGAACTATTTCCAACCCGAATCAGAGCTTCCGCTGGAAATGTCACCGGCCTTTTTCAACGCTGAAGTTCTCCACCGTTACAAGGCAGACCCAGTCAAGTACTCGCTTGACGACCGCTCGATCAGATGCCGTGGATCATGGAGCCTTCGTACATACGATGTAAATAAAGAAGGGCAGGTTCACACCTATCTCCGATACCTCGGCGAGCTGCCCTATAAAGAGCAACGCTATTGGGAATCGTTCAACGAATGGCCCAAGGGTGGTCTTGCGGAACGCGCTATCACCACGGATTTTAAGGGTGAATCTTACCTCGACTACGACCCCCTTAACAATCTCAAGTACGAGATCATGAAGCTGGACGAGCGAGCGCCTAGCTGGTGGCAGCCTCGCGGCGACGCTTTACGGAAAGCCGTACATATCCCTGTCACCACTGCGGCAGACGAATGGAGCGACGAAATCCTGGCATTGGACCAGCTCGTCAATGAGGGCTTCTTATTGGGTCCGCTGCGGAACCATGCTAAATTGCTCGGCGTAACGCCGCCAGACGACTGGCGCCAATTTAAGCTGTTGGAAGAGTGTGTCGCCGCAAAAAACGCGGATGGCGTTGATGCGAAAACCTTGATCGACCCGCTTCGGGACTTGCGTAATCTGAGAAATCACCTCAGAGGCCACGCATCTAGCGGTAAAGATGAACTGACCAAGAATGCAATAAGGGTCTACGGCTCGTTCAGGGCGCATTTCGAGCATGTTGCGGACGATGTTCAAGAGACACTGAAGGTTCTCGCAGCCACATTGACAGAATAGTCAGGCGCTTGTCGCGAGCGACACGAAGCAAATCTTCGGCACGTTCGGCATCACTGATCTTCAACGCGCCACGGCGATTGTCCCTGAAATCGAACTCGGCCAGATGGAGGTAAAAGCGCGCCTCGCCAAAGTCCCATGGCGCCTGTCGTTCTGCCCCCCTCACTTCTTCGCCGCCTCGAGCGCCTCGGCCATCTTCGCCCGCCAGTCCGGATCGCGCTGCCAGCGTTCCAGCACCGAGCGCGGCAGGCGCAGCGTGACGGCCTCCTTCGGGTCGTCGCTCTTCGGTCTGCCGCGGGCGCGGCGCAGGCTGTCGTAGAGTTCCGGCAGCGCCTCGGCCAGCGGCTGCATCGCGGCCACCTCGTCGGCGCGGCGCGGCCGCTCCAGCTCCGGATCGGGGCCGATCGGTTCGCCGGTCGCGTCCTCGACCCACCATCCGTCGGCGTCGCGGTGCACGCCTCCGGCAGCGACGAGCGCCTTCATGCCGCGGTCGTAGGCCTCCCAGCGCCGCATCGCCTCGGCGACGTCCTCTTCGCTGTCGCCGAGGTCCCTGGTGACGAAACGGGGCCATTCCCTGGTCATGTCCGGCTCCTTTCAGCGCGGCTCGCCCGCCGCATCGAGATGACCGAGATCGCTTCGGAACCGAGCGGACGGAAGACCACCGCGATCACCGCGACACCGTCGAGCTCGCCGATCGCGACGAACCGGCCCTCCCTGGCAGGTTCGATCAGCGCGGTCTCGAAGAAATCGAGCGTCAGCGCGGCGAAGTCGAGACCGTGCTTGTCGAGGTTCGCCGCACGCTTGCGTTCGTCCCACACGATCCTCATGTAATATCCGTACACGAAAATACAGCCCCCGACGACTGTTTTAGTCCAAAAGGGCGCCAGGCCTCGCCGCTTGCTCCTCTCCCCCCATTGCTAAGCCCGCGGAGAGGTCGGCGAGGGCGAAGCCCGAGCCGGGTGAGGGGGCGCCCCTCCCGCCCCGGCCTGCGGCGCCATGGCCGGCCGCCCGCTGACCAAACGGTGTATCCTCCGCCGGCAGCGAATCGCGAGAGAGGCGCCATGGACATCCCCCGCATCTTCACGATCAGCGAAAGCGCCCACCGCATCCACAACCCGTTCACGGCGGAAAAGCTCGCCACGCTCGGCGCGGCGCTGCGCATGGAGCCGGGCACGCGCATGCTCGACCTCGGCAGCGGTTCGGGCGAGATGCTGTGCACCTGGGCGCGCGACCACGGGATTGGCGGCACTGGCATCGACCTGAGCCCGCTGTTCACCGAGCAGGCGAGGCTGCGCGCGCAAGAGCTCGGCGTCGCTGGCCGCGTCACCTTCGTCCACGGCGACGCCGCCGGCCATGTGGCGGGCGAAAAGGTCGGCGTGGCGGCCTGCCTCGGCGCCAGCTGGATCGGCGGCGGCGTCGCCGGCACGATCGCTCTCCTGGAAAAGAGCCTCTTGCCCGGCGGGATCATGCTGATCGGCGAGCCCTACTGGCTGCGCCTGCCGCCGACGGAAGACGTCGCGCGGGGCTGCCTCGCCGGGTCGATCGCCGACTTCCTCACGCTCCCCGCCCTCCTCGCCTCCTTCGCCGGCCTCGGCCTCGACGTCGTCGAGATGGTGCTGGCCGACCCGGACAGCTGGGACCGCTACGAGGCGGCCAAGTGGCTGACCATGCGCCGCTGGCTCGACGCCAACCCGCACGACGATTTCGCGGCGGAAGTCCGTGCGCAGCTCGCCTCGGAGCCGGCGCGCTACGCCGCCTATACGCGCGAATATCTCGGCTGGGGCGTGTTCGCGCTGATGGCGCGGTGAGGCGAGGCGGCCGCCGCCGGCGCGGTCTTCCCGCCGCCCCTGTCCCCTATCCCGCAGCACCCAGCCCGAACCGCGCCGGATCATCGCCAAGCCTGGCGATACCCTCCGCAAGCCCCGCCTCGATCGGCCGGCGCGCCCTGTCGTCGAGTTGGGCCAGGCTTTTTGCGATCGCCTCGGCCCAGGCCGGGCCGCGCTCCCAGGCCTCGACGAACGCCTCGGCGAGGTCGTCGGTCCGCCGCGTCTCGATCATCGCCTCCATGACCGTCGCCGCCTGCGCGCGGTCCTTGCCGCTCTTCGCCGTATCGTCGCCGTCGGCGCGGCGCCGGCTGGCCACGATCAGCTTGTGCACGGCGAAGCGCTCCGGCGCCGGCACGGCCACCGGCACGCCGGCGCCGTGCAGCATCACCGCGCGGATCGGCCGGTAGATGAGGTAGTCGAGGAAGCGCAGCGGTTGCGCCGATGCGCCGCCGAGTGCCGGCATCGTCGCTGGCCTGCTTTCATGGTCCGCCGAGCCGGTGTTGGGCGTCAGGAACTCGACCCTGAAGCCGGAGCGGGCCGCATACTGCGTGACGAAGCGCCCGTCGGCCCGGTTGGGGATTTCGCGAAAGGTCGGGTCGACCGCCTTCAGCGTCTCGATGACCGGCGGCATCGTGTCCTCGACCGCCACCGAGATCGAGTGGAACTGGGCGAAATCGGCATCGCCGGTCACCATCGACGTGCCGGGCAGGCGCACGCCGAGCACGGCCGGATAGCACTGGTAGGCCACGGTCCCGACCAGCACGCCGCGAAGGCGGAAGAAGCCGGCTTGCGCCAGCGCCTGGACGACGTCGCCCACCTCACCCTCGGGGCGTGGCAGATAGGCCTCCCGCACCAGCGTCGAGACCAGTCTGCGCCGCTCGCGGATATCCGCCTTCAGGTCCTTGAAGGTCTCGACGCGCTTGGTGATCTCCGCGTCGTCGACCGGACCGACATAGGTGCGCGTCTTCGCGCCCCCTTCCGTCGGCATGTCGAAATACCAGTAGCGGCGCCCTCTGACCTCGGCGCTGACGAAGCGGCCGGCGGGATCGAACTCCGCCGTGAACGAAGCGTCGAGCGACCGCTGCGCCAGCTCGGAATAGAGCGTCTGGTAGGTCAGCGGAATGCGCTGCATGGCTGTTGTTACCGTTTTCGCGAAAGAGGTAATAACATTCTTGCCGCTGAAAGACCAGCGCCCTTGTTACCGTTTTCGCGAAAGCGGTAACAACAGCCTCGGAACGCGGGCCCCTAACCGAACGCCACGTCGAGGAACATCATCAACGCCAGGCCGATGACCAGGCCGAAGGTCGCCTGCCGCTCGTAGCCGTGGCGGTGGGTCTCGGGGATGATCTCGTGGCTGATCACGTAGATCATCGCGCCGGCGGCAAACGTCAGCGCCCAGGGCAGCGCCAGGTGCGACAGGCTGACGGCCCAGGCGCCGAACAGCCCGGCGATCGGTTCGACCAGCCCGGTCAGCGTCGCCACGGCGAAGGCGTGGCGGCGCGTATAGCCGATCGACACCAGCGCCAGCGCCACGGCCAGCCCCTCCGGCGCGTTCTGCAGGCCGATGCCCAGCGCCAGCGCGCTGCCCCGCGCAAGGTCGCCGCTGCCCAGGCC
>CAYJMY010000220.1:0-7842 GCA_964371125.1 uncultured Mesorhizobium sp. | reverse complement strand
CCCAGGAACAGGTTCGCGGTCGCGTCGACATTGTCGGCCAGCGCCAGCGTCTGGTAGATCGTCTCGATGCCGAAGTTCTTGGCGTCGCGCGGATTGTTGATCGGCGCCTCCTGGCCATTGATCCTGATCGTGCCGCTGTCGCGCTGGATGGCGCCCGACAGCATCTTGATCAGGACCGTCTTGCCTGCACCGTTGTGGCCGAGAATGCCGACCACTTCGCCGGGGAACAGGTTGATGTCGATATGATCGACGGCGCGCAGGCCGCCGAACGCTTTGCACATGCCGGTCATCTCGACCAGCGGCGTCTGGCCCTGCATCCCTGCCGGCGGAACGCTTGCGCCCTTGACCTCGTTCATCGTCACGTCCTTTCTACTTGCTGCGCCGCCGGTAGACGGTGTCGAGCCAGACGGCCAGCACCAGCACCGCGCCGACCACGACGCTCTGCAGCGGCGTGTCGACGCCGAGCAGGATCATGCCGCTGGCCAGTGACTGCATGAGCACCGCCCCGATCATGGCCCCGGCGACGGTTCCGACGCCGCCCGACAGCGACGTGCCTCCGATGACCGCGGCGGCGATCACCAGCAGTTCGTCGAGCGTGCCCTGCGCGTTGGTCGCGGCGTTGAGGCGGGCGGTCGAGACGGCAGCGCTGATCGACACGAGCAGGCCCATCAGCATGAAGATCTTCATCGTCACCCAGCGGGTGTTGATGCCGGCGAGTTCGGCCGCCTCCGGATTGCCGCCGATGGCGAACACGTACCGGCCGAAACGGGTACGGGTCGAGATGAACGTCATCACGAGGCCGACGACGATGGCGATCAGCACCGGGATGGCAAGTCCATGGGCGATGAACGCCCCTTCCGGCACCTCGAGTCCCTGGTCCTGGTAATAGCGCCGCACGATGCCGATCGGCCATGGATAAGAGTTCGCAATCCATACCGCGCCCAGGATCACCGCACAGGAGACAGAGCCGAGCAGCGCCTCGGCCCATATCGGCCGCAGCGGGAAATTGAAGCGGATGCGCTGGCGCCGTGCCGAGATGAGCAGGAAGACGACGCCGAGGCAGCCCAGCACGGCGATGATCCAGCTCAAGGTCGCGCCGATCGAGCCGGCGGGGCCGCCGCCCATGAGGCGGAAGGTGGTGTCCATGGGGGCTACCGTGCGGCCGCTGGTGACCCACCAGGCGGCGCCGCGCCAGACCAGCAGCCCGCCCAGCGTCACGATGAAGGCCGGCACGTTCCCATAGGCGATGATGAAACCCTGGAGGGCGCCGATGGCGACGCCGACGACCATGCCCGCAGCCAGCGCGATCATCCACACCGACGAATGGCCGAGCGGAATGCCCAGGACACGCGACAGGAACTCGGCCTGCGTGACGCCCATGATCATGCCGATGAAGCCGAGAAGGGAACCGACCGACAGATCGATATTGCGCGTGACGATGACGAGCACCATGCCGGTCGACATGATGGCGATCGACGACGACTGGACCGAGAGGTTCCAGAGGTTTCGCGGAGACAGGAACGCACGCCCGTCGAATTCGAGCGGATTCACTCCCAGCCGCATGCTGGAGAGGAACTGCAGTCCGATCCAGATCAGCAGCAGCGCGCCCACCATGCCCAGCATGCGCGTATCGAGTTCTGTGGCTTTCAGAAAGCGGCTTACCGCGCCCTCGTCGGACGTCCGCGCCTGATCAACCGGCGCATTTGTCAGCGTCTCGGCCATGGGATCCTCCCCCTGCCGCGTTGCCCGGGCCGGGTCGCGACATTACTCAGCTTAAAGAAGTGCCGCGGCTTTCGTCAAACCGCGGCACTCTCAGTTCGTATCAGGTCGATAGGCTCAGTTGCAGGCAGCGACGGTGCCGGCTGCGACACCCTGGCAGACCACGTCCTTCGACACCCAGCCGGCGTCGATGACGAGGTTTAGGTTGTCGCGGGTGACCGGCACGGGCGCCAGGAAGATCGCGTTCATCTCGACCTTGTTCGGGCCGTCGGCCCACTTCACGGCACCCGGCACCGCGTCCATCGCCGTGCCACCGGCCAGCTGGCTGGCAATTTCGCCGGCCGCCTTGCCGAGATCGCGGGCGTCCTTCCAGACCGACACGGTCTGCGTGCCGAGCGCGACGCGGTTCAGCGCCGCGTGATCGCCGTCCTGGCCGGACACCGGCACGGTACCGGCGAGGCCCTGCGCGGCGAGCGCAGCCACGACGCCGCCCGCCGTGCCGTCGTTCGAGGCGACGACCGCGTCGACCGCGTTGTTGTTGGCGGTGAGGATCTGCTCCATGTTCTTCTGCGCGTTGGCCGGGAGCCAGCCGTCGGTGTAGGCCTCGCCGACGTTCTTGATCTTGCCGGCGTCCATCGCCTCCTTCAGCACTTCCATCTGGCCGGAGAACAGGAAATCGGCGTTCGGGTCGGCCGACGAGCCCTTGATGAAGGCGTAGTTGCCCTCGGGCTTGGCGGCGAAGACGGCGCGCGCCTGCATGCGGCCGACTTCCTTGTTGTCGAAGGTGAGATAGAAGGCGTCGGCGTTCTCGATCAGGCGGTCATAGCCGACGACCGGGATACCTTCCGCGACAGCCTTCTCGACCGCCGGGCCAATGGCGGCGGCGTCCTGCGACAGGATGATCAGCGCGTTGGCTCCCTGCGCGATCAGCGATTCCACGTCGGTCAGCTGCTTCGAAGCCGAGGACTGCGCGTCGGCGGAGATGTACTTGTCTCCGGCGGCCTCGATCGCCGCCTTCATCGCCGCCTCGTCCGTCTTCCAGCGCTCTTCCTGGAAATTCGACCAGGAGACGCCGATGACCTTGTCCTTCGCTTCGGCTACGGCCGCCAGAGCAAGCGACATGGCTACACCCGCCATGATGGCGGTGGCAAACTTCTTCATGATTTCCTCCCTGCGCCTCGCGAGGCGCGATGACTGGATATTCGCGACACTGACAGGCATCGAAGCTCTTTTTTTCGAGCCTCGAAAAAAATAATGACTCACGAACCGATGTATGTCAACATTTTCCAGCACGTGCTCGAAGGACCTCGGTTATGAAGGACCCGCGGCACGACAGGGAGGATTTACGGTCAATGACGGCTGCTGTGCGTCACGACGACCTGCGCAGGCGCAACCGGGCTCTCGTCATCGCGGCGATCCGTCGCGCCGGGCAGCCGTCGCGCACCGACATCGCCCGCACGACCGGCCTTTCCCATTCGACCATCTCGGCGATTTCGGCGGACCTGATCGCCGAGGGCGTGCTCGCCCCGGCGAAGGGCGCGGAGGCGTCGTCCCTGAGGCGCGGCCGGCCGCAGATCGCCATCGGCATCAACCCCGACGCCGCGGCGATCCTTACCGTTGTGCTCTCGCTGAACTCGCTCTCGGCCGCGCTGATCGACTATTCCGGCGCCATCGTCGCCGAAGATCACCGGCGCCTGTCGACAGTGACCGTCTCGCGCGCAAATCTGATGGCCGAGACGGCCGCGGCGGTGCGCCGGCTGCTCAGCCATCCCGGGCTCGGCCGGCGGCCGGTACTGCGTATCGTCATGGCGGTACAGGGCATCACGGATTCCCTGTCGCGCTCGCTGCTGTGGTCGCCGATCACGGTGCACAGCGACATCCCGTTCGCCGACGCGCTGGAAGAGGCGGCGGGCATACCGGTCACGGTCGAGAACGATTGCAGCATGATCGTGATGGCCCTGCGCTGGCGCAATCCGGAGCGCTACCGCGACGATTTCATCGCCATCCTGCTCTCGCACGGCATCGGCATGGGGCTGATGCTGAAGGGCTCGCTGTTCTCGGGGACGCATTCGTCGGGCGCCGAATTCGGCCACATGATCCACCAGCCCGAAGGGGCGCTGTGCCGGTGCGGCCGGCGCGGCTGCGTCGAGGCCTATGCCGGCAACTACGCGATCTGGCGCAACGCCCGCGAGGGAGACGACAGCGCGCCGCCAGCGGCCGACATCTCCGACACCGACATGGCCTCGCTAGCTGCGGAGGCGCGCCGCCATGACGGGCCGGAGCGGCACGCCTTCGAGAAGGCGGGCCGCGCGCTCGGCTACGGCCTCGGCAATCTGTTCGCCCTGGTCGATCCGGCGCCGGTCTGCTTCGTCGGCCACGGCGCATCCGCCTTCGACCTGATCGAACCGGCCCTGCGCGCCGCGATCGCGCGGACCGCCGGAGGGCAGCACTCCGACTCGATCACCTTCGACACCGAGACGAACGAGATGCCGCTGATCCGCGAGGGCTGCGCGGTGCGGGCGCTGACCTTCGTCGACCAGGAGATCTTCGCGCCGGGGAACGCAGCCGGCCAGCGCCTCGCCGGCAGGAACGTGGCCTGAACAATCAGCGGCGCCGCGGCCGCAAGCGCCGGCCGGAAGGCTACTTCGGCGCCCAGGGAGCCGGCGCTTTTCCGCGCTCGACGAGGTAGAAGCCGCCGGCGTCCACGGCCTGCCACTCGCCCTCGCCGCCGTCGGGCCACAGGACGCGCAGTTCGGCTCCGCCGGCTTCGCCGAGGCCGAAGTGGATCCAGCCGTTCTGACCGCCGGCGTGGCCGCCGCCGACGGTCAATTCGCGGCGCGTCACCGCCTTGCCGCGGCGCAGTTCGATCCAGGCGCCGACGGCGTCGCGGTTCGCTCCGTCCTGCCGCAGGCGGACGGCGACGAAGTTTCCGGCGTCGCGGCTTACGTTGCGCCAGAGCTGCGCCTTGTCGCCGCGATTGACGACGACGAGGTCGAGCAGACCGTCGAGATTGAAATCGGCAAGCGCGGCGCCGCGCGACGTGCGCAGGCTGGCGACGCCGGCTGCCTCGCCGGACTCGACGAACCGGCCGTCCGCCCGCTGGAGGAGCAGGTTGTTCGGGTCCTTCATGGCGAAGTCGGGCATCTCCGACACGTTGCCCTTGGCGACGAAGAGGTCCATCCGGCCGTCATTGTTGACGTCTTCGAACTGCGCGTGCCAGGCGGTGCTCGGCTTGATCTCGCCGCCGGCATAGGGCCGGTGCGCGGTGACGCCCTTGGCGAAGGCGACGTCGGCATAGGTCGGCCGCGGCGCGGTGTCCGCGGCCGGCTTGACCAGGCTCTGCAGCTTGTTGTCGGCCATGCTGGTCAGGAAATACTCCGGGTAGCCGTCGGCATCGAGGTCCGATCCGGCGATGCCCATCCCCCAGATACGCAGCGGCTTCCAGCCCTCGTCGGCGCGATAGCGCGTCGGCGGAGCGCCGGGATCGAGGCGCCAGAGCTGCTCCTGGCCGCCCTTGTAGTATTCGCGGTCGTTCGAGACGCGGAGCGCCGGCGTGCCCGTCCGGTTCCAGTCCGTGAACAGCATCGACAGCGAACAGTAGCTCGGCGTCAGCGCCGTCGGTGGCGCGAAGCGGCGGCGATCGGCCGCCTCGCCCGTCCCGGGACGATGCAGCCAGTTGTCGGTGCATGAACCCCAGGGAAAGGCGTCCTGGGTGCGGTCGATGTAGTTGCCGACCGCCAGCGTCGGCCAGTCGGCGCCGCGCTCCCAGGTCGCGGCGAAGGCCGTCGACCAGGCGTCGCCGCCGTCGAAGCCCCACGCCTCGTTGGCGCGCTCGAACCGGCAGCCGCCGCGCCCGCGCATGACGACGTTCTCGCCGACACGAAGCAGCGCGAGGTCGGTGATGCCGTCGCCGTCGACGTCGAGCGGATAGGCGCCGGCGACGCCGTCGAGTTCGAGGCCACTGCGCTCTGCGACGAAGCGCAACGGTCCGCCCTTCGCGCCGGCATTCCGGTAGAAGGCGGCGGGGGACGCGCCCCCGGCGAGCAGCATGTCGGCGAAGCCGTCGTCGTTGCAGTCGAAGGTGGCGGCGCCGCCGCCGACCATGAACTCCCATTCGCCTGTATAGGCGCTGTCGATGCCGGCCTCCGCCGTCTCCTCGACGAAGGCGGGAACGACGGGAGCCTCCTCGGATCGCGCCGGGGCGGCGGCCAGGAACAAGGCCGCCGCAAGCGCGAGGCGGATCGACGCCCGGCTCACGGCTGGCGCCTCGTCTTGAGCGCGGTCACGTGGGCGCCGACGCACCGGCCCTGGTCGAGGCCGCGGTCGATCGCGGCGCGGAAATGGATGCCGCCGTAGAGCCGCGAGATGCCGGCCTCGTCAGCCGCCGCGCGGAAGCTCGGAAAGGACCGCGGCTCCAGGCCGTCGGCCGAATGGGTGGCGTCGTCGAAGGCGAAATCCTCGCCGAAGAAGGCGGCGAGCACCTCCGCCGCGGCGGCCGACTGCGTGCTGTGGCCGCTGGGATACTCCGGGAAGGGCGGCGTGTTGAGCAACGGTTCAAACGTCGGGTCGATCAGGCGGCGGATGTAGGTCACCGGCCTCAGCAGGTCGAACTCGTACTTGGCGTTCCAGCAGGCGATGAAGGAATCGGAGAGGACGACGCCGAGGCGGGCGAGGATGTCGACGCGGTCGGCAAGCGGCGCGCCGCGCTCGTCGAGGATCTGCATGGCGATCGAGATCCAGTGCCCGGGCGGCGTCGGCGACAGCATCGGATCGTCGGACCAGAAGCGCGCGATCGCCTCCTGCTCCGGCGTCAGCGTCTTCCTGACCTCGTAGACCTCCAGGGCCTCCCGGTAGAAGGTCGAACCCTCCTCCTCGCTGTAGGCCGGCGGCGCCGGCAGCGGGCAGGCGGCGCCGTCGGGCATGGCGAAGGTGCGATTGTTCCCCCATTTGGGCAGGAGCGGCACCTGCTGCTGGGCGATCAGGCTGGTGGGCACCCAGTGCGCGGGACCGGCCACCAGCGCGTACTCGACCGGGAAGCCCATGTTCTCGACGACCGCGCCGCCGTCGTCGCGCGACCAGGCGAGGATGTGGGTGGCGACCGCCTCGCCGAAGGCCTCGCTGCGTGAAACGACGTCGGCCGGCACGCCCGCCGTCGCCTTGTCGCGCAGCTTGCGGCCGAGCGACGCCAGCGCGCGCTGGCCGGTCGGACCGGTGTTGGCGAAGAGGTCCTTCGCGGCGAGGGCCATCGCCGCGTTGAGCACGACGGCGTCGTCATAGGCCTGTTCCGCCTCCCGCCCTAGCGGGGGCTGAAGCCCATTCAACTGGCCGGCGAGAGAGACGAGACCGGACGAGCCGGAGGCGGTGGATTCGTAGGCGGCGACGCCGAGGTAAGCGAACGACCGGCTGGCGACCGGGGGTGAGTAGGTCGGCGTGTGCCGGACCAGTTCCAGCGTCAGGCGATACCAGGTCTGCAGGATGTCAGGGGCCAGGCGATCGTCAGCCCTGGATGCCGGGGCGACGGCCACCAGCATCCATGCGGCGATCAACGCCGACGCGGCATGACGCAGGAAACGCATGAGCCTCTTCCTCCCGGCTGGCGCCGCGGCTCTTTTTTTCATGTCCCGAAAATAAGCACGGGGAGGACCCGCAGACAAGGCGAATCTGCCGGCCGGCGTCGTCCCGGCCGAACCTACGCCTCGTTGATGGCGTAGCCGGCGCCGCGGATGGTGCGGATCACGTCCGGCGTACGCGGCGTGTTCACCGCCTTGCGCAGGCGCCCGACATGGACGTCGACCGTGCGCTCGTCGATGTAGATCGTCTCGCCCCAGACATTGTCGAGCAGCTGGCTGCGCGAAAAGACGCGCCCCGGATGCTGCATCATGAACTCGAGCAGGCGGAATTCGGTCGGGCCGAGCTTGATCTCGGCCTTCTTGCGGAAGACACGGTGCGACTCGCGGTCGAGCACAATGTCGCCGACCTTGAGCACCGTCGACAGGACCTCGGGCTTGGCGCGGCGCAGCAGGGCGCGGACGCGGGCGATGAACTCCGGCGTCGAGAACGGCTTGACGAGATAGTCGTCGGCGCCGGTCGACAGGCCGCGCACGCGGTCGCTCTCCTCGCCGC
>CAYJMY010000219.1:0-7846 GCA_964371125.1 uncultured Mesorhizobium sp. | reverse complement strand
GATCGCTGAAGGCGTCGACCCCGACCACGCCGCCCAGGCGATCTGGGAGGCGATTAATATTCGGGCGTGGCGCTCACTCGTGGTCGAATGCGGTTGGTCGCCCGACGAGTTCAAGCGCTCGCGCGTCGCCTTCGCCCGCGGCTTCCTCGAGCGCGACGGCTGAGCGCCGGCCTCACGACAGCCGTCCGCGCCAGGTCGAATCCGCTCCGCCGGACAGGCTCCCCTGCTCGTCCCGGTTGTGCTATCAACCGCCGGGGTGGAGACCATGGCCGAGATCAGGGAACTGGCGACGTCGCTCGGCCGCGCGGCGGCGCGGCTCCTGTTTCCGCCCGTCTGCGCCGGCTGCCGCCGCCAGGTGGAGACGCCGGGCGCGCTGTGCGGCGAATGCTGGCCGAGGCTGCATTTCCTCGAGCGCCCCTGGTGCGCGGTGCTGGGCACGCCCTTCGCCTACGAGATGGGCGAGGGCGCGCTGTCGCCGGAGGCCATCGCCAACCCGCCGCCGTTTGCCCGGGCGCGCGCCGCCGTCGCCTATTCCGGCGTGGCCCGCGAGATGGTCCAGAGCCTGAAATACAACGATCGCACCGACCTGGCGCCGTGGATGGCGCGCTGGATGGCGCGCGCCGGCGCGGAGCTGATCGCCGACGCGGACGTGGTCGTGCCGGTGCCGTTGCACTGGCGGCGCTTTCTGTCGCGGCGTTTCAACCAGTCGGCGGAACTCGCGCGCGCCCTGGCCGCCGCGGCCGGCCTGCCTTTCGAGCCGGGCCTCCTGGTGCGCCGCAAAGTGACGCGCCAGCAGGTCGGGCTCGGTGCCCGCGAACGGGAGGGCAATGTGCGCGGCGCCTTCGCCGTGCCGGCCGGCGCGAAGGCCCTCGTTTCCGGACGGCGGGTGCTGCTGGTCGACGACGTCTATACGACCGGCGCCACCGTCGCGGCGGCGACCAGGGCGCTGAGGCGTGGCGGCGCGGCGGCGGTCGACGTGCTTACCTTCGCCCGCGTCCTGCCGGGGGACTTCCGCGACGGCGGGGCGGATACTATATAGCCACGGAAAGACAGCGGATTTTCCACATGGCCGATGTGACGATCTACACTCGCATGATGTGCGGCTACTGCGCCGCGGCGAAGCGCCTGCTCGACAGGAAGGGCGTCGCCTACACCGAGCACGACGCCTCCTTCTCGCCCGATCTCAGGCAGGAGATGCTGGCGCGCGCCAACGGCCGCTATACCTTCCCGCAGATCTTCGTCGGCGACGTCCATATCGGCGGCAGCGACGACCTGCATGCGCTTGAGGCGCAAGGGCGGCTCGACGCGCTGCTCGCCACCGGCCGGCTGGGCTGACGGCGATGGCTATCTTCACCGCAGCCGCCGTGCAGATGCGCTCGGGCACCGAGGTCGCCCGCAACGTCGCCGACCTGCAGGCGCTGGTGCGCGAGGCGGCGGGACGCGGCGCCACCTACGTGCAGACGCCGGAGATGACCGGCGCGCTGGTGCGCGACAAGGACACCCGCGCCACCGCCTTCACCACCGAGGACCGCGACCCGGTCGCGGCCGCGGCGGCGGCGCTCGCCGCGGAGCTGGGCATCCACCTGCACATCGGCTCGACCGCGATCGTGCGCGGCGACGGCAAGCTCGCCAACCGCGCCTTCCTGTTCGGTCCCGACGGGCGGCGGATCGCCACCTACGACAAGATCCACATGTTCGACGTCGACCTCGACAATGGCGAGAGCTGGCGCGAATCGGCTGCCTACGAGGCGGGCCGCGAGGCGGTGGTGGCGAACCTGCCGATCGCCCGTCTCGGCTTCGCCATCTGCTACGATTTGCGCTTTCCGCAGCTGTTCCGTGCCGAGGCGCTGGCCGGCGCCGAGGTGCTCACCGTGCCCGCCGCTTTCACCCGGCAGACCGGCGAGGCGCACTGGCACGCGCTGCTGCGCGCCCGTGCCATCGAGAACGGCGCGTGGGTCGTCGCCGCCGCGCAGGGCGGCCGCCACGAGGACGGCCGCGAGACCTTCGGCCACTCGCTGATCGTCGACCCGTGGGGGCGCATCGCCGCCGAGGCCGACCATGCCGAGCCGGGCGTGATCGTGGCCGAGATCGACACCTCCGCCGTGGCCGCGGCGCGCGCCAAGATCCCCAACCTGAAGAACGCCCGCGAGTTCTCGGTGCGTCCGGTGGAGGCCCCGGCCGCGGCGGGGCTGAGGGGTGCGGCATCGTGATCCGCTTCTCGCTCGTCTGCGACAAGGACCACGACTTCGAGGCCTGGTTCCGCAGCAACGACGATTTCGACACGCAGGCCAAGCGCGGCTTCGTCGAATGCCCCGCCTGCGGCTCGAAGAAGGTCGGCAAGGCGCTGATGGCGCCGGCCGTCTCCACTGGACGCAAGAAGGACCAGATCGCGCTGGCCATGGGCGAGGCGCAGAAGCAGGCGCTGGCGCAGCTCAAGACGATGGCCGAGAAGATCCGCGAGAACGCCGACTATGTCGGCGACAAGTTCGCCGAGGAGGCGCGCAAGATCCATTTCGGCGAGTCCGAAGCGCGCGGCATCTATGGCGAGGCGACGCCCGACGAAGCGCGCGCGCTCGCCGAGGACGGCGTCGAGTTCATGCCGATCCCGGTATTCCCCGACGACCGCAACTGAGCGGCCGGAGGCCCCTCGCTGCCGCCGGCTGGACCAACACGCTCCGGATGCGCTGCCTTGCCGGATCGGTCTAAAGCAACCGCATGAAGACGCTGTGGACCTCGGCCCTCGGACTGCTCCTTGTCACAGGAATCCTGCTCGGCCTGACGCTGCCCTTCGGCAAGGTGGCGACGGCGGCCGGCGTCGCGCCCATCGTCTGGGCTTTCGTCATCTCGGCGGGTGCGGGCTCCGTGCTGCTCGCGGCACTTCTCGCCGGCGGCGGGCGCATCGCGCCGACCGCCGGCCGACTGCGCTATTTCACGATCGCCGCGGCGATCTCCTACGCCATCCCCAATTTGCTGATGTTCTCGGCGATCCCGCATCTCGGCGCCGGTTACACCGGCATCATGTTCACGCTGTCGCCGGTGGTGACGCTGACGCTGTCTCTTCTGCTCGGCGTGCGCAAGCCGAACGCGCTCGGCATCGCCGGCATCGTCGTCGGCTTCGCCGGCGCGGTGCTGGTGGCGGTCACCCGCGGCGAGGCCGGCCGCCCGGCCGAGCTGTTCTGGGTCGGCATCGGCCTGCTCCTGCCGGTCAGCCTGGCGCTCGGCAACATCTACCGCACCCTGGACTGGCCGGAAGGGGCGGGCACGCTCGAACTCGCTGCCGGCAGCCATCTCGCCGCAGCCGTGCTGCTCATCGCCGGCATCCTCCTTTCGGGCAGCGCCGGCTCGTTTTCGCTGCTGCCGTCGCTGCCGCTGCTGGTCGCCGGGCAGGTCGGTTCGGCGTCGCTGATGTTCGTCTTCTTCTTCCAGCTGCAGAGGGTCGGCGGGCCGGTCTATCTCAGCCAGATCGGCTATGTCGGCGCGGCGGTCGGCCTGTTCTCCGGCACGCTGCTGCTCGGCGAGCGCTACGGCCTGCTCACCTGGGCCGGCGCGCTGGTCATCGCCGCCGGCGTGGCGATGACGACGAAGGCGCAGGCGGGCAGGTGAGGGCGGACTCGCTTCGGTGTATCCCATCTACTATATTAGGATACACGAAGGCGGTCGTCCGGAGTCCATCATGGCTTTCCATATCAAGAATCCCGAAACCGACGCCTTGGCGCGTCGGGTCGCAGCGCTGAAGAAGATCGGCCTGACCGAGGCTGTTCACGTGTCCTTGCAGCGCGAACTGGAGCGCGAGGAAAATCAGCCGTCTCAACTCGAAGAGCTGATCAAGTTCACTCGCGATTTCCGCGCGAGCGGCGATCCGGCGAAGAAGCTGCCGGCCGACAAGGACTTCATCGACAGTCTGTACGAGGACGATTGATGTTCATCGACGCTTCGGCCCTGACAGCGATGATCGTGGACGAGCACGACGGCATCGCCCTCATGCGGAGGATGCAGAAGGTCCGCAGGCGGATGACATCACCTATTGCCGTCTGGGAAGCAACCCTCGCCGTGGCGAGACTGACCGGCAAGAGCTCTGCCGAGGCGAGACAGGGACTGGATCGATTCCTCGAACTGGGTTGCGTCGAATTGACGGCTATCCCTGCAGACGTAACGGCGCTTGCAATCGATGCTTTCGATCGCTTCGGCAAGGGCCGTCACAGGGCGCGGCTCAACATGGGCGACTGCTTCGCCTATGCCTGCGCCCGCCATTTCGGCCAGCCGTTGCTCTACAAGGGTGACGACTTCGCCCAGACCGACATCGAAGCCGCCTGAGGGCAGTCCTACTTCGCCGCCCGCTCGGCGAGAACCATGTAGTTTACGTCCATGTCCTTCGAGCGCTGCCAACGGTCGCCGAGCGGATTGTAGGTCACGCCGGTGCGGTCGATGACCGAAAGCCCGGCCCTGCCCAGCGCCACCTCGAGTTCGTCGGGGCGCACCAGCTTCTCGTACTGGTGGGTGCCGCGCGGCAGCCAGCGCAGGATGTACTCGGCGCCGAAGATGGCGAGGCCCAGCGCCTTCAGCGTGCGGTTGATGGTGGCGACGAACATGATGCCGTTCGGCTTGAGCATCTCGGCGCACTTGCCGATGAACAGGTCGACGTCGGCGACGTGCTCGACCACCTCCATGTTGAGGATGACGTCGAAGGTCTCGCCGGCATCGGCGAGGTCTTCCGCCGTCGTCGCGCGGTAGTCGACCTTCACGCCCGTTTCGGCGGCGTGCAGCCGCGCCACCTCGATGTTGGTCGCCGAGGCGTCGGCGCCGACCATGTCGGCGCCCAGCCGCGCCAGCGGCTCGCACAGCAGCCCGCCGCCGCAGCCGATGTCGAGGACGCGCAGGCCCTCGAAGGGCTTCGCCGCATGCGGGTCGCGGCCGAAGCGCTCGGCCACCCGGTCGCGGATGTAGGCCAGGCGGACGGGATTGAACTTGTGCAGCGGGCGGAACTTGCCGTTGGGATTCCACCACTCCGCGGCCAGGGCGGAGAAGCGTTCCACCTCTCCGGTGTCGATGGTCGTTCGTCTGGCCTCGGGCATCGGCGTGGTCTCCCTTCGCGACGCTAGGAAGTCGGGCGACGGGAGCGGAAAGTCAAGGCGACAAATTTCGCTTCCGCCTGTCGCGAGAGCGTGATCGCGCTATAGCGCCCGCGCGCACGGCATCGCTACGGGCCGCGATTGCGATCGCGGCCCTTCGCTTCTTCCATGGAGACGTTCCGTGGTCAGGCGGCCTTCTGCGACTTCACCCAGGCGATGTAGCCGCGCACGTCGCCGGCCGGCTCGGTGTAGGCCTTGCCGAGCTTCTTCTCCATCGCCGCGACGTAATCCCTCGCCCATTTCGGCAGGGCGTAATCGATGGCGGCGAGGAACTCGAGCGTGGCGGCCAGCCGGATGTCGGCGATCGAGGGCTGCGTGCCGCCGATGAACGGCCTGTCGGCGATGTAGAACGAACGGAACACTTCCAGCGGCTCGGCAAGCGCCGCGGCCGCGGCCTTCTGCGCCGCCTGCTTGCTGGCGTCGTCGGCCTCGCTGGCGCCGACCTCGCCCGGATATTGCGGGAAGTTCAGCGCCGGATAGGTGGCGCGCGCCAGGTAGGGATAGAAGGTGCCGATCAGGTAGAACATGGCGCTGTCGACCATGGCGCGCTTGGCCGGCGCCTTGGGATAGAACTTGTCCAGCCCGTGCTTGTTGGAGAGGTACTGCATGATGGCGCAGCTCTCCCACAGCGTGCCGCGCGGCAGGCCCTTCTCCTCGATCATCGGCGTCAGGTGTGCCGGGTTCTTGCCGAGGAACGCCTTGGAGCGGGTCTGGCCGTAGGCGTCGGCCTCCTCGAAGTTGAGCTTGGCGGCGCGGACGAAGACGCGCACCGCGAGGTTGTTGACGCTCGGCTTGATGACGCTGAGCGTCAGGTCCGGCTTCTTCGCCGGCTTGGCCTTGGCGGCCGGCTTCGCCGCAGGCTTTGCGGCGGCCTTGGCCGCAGGCGCCTTCGCCGCTGCCGCCCTGGCGGGCTTCGCCGCGGGTTTTGCCGCCGGTTTCGCCGTCGCCTTCGCGACCGGCTTCTTCGCCGGCTTGGCCGTGGTCGTCTTTGCCATCTGTTCCTCCCTGGGGTTTCTGGCGCTTGATGGGGGTCGAAGATCAGTAGGGGTTCTTCGCCGAGCGGTCGGCCGACAGCGAGCCGCGCGAGCGCTCGACCATGGTCTCGATCGCGTCGGCGAGGTGGATCTCGGCGATGTTGTAATCGCCGCGCGCGACGCGCAGCTTGTGCGCCTCGAACAGCACCTCGGCGTGGGTGAAGCCCGCCGGCGGCTCGAACCGGTACGAGGCGAGCTCGATGGTCAGGCCCATCGGGTCGTTGAAGTAGATCGAATCCATGAAGCCGCGGTCCTTGGGACCGGTGTTCTTGACGCCGCGCTCGGCGAGCCGCTCGACCGCCTGGAGGAAGGTGACGCGCGACACCGAGAACGCGATGTGGTGGACGCAGCCCGGCTCGGTCGGCGTGCGCCGCGGATCCGGCTTGCGGTTCTCATCGGTGAAGATGGTGATCAGCCGGCCGTCGCCGGGGTCGAAATAGAGGTGGCTTTCGCTCGCCTTGTCGAGGTTGGGCTGCTCGAAGACGAAGGGCATGCCGAGCAGGCCTTCCCAGAAATCGATCGAGGTCTGCCGGTCGGCGCCGACGAGGGTGATGTGGTGGACGCCCTGGGACTGGAGTTTGCGCATGGCTCTGTCCTTCACTGCTGGGTCAATGCCTGGGGAGCGGCGAACCGCCGTCGTGGGGACGCGGCTGTGGCGGCGCGCCCGCGATCGACCTCACCGTGACAGATGGCGTTGACGGCCGGATCCGGCCTGCCGATCTGCATTCGTCCTCCCTGACGTCGGACGGTCGTTCGCCGGCCAATCGTTATGTTTCATGCTATTCCGAATCAGCCGCCGGACAAGCCCCCCCGGCAGGCCGGGCCCCGCGCCGCCTCAGCCCATGCGCTCGATGCGCTCGGCGACCAGTTCCTGCAGGCGCCACAGGTGGCGGTCATGGATGCCGAGTTCCTCGAGATGGCTGACGGTGGAGAACAGGTACTCGGCCATCGAGCCGCGGAAACCGCAGGCGGTCGACAGCACGTCGGCGATGGCGTCCACGTCGAGCCCGCCGATGTAGCGGCCGCTGCCGCGATCGATGGCGAAGGTCAGCGCCGTGAGCCGGCCCGCCTCCGTGTCGACGCCGATCCAGCGCGGCGGGAAGGCGCTCGGCACCATGCTCATCTCGCGTCGGATCAGCCGGTGCATGTTGGCCTCGATGTCGGCCCCGGGGAGACGATGGACGACGCCCGTGCACTGGCCGCCGCGGTCGAGCGCGAGCATCAGCCCCGGCGTTTCGCGGCTGCCGCGGAAGCGGTGATCCCAGCCGAGGCAGAAGGCGCGCCGCCAGCCGCGCGCCAGCGCAATGCGGCGCTCGTCGTAGTCGAAGTCGGGATTCCAGATCAGCGAGCCGTAGGCGAACACCCAGAAGTCGCCTTGGGGCGCGCCCGCAATGATCCCGTCGACCACGGCGGCGTAGTCGGCGTCCGTCGCCGGCCGCGCGTTCGACGCCACCGGCTGGAAGCCGGGGTCGGCGATCTCGCGCCTGACTTTCGCCACGTGGTGCTCCGTCAGCCGCATCCGCCTCTTCTCGCCGCCGGCATTCATCCTTCCAACTCCTTCGGGACGGCCGGAAGTTCCAGCAATCGCGTCGCCGATGCAAGAGGCTCCGCCTACCGCGCCGGCTTCGCCGCCCGGCGGGCGCGCAGGGCCATCAGCCCGAGCATGGCCGCGCCGGCGAAACC
>CAYJMY010000218.1:6557-7898 GCA_964371125.1 uncultured Mesorhizobium sp. | reverse complement strand
GGCGCGGTCGCGGATTCGGGGACCTGGTCGTATGTCGCCGGCCGTCATGACGTGTCGGGGCTTTCGAGCACCCACCAGGCGAGCTGCTGCAAATCGGCGAGCACCTCGTGGACCTCGCGCCGGTCGCGGCGGCGGGAACCCGGCGGGCGGCCGGGGCGCAGCGTCGACAGGCGGATGTAGCGGCGCGGGCGGGGAACGGCGGGGCGTCGATCGGAGCCGCGCCGGGGATTGCGGTCGGGGCCCGGCGCGGGGTTTTGGCCGGCGCTTTCGGCCGCACGTTCCGCCAGCATCGCGTCGCGCCGGGCGCGCCAGCGGGCGAAGCGCAGCGCCTGTCTCGGCAGGTCGTCGAGCACGGAAGCGAGCGCGGCGATGCGCAGCGTGACCCTGGTCGCGTCGACAGGATCGAACGGCGTCGGCTTCGGCGGCAGGCGGTGGAGGGCGGTGAGGCCCGGCACCGAGATGCGCGGCGCTTCCCGCGCCGGCACGCGGCGGGGGCGATGCGACGGCGGCCGCAGCGTGTCGCAGAGCGGCAGGGAGATGCGGGCGGGGACCGCGCGTGTTGTTGGATGTGCTGTTGGATTCGCTGCCGGTGTTGTTGGATGCGTCGCGGAAAACCGCCCGCCGAGGCGCATGCCCGGCCGCATGCCGTAGGGGTAGACGATGCCGGTCGGGCTCGGCTTGCGTTTCGGCGGCTTCGGCTCGGCAAGCCGCGGCGCCGGCACGACCACCTCCCGCGCGGCGACGACGATCAGGCGCCGCGCCGCCGATTCGGCGGGGCGCAGGATATTGAGCACGGCGCGGTAGAGGTGGCGCGGCAGCGTCGGGCGGGCGGTTTCCACCTCCCTCTTGTGGGGCTTCGAGGCCGATCCTTCGATCGAGCCGGCGGCTCGATCGTCGGCCGAGAAGGCCGGGGCGATTGCGGAGCAATCGGGGTCCCCGGCGGTTCTTCCGTCGTCAGACGGCCGGGTGGGGGTCATTGCCACGCCGCCACCCCCACCCGCGCCTTCGGCGCGACCTCCCCACAAGGGGGAGGTGAGAGCGCCGGCGCCGGCGGCCGCACTTGCCATCGCCACCATCATGGCGACGATGCGCCTCAGCGCCTCGCCGTAGCGCTCGATCGCCCCGTCCCAGTCCATCGCCATCGCCGCCTCCTTTCACGGGCGGCATCGTCTCACGGCGCGGAAGGAGGGGGATAAGATCGATGCGGATTCGGTCGGGGGCGGCGGGCAAGGGATTGAAAGGACGAGGTTTCGTTTTCCTCCGCTGCGTTGGAGACCGCGGTTCTATCCCCGTCTTCGCGTTTCGTGGCGTCGATCGGTCCGGCCCCCTCACCCGGCGCGG
>CAYJMY010000218.1:4997-6547 GCA_964371125.1 uncultured Mesorhizobium sp. | reverse complement strand
GTCGGGCTTCGCCCTCGCCGTCATCGGCGCCGGCGGCGATCTGGGCGAGGCGGCGCGGCTTTCACCTCCCCCTTGAGGGGAAGTCGCGCCGAAGGCGCGGGTGGGGGTATTCCTCGCCAGGCTCGACGATGAAGCGAGCACCGTGCCCGCCATCTCGACCCCACCCGACGCTTCGCGTCGACCTCCCCTCAAGGGGGAGGGGGGCGCTGGTGCCAAGGACGCGCCCCTCGTGCTTCGTCATCCACGGGACACGCGCAGCGTCCCGGATGGAGAGGAGGAGTGCCGATCCTGCCGCCAGAGAGCTCCTTCAACTGCGGTAGGCCGGCTCCTGCTCGTCGAGGATCGCCCTGAGCTCGGCCATGTGCCGCTCGGCCTGGCCGGGATAGTCCGCGGTCTCCTGCGCCACCCGTTCGGCGATCTCGTCGGAAAGCAGGCGCAACGGACGGCCGGTCCACAGCGCCTTCACATAGGTCTCGGCGGCGCGCTCGAAATAATAAAGCCGGTTGAACGTGTCGGCGACGCTGTCGCCGATCACCAGCACGCCGTGGTTGCCCATCACCATCACCTTGACCTTCGGGTCGGAGAGCAGGCTGGAGCAGCGTTCGCCCTCCTCCTCGAAGGCCAGTCCGCCGTAATGGCCGTCGACGACGTGGCGGCCGAAGAACATGGCGGTGTTCTGGTCGATGGGCGGCAGCGTCGAATCCGCCAGCGAGGCGAGCACCGTGGCGTGGATCGAATGGACGTGCATGACGCAGCGCGCGTGGGTGCAGTTGCGGTGGATCGCCCCGTGCAGGCCCCAGGCGGTCGGATCGGGCGCATCGGGCCGGTTCATCGTCTCGGGGTCGTTGGCGTCGACGAGGATCAGATCGCTGGCGCGTATGCGCGAGAAATGCACCTGATTGGGGTTCATCAGGAAACGCGTGCCGCTGTCGTCGACGGCGAGCGAGAAATGGTTGGCCACCGCCTCGTGCATGTTGAGCCGCGCCGTCCAGCGGAAGGCGCAGGCGAGATCGACGCGCTCGGCATAGTAGGGCAGGTTCGGGCGCCGCTCGGCGGCGAAGGACGTGACGCTCATGGCTTCCTCCGTGGCTGCGCCATCCTGATGCGCGGGCGGCCGGTGCGCAAGAGGTGGCGTCACGCCGCCGAGCGTCCGACCCTGAGCCCGCCCGTCTCGACGATGAAGTCGACCACCTCGGCGAGACCCTTGCCGCGCGACAGGTCGGTGAAGCCGTAGGGCCGCCCGGCGCGCATCCGCGTCGCGTCGCGGTCCATGACGTCGAGGTTGACGTTCACGTAGGGCGCGAGGTCGCTCTTGTTGATCACCAGGAAGTCGGACCGCGTGATGCCCGGCCCACCCTTCCTCGGGATCTCCTCGCCCTGGCACACCGAGATGACGTAGAGCGTCAGGTCGGCGAGGTCGGGCGAGAATGTCGCCGCGAGGTTGTCGCCGCCGGACTCGATGAAGACGATGTCGAGGTCGGGGAACTTCCGGTTCATCTCGGCGATCGCCTGCAGATTGATCGAGGCGTCCTCGCGGATCGCCGTGTGCG
>CAYJMY010000218.1:0-4987 GCA_964371125.1 uncultured Mesorhizobium sp. | reverse complement strand
ATCATGGCGTCCTCCTTGGTGTAGATGTCGTTGGTGACGACGGCGATGGAGAACTCGTCGCGCAACGCCTTGCACAGTTTCTCGGTCAACGTCGTCTTGCCCGAGCCGACGGGTCCGCCGATGCCGACGCGCAGGGGGCCGTGTCCATGGGGCATCAGGACTCTCCGTTGACAACGAGGAAGGCGAAACCGCAGCCAATGGCCAGGCACAGCGGCGAATAATAGCGCCTGTCGAGGCGCGCGAAAGGGAGTTCCGGCGTCAGGCGCCGCCAGGCCGGCGTATAGCCGGCCAGGCCGCGGGCGAGGAAGACGACGGCTGCCACCACGCCAGCCGCGGGCAAGAGCCGCGCCCCCGGCAGCATGACCGGGGCGCCTCCGAGCATCGCCGCCAGCATGGCCGCGACACCGAGCAGGCCGGCGACCGCAAGTGCGCTGGCCGGCGAAGGCATCCGACTGACATTCCGGAAACCGGCGACGGTGCGGGCGCAACTCGCTGCGTCCGATCCCGGCCACACGCCGCCGACGGCCCAGTAGCCATGCAGGGCCGACAAGGCCGCGAGAACGACAAACAGCATTGCCGCGACGAACGTCACGATCTGAACAACCTCGAATACTGGGTTTCGTGCCGCATCGCGGCGATGTCGGAGAGGATCGCGGCGGAGCCGAGATCGTCGAGCGTGGATCCGGCCGCCTCGTCGACGGCCGCCAGCACGGCCGGCTCGAGCCGGGCCAGCGCCGCCACCGCCCCTTGCTGTCCGGTGAGGCCGAGCCGGATGCCGGCCTGGAGCAGGTTGGAGAGGAATGCCTGGAGGAAGGCGGCGAGCGCCTGGTCGAGCGCCACGCCGGCGGCCCCGGCGGCGGCGCCAACCGCAACGCAATAGGGACAGTTTGCCGGCAAATCATTCGTCGCGTCGCCGCTCGCGGCGAGCGCCCTGGCAAAGCCCGCGCCCTGCAGCACGGTCTCGCGGTGACGCTCTTCCGACGCCGCCAGCGCTTCGCCGAGATCGGCGAGGTCGGCGAAGTCGGCCCCGGCGCGGGCGCGGCGCCAGGCCTCGGCAAACAGGGTGGCGTCGTTGCGGGCAGAGCCGAAGGCAAGCAGCTGGCCGAGCCAGTCTTCCAGGCTAGCGGCGTCGCGCAGGAGCCCGTCATGGGCGGCGCGCTCCAGCCCGTGGCTGTAGCTGAAGGAACCGACCGGGAAGGCCGGCGACAGCCACGCCATCAGGCGCAGCAGCGCCGCCGGCCCGGAACGGCCCTCAGGCATGGTTGTGGCCGTAGTGCGGGTCGCCGGGCATGCGCCCGAAACGGTCCGGCTCGCCGTGGCCGTGCCCGTGTCCGTGTTCGTGTCGATGATCATGGTCGTGCCGGTGACCGTGGTCATGGTGCTCGCCCGGTCCGTGGTCGTGGCCGTAATGCGGGTCACCCGGCATGCGGCCGTAGGCGTCCGGCTGGCCGTGCCCGTGCTCGTGGCCATGGCCGTGCGGATCGCCCGAATAGGCGCCGCGCAGCGGGCTGAAATGCTCGGTGACGTCGGCGACGGATGCGCCGAGCCCCTCGAGCATCGCCCTGATGACATGGTCGCGCAGGATCAGGATGCGGTCGGCCTCGATTTGCGCGGCGAGATGGCGGTTGCCGATGTGCCAGGCGAGTTCGGCGAGATGCACGGCATCGCGGGCGCGGATCTCGAGGAGTTCCTCGTCCGCGGCGACGATCTCGACATGGCGGCCGTCGTCGAGCACGAGCACGTCGCGGTCGCCGAGCATGGTCGGCTCGGCGAGGTCGACGAAGATCTTGTCGCCGTGCTGCAGCGTCAGCACGCGGCGGCGCAGGTGCCGCTCGTCCTGCGCCAGCACGACGAGGTCGAAGGGAACCGGCCGTTCGGCGGGCAGGTTCTCGGAACGGATGACGGCGCCGGCGCGCGGCATCCTGGTGAAGTCGGTGTTGATCGAGAGTTTCATGCGGCTTTCTCCCGTTCCCTGGCGCGCGCCAGCGCCGGCCGCGCCAGCACGCGGTCGAAATAGGCGTTGACGGCGGCGGACTTGATCTCGAAGCGGGCGCCGCGCGCCCACTGGCCGCAATGGCCGAGGACGACGTCGACGGCGGAGAAGCGGTCGCCGAGCGCGTAGGCGCGACCGTCGAGCTTGGCCTCCAGCGCGGCGACCTCCTTGTCGAACTCGTAGGCCGTCCACGGGCCGACGTCGCAGCGCATCTCCTCGGGCAGCATCAGCCGGTGCTTCAGCTTGTTCCACATCGGCGCCTCGAATTCCGACTGGGCAAAGTGCATCCAGGAATCGAAGACCGCGCGGCCGGCGAGGCCGGGATCGGCGCCAAGACCCTTGTCGGCGTGCTTTTCCGCCAGATAGGCGCAGATCGCCGCCGAATCGGTGACCACCACGTCGCCGTCGACCAGCGCCGGCATCTTGCCGGTCGGGTTGTAGCGGCGCATCAGGTCGCTGTGCTGCTTGGCCTTGACGATACCGTAGGGCTCGCCGAGTTCCTCCAGCATCCAGGTGACGCGGGTCAGGCGCGACCCCGGCGATCCGACGGCCATGTACATGCTTCAGTCCCTCCCCTCGGGCACGGGAAGCGCGCCCCGACGACGGTGCAATACACGGCGGAAGAGCCAGCGGGCAAGGAGCACCAGAAGGACGGTGAAGGCAAGGGTGGAGAAGGCCGATTTGAGCAGGGTCCAGCGGTTGGCGGCCTGGGCGAGTTCCGGCGTCAGCGCCGCGGCGCCGCCGTCGAGCATGGCGGCGACGGCTGCGTTTTCCAGGTAGTCGAAGACCATGCCGGGCAGCGCCGTCGCGGCGAGGAGCCAGCGCCAGCGTCCGAGGCCGGAAGGCGAAAGCAGGAGGATCGCCAGGACGAGGGTTGCGGCGAGCAGCGCCGGGTAGGCGATGTCGAGGCGCTGCTGGACGGTGCGGTAGAGCGCCGTTCCCTCGGGCGTCAGCGCGGCGAGGAAGGCGCGGGCCTCGTCGAAGGAATAGCCGGTCGGCCTGAGGTCGAACGGCGCCAGGCCGCCGGCGGCCGCGGTGATCGCCGGCAGCGTCCACAGGAGCATGACGAGGTAGACGCCCAGCGTGACGGCGAAGACCAGCCAGAAGGCGGCGCGCGCCGGGATCACGCCGCGCTCCGGCGTGCGGAGAGAGCGGCAATCGGGCGAGGACCGGCGGCACAGCCGCCGATACCGCGGTCGCGCACGCTCAGAACTCCTCGATCTTTTCGGGATGGACGATCTCGATGGTCCGCGACACGAGATGCGGCGCGCTCGTCTCGCGCCAGGCGGCGAGATGCGGCTGCTTTGAATGGGCGGTGAGCGCCTCGCGCGTCTCCCACTTCTCGACGAAGACCAGTTTCTCAGGATCTGCCAGGCTGGCGAACAGCTCGTAGGCGATGCAGCCCTTCTCCTTGCGGGTCTCGGCGACGCAGACCGCCGCCGGCGCGCGCAGCGCCTCCAGCGAGCCGGGGCGGATAGTGAGCGTGGCGACGACGTAGATCATGGATATCGAGAAGCCTCGGCTGGAAGGAACAAGGACCTGTCACACCTGGTCCGGCAGGAAGTCTGGATCGAGGATCTGCTCGATCGAGAAGGGGCAGTCGGCCGGGAACGTTGCTTCCGGCAGGCCGGTCTCGTCGGCGGCGTCAGCGCGCGCGGTTCGGTACTCCTCCCCCAGCACCTCCGCCGGATGGCTGCGCAGGCTCGGGCTGTCCCGGACGACCTTGGCGATCTGGACCCGCTGCTCGCGGATCGTGGTCCTCCAGCCGCCCTTCTGACGCTGGGTCTGGAATCGCCATTTGAGGAGATGAAGCAGCAGGACCTTCAGCCGGTTCTCGATCTCCCTCCGCTCGCTCCGTCCCAAGCTCTCGATCTCCTCGGCGACGTTTGCGCGGTCAAGCTCGTCGAAGCGCCCCTGACGGATCAGGGCCGACTGCTCAGTCGACCATCGCGCAAAGTCGCTGTCGTAGGATGCACGTTGGCGGACGCGTTCGACCTTGTTCATATGCCCATCTTACAGCATCCAAGACGGGCCACCAATCCGCTGCCGCAGATCTTGCAGCGGCGTCTCAGAACAGAAAATACCGCTGCGCCATCGGCAGCACCGTGGCCGGCTGGCAGGTGATCAGCGCGCCGTCGGCGCGCACCTCGTAGGTCTCGGGATCGACCTCGACGTGCGGCGTGGCGGTGTTGAGCTTCATCGACGCCTTGCCGATGCCGCCTCGGGTGTTCCTGACCGCGACGAGCTGCTTGGCGACGCCGAGTTTGGCCGCGAGGCCGGCGTCGAGCGAGGCCTGGCTGACGAAGGTGACCGAGGAGGAAGTGCGCAGCTTGCCGAAAGCCGCGAACATCGGCCGGTAGTGCATGGGCTGCGGCGTCGGGATCGAGGCATTGGGATCGCCCATGGGCGCCGCGGCGATCGAGCCGCCGAGCAGCACCAGTTCCGGCTTGACGCCGAAGAAGGCGGGGTGCCACAGGACCAGGTCGGCGCGCTTGCCCACCTCGACGGAGCCGATCTCGTGGCTGAGTCCGTGGGCGATGGCCGGGTTGATCGTGTACTTGGCGATGTAGCGGCGGACGCGGAAATTGTCGTTGTCGCCGCTCTCCTCGGGCAGCCGACCGCGCTGGCGCTTCATCTTGTCGGCGGTCTGCCAGGTGCGGATCGCCACCTCGCCGACGCGGCCCATGGCCTGGCTGTCGGACGAGATGATCGACAACGCTCCCATGTCGTGCAGGATGTCCTCCGCCGCGATCGTCTCCTTACGGATGCGGCTCTCGGCGAAGGCGATATCTTCCGGAATCGACGGCGACAGGTGGTGGCAGACCATCAGCATGTCGAGATGCTCGGCCAGCGTGTTCACCGTGTAGGGCCGCGTCGGATTGGTCGACGAGGGGATGACGTTGGGCAAGCCGCAGACCTTGATGATGTCCGGCGCGTGGCCGCCGCCGGCGCCTTCGGTGTGGAAGGCGTGGATGGTGCGGCCCTTGAACGCCT
>CAYJMY010000217.1:0-7950 GCA_964371125.1 uncultured Mesorhizobium sp. | reverse complement strand
CGGCAACCAGACCCGCGTCAAGGTGGTCAAGAACAAGCTCGCCCCGCCCTTCAAGGTGGTCGAATTCGACATCATGTACGGCGAAGGCGTGTCGAAGACGGGTGAACTGATCGACCTCGGCGTCAAGGCTGGCGTCGTCGAGAAGTCGGGTGCCTGGTTCTCCTACAATTCGCAGCGTCTCGGCCAGGGCCGCGAGAACGCAAAGAATTTTCTGCGCGACAATCCCGACACGGCGCGCGAGGTCGAACTGGCGCTGCGGCAGAACGCCGGGCTGATCGCGGAGAAGTTCCTGGAGAACGGCGGCGAGGGGGATTTCGACGACTCCGCCGAGGGTTGAGGCGCAGTCCTTTCGGATCGGCAATGGACCGCCGGCGCCCCGCGCCGGCGGTTTTGTTTCGGCAGGCGCCGGCCTTGCGGCTTTCTGGACAGGCTAGGGCGCGGTCGCTAAAAGGCGCTGTCCAATTTTGCCGGCGCGAGCCGGCGCTTTCGCTTGAAAAGGCACCTTGATGAGTGGCGTCAACGAGATCCGTTCGACTTTTCTCGACTATTTCCGCAAGAACGGCCACGAGATCGTGGCCTCGAGCCCGCTCGTGCCGCGCAACGATCCGACGCTGATGTTCACCAACGCCGGCATGGTGCAGTTCAAGAACGTCTTCACCGGGCTCGAAAGCCGGCCCTATTCGCGGGCCGCGACGGCGCAGAAGAGCGTGCGCGCCGGCGGCAAGCACAACGATCTCGACAATGTCGGCTACACGGCGCGCCATCTTACCTTCTTCGAGATGCTCGGCAATTTTTCCTTCGGCGACTATTTCAAGGAGCGCGCCATCGAGCTGGCCTGGAACCTGATCACGAAGGAGTTCGGGCTGAACAAGGACAAGCTGCTGGTCACGGTCTACCACACCGACGACGAGGCGGCGGGACACTGGAAGAAGATCGCCGGCTTCTCCGACGACCGCATCATCCGCATCCCGACCTCCGACAATTTCTGGGCGATGGGCGACACCGGTCCCTGCGGCCCGTGCTCCGAGATCTTCATCGATCGCGGCGAACACATCTGGGGCGGCCCTCCCGGCAGCCCGGAGGAGGACGGCGACCGCTTCCTCGAGTTCTGGAACCTCGTGTTCATGCAGTTCGAGCAGGTTACGAAGGAGGAACGCGTTGCCCTGCCGCGGCCGTCGATCGACACCGGCATGGGTCTGGAACGCATGGCCTCGATCCTGCAGGGCGTCGAAAGCGTCTTCGAAACCGACCTGTTCCGCCACCTGATCGACGGCGCTTCCTCGGCGCTCGGTCGGGGCCCGGACGCGGACAACGTCGGTTCCTACCGCGTCATCGCCGATCACCTGCGCTCGTCCTGCTTCCTCGTCGCCGACGGCGTGCTGCCCTCCAACGAGGGCCGCGGCTACGTGCTCAGGCGCATCATGCGGCGCGCCATGCGCCACGCCCAGTTGCTCGGCGCCACCGAGCCGCTGATGTGGAAGCTGGTGCCGGCGCTGGTGCGCGAGATGGGCCAGGCCTATCCCGAACTGGGCCGCGGCGAGGCGATGATCACCGAGACGCTGAAGCTCGAGGAAACCCGCTTCCGCAAGACCCTGGCGCGCGGCCTCGGGCTGCTCGCCGATGCCACCGAGACGCTGCACAAGGGCGACATGCTCGACGGCGAGACGGCGTTCAAGCTCTACGACACCTACGGCTTCCCGCTCGACCTGACGCAGGACGCTCTCCGCCAGCGCGGCATTTCGGTCGATCTTGCCGGGTTCACGCATGCGATGGAGCAGCAGAAGGCGGAAGCGCGGGCGAGCTGGGCGGGGTCCGGCGAGGCGGCGACCGAAGCCGTGTGGTTCGCTGTCAAGGAGAAGACCGGCGCCACCGAGTTCCTCGGCTACGAGACCGAGCGCGCCGAGGGCATCGTGCTCGCCCTCGTCCACGACGGCAAGGAAACGGCCGAGGCGGCGTTGGGCGACGAGGTTGCAATCGTCGTCAACCAGACGCCGTTCTACGGCGAATCGGGCGGCCAGATGGGCGACACGGGCACCTTCTCCGGCGAGGGCTTCTCGGTCGACATCACCGACGTGCAGAAAAAGGGCGACGGGCTCTTCGTGCATCTCGGCAAGGTTACGAAGGGCGCGCTGAAGCCCGGCGCGGCCGTCGAGATGACCGTCAATCATGCCCGTCGCGCGCGGCTGCGCGCCAATCACTCGGCCACGCACTTGATCCACGAGGCGCTGCGCGACGTGCTCGGCACGCATGTTGCGCAGAAGGGCTCGCTGGTCGCGCCCGAACGCCTGCGCTTCGACATCTCGCACAACAAGCCGATCTCGGCCGACGAACTCGAATCCGTCGAGCGCATGGCGAACGAAATCGTGGTGCAGAACGCGCCGGTGACGACCCGCCTGATGAGCGTCGACGACGCCATCGCCGAGGGCGCCATGGCGCTCTTCGGCGAGAAGTACGGGGACGAGGTTCGCGTCGTGTCGATGGGCAGGACCCTGCACGGCGCCAAGGCCAACCGGCCGTATTCGGTCGAGTTGTGCGGCGGCACTCATGTTAGGTCCACCGGCGACATCGGCATGGTGCGCATCGTCTCCGACAGCGCGGTGGCGGCCGGCGTGCGCCGCATCGAGGCGCTGACGGGCGAGGCCGCGCGGCGGCATCTCGACGAGCAGGAGCGCCGCCTGAAGGCGACCGCGGCCGTGCTCAAGGTGGCGCCGGGCGATGTGCCGGCGCGCGTCGAGGCGCTGCTCGACGAGCGCAAGAGGCTCGAGCGCGAACTCGCCGATGCGCGCAGGAAGCTCGCGCTCGGCGGCGGTTCCGCTGCGCAGGGCGGTGCGGCCGGCGAGACCGTCGCCGGAGTCGGTTTCCTCGGCAAGTCGGTCACCGGCGTGTCGCCGAAGGATTTGAAGTCGCTTGCCGACGAGGGCAAGAAATCGCTCGGTTCGGGCGTCGTCGTGTTCGTCGGCGCGGGCGACGACGGCAAGGCGAGCGTCGTCGTCGCCGTCACCGACGACCTCACCAAGCGCTTCTCCGCCGTCGACCTCGTCCGCGTCGCTTCGGCCGCGCTCGGCGGCCAGGGCGGGGGCGGGCGTCCCGATATGGCCCAGGCCGGCGGACCCGACGCGACGAAGGCCGACGCGGCGATCGCCGCCGTCAAGGCGGCGATGGAAGCGCTATAGAAGCAGGCTCCGAGACCGATCGCAGCGGGAAGGCGACATCGCGATCCGGCGCGATGCGCCGCCCGTTCAATCGCCACGCGCCGCGGAAGGTCGGGTTTCGATGAAGCTCCGGCGATCCGAGATCGCGGTCCACCATGCGCCGAGTCCGGGTTGGGCCGACAGCAGCGCGCGACCCTCCGCGGCCTCGAGGAAATAGAAAAACATCGGCGCGGCGTGGAGATCGGCGAGGGTCAGCCGGTTGCCGGCGAGCCAGGGGCCGTCGCCGCGCAGGCGCGCCAGTTCCGCTAGGCATGTTTCTGCGACCGGCATGGCGGCTGCGATGCGCGCCTCGTCGGGGACCGCGCCGCGTTTCGGCTTCGAGACCCGCTCGACATAGATATCCCAGACCAGCGCGCGATAGGCATAGGCGTCGAGGAGGCCGACGATCTGGTTCATGGTCGCGCGGCCGGGCGGATCGTCCGGCTGCAGCGGCGGTCCGTCGAAGGCTTCGTCAACGTAGCGGGCGATCGCGGCGGTTTCGTAAAGCCGCAGCGCGCCGTGCTCGAAGGCAGGAATCCGGCCGAACGGGTGGCGTTCCCGGTACCAGCCTGGCGGCCCCCCTTCGGCGAAGACGTCGACCGGCACGAGTTCGTGGTCGACACCCTTCTCCAACAGCGTCATCCGGACGACGCGGACATAGACGCTGTAGTCGGCACCGTAGAGCGACGCGGGGTGGATGGGTTTGTCCATGAATGAGCTACCTCGACGATGCGGGCGATCTCGTCGCCATCAAGGTCGACGTCTGGAATGTGCACCTCGATTTCGGCCGCGCAAGGGATATTCGTCGTTTCGCACGTCGTGGCGGAGCGCCTGGACGCGGCAGGGCCGCAAGGGGATGATCGGGGGCGGGGGGACGTGCGCGGAGCGCGGCGGCCAGGCGTTCGCAACCGCTTGCGGCGGAAATGCCGGCAATAAAATCACCGGTGCTCGGTGGTTCCGGCCAATCTCGAACGCAATAGGCGCCCGGCGCTGGTCATGTCGACACTATTTTCATCTTGCACGTCTGCGCCGATGTACATTGACCGCAACATAGAAGAAATGTATTCAAATATTAGGCATGCGGAGAAAAATATTGAGTTGATTCATACTCCGTATGAATGCCTTCCTGCGGGCCGTCCGGCCGGAATGACATGGCGAAACCGGTCATACGATTCTCCTGCGTGGTCGACACCGAACCGATCTTTCTTGCGCAAGCGACGAGGTGGGCGCGAAGCCTGATCGAAATCGCGAACGTTCCGCCCGAAGATCTTGTTGTACATTACACTCCGCGGGCGGGCCCGGCTTGTGTGGCGAGCTTTTCGCCGCTCGGCGTCACAACGACAGAAGTGCAGGCGGTTTCGCGACAGCGCCCGCATCTCAACAAACTCGCACAATTGCGGTCGGAGTTCCTCGCCGATGCCGATCTGGCGGTGTTGTGCGACTGCGACACGCTCTTCGTCGCCGATCCGCGCCCCTATTTCGCGAAGGGCATGGTCGCGGCCGCGGTCGTGGACAAGCCGAATCCGCCGATCGAAATCTGGGACATCCTGCTTCGACGCGCCGGGCTGACGCGCCGGCGGCCCGACATCGCCGTGGGCTCGGCCGCCGCCATGACGGTTTTCGAGAACAGGAACGGGGGCCTCTACGTGCTGCCCGGTGCGCGGCTTGGCGAACTCGACGAGCCGTGGCGCAAATGGGCCCTGTGGCTCGAGGCACAGGCGGATGTTCTCGGCAATTACGCGTTTCACATCGATCAGATCGCGTTCGCCCTGACCTGCCTGCAGCTGCGCATTGAACTGGAACTGCTGCCGAAAGCCCTGAACTTTCCGACCCATCTGCCGGCGGCCGACATTGGCGACGGCGCGCCGATCGTGTTGCACTACCATCGCCAGGCTGACGATAGCGGCATGCTTCAGCCGCCGGGCCAACGTACGGTCGATCGAGCGGTCGCCTTCGTCAACGAGAGCCTGGCCAGACCCGCGGCGATACGCCGGAAGCGGCGGCTGTTGCTCCATGTCGGATTGCCCAAGACCGGAACCAGCGCGCTGCAGCGATGGTGCTATGCGAATTCCGGCCGGTTCCTCGAGCAAGGTATCCGCTACCCGACGCCCAGCGCCGACACGGAGATGCCAAAACACCAGTTCATCGTTTCGGACCTGATGGCCGGTGATCTTTCCCGCACCGCCCGGGCGGTTGCCGAGGGCGGCGAAGACGGCACGGTCCTCACCAGCGAGGGGTTGAGCAACCATCTCTACGATTTTCGTCCGATCGGGCTGGAGAAGATCCGCGGCCTCTTCGAAAAATTTTACCTGACGGTGTTCCTGGTTCACCGGAACCCGGAAGACTGGCTGAGGTCGTATCACAAGCAGTGCGCGATCAATCCGCGGAATGCTGCGTACTACTATGGAACAGGCCTGGATCTCCATGCGTTCCGCGAGTTGCCCCGCGTTCGCAAGCTGATGAATGTTCCCAACCTCGCCCAGGACTGCGCCGCGGCGTTCGGCACGAAAGAGGTCGTCGCGACGGAATACGATTCCGATTGGCTGATGCGTTTTTTTGGCCTCTGCGGCTATACGCCGACCGAGAAGGTCGAACTGGAGGTCACCAACGAGAGCGTGCCCGACTGGCTCTTCGAGGCGGTCCTGCGCATCAACCGCCAGCCCCTCAACGACAACGCCCGTATCTCATGGCTGGGCACGCTGCAGCGCTTCACCAACTCCCGGCATATCGGCCTGAAGAAGCACGAAGCGACGGCGAATTCCCGCGGCCTGTGGCGGGAGCTCGATCCGAACCTGATTGACAGGATTGCATCCCCGGATGCCCGCTGGGCGGGCTACCGAGAGCTGCTGGACCAACTCAGCCGGTGCTGAAGCGCCCGACGGGCGGCGCGCGTGGAGCGCACCTCCGCTTCGGTCAGTTGCGCGACGGAAAGACGCCTTGCAGCGCGATGCACCACATCAGGGTGAGATAGGGACCGCGGTAGCTGACGGGCTGGTTGCCGCCGGTGATCAGGTTCATGTCGGCGGCCATGACGCGGTTGGGCGGGCCGTCGTGGTAGGTGTCGTCGTCGCCGACGCCGCCGGCGAGGTAGCGGCCGTCCGGGCCGCCCTTGTCGGCGGTCTGGTTGGTCGCCTGCACGCCATGCGTGTGCGCCGGCATCTGGTCGATGGTCATGGTGAAGCTCTCGCGACCGCCGACCTCGCCCTCGACGTAGTTCGACAGGCCGGGGCCCGTGCCCTGGTGGATGGCGGAGCGGCCGCGCAGGTCGGGCAGGGCGAAGGTGGTCTGCCCGTTGCCGCCGTAGGTCGTGCCGAGCAGGGAAAACAGCGCTGTGTTCTGTGCGATCGAAAGGATCTGGCCGTCGGCCTGCGCCCAGCCGCGCGGGCAGAAATTGGCACCCGTGGCCATCATCTGGCCGATGAAGGGCTCGGACTGCGCGGCGGCGGGGGACATCGATGCGAAAGTCGCGACGACCGACAACGAAGCGGCGATCGGGAGAACTGCGAAGAGTCTGCGTGCCATGTTGTTTCCCTCGGATGTCGTTATTGTTGCAACGCGCTAAACTAGCATCGAGTTTTCCGAAGTTACAAGGGGCGTCGCAACCAAAAATTGTAGAAGTAAACACGCCGATTCTGTCGTTGGATCGATATCAGCGCTTTTATTCATGTCTTTTGGCAAGAGCCCGCTGCAAGCCGCTGGCCCGGTTGAAAAATGGCCGGGCAGAAAAAGCCGTCCGCCGGGCCGCGGCAGTGATTGGATACGCGGAAGCCGCGCGGCGGCCGCGCGCGGCACGACGCAGCCCTGCCAACACATTGATATTGCGAGGAAAAAGGACCCGGGAGGCGCGCCCCGGAACGGCGATTGCGCGCGCATGTGGGTGGTTGGACGAAAATCCAACGACAGGCGATTCAACCCGCGCCGTCGTCGGCGTACGCCACCGGGGACAATCCCGAGGGCGACGGCCGCGGCCTGTGGCCTCGCCAGAGGAGACCGGGCGCCTCGCGCGGCCCCCTCATCCGCCTGCCGGGGCCTTCTCCGGGCAGGCGGGAAGAAGGGCGCCGTCCTCCCGGGCCGCCGTCAGGCGGCCATCGCCTTCTGCAAATTCTCGTCGATCTTGTCGAGGAAGCCGGCGGTCGACAGCCAGGGCTGGTCGGCGCCGATCAGGAGCGCCAGGTCTTTGGTCATGTAGCCGGTCTCCACCGTCTGCACGCAGACCTTCTCCAACGTGTCGGCGAAGCGGGCGAGCTCGGCGTTGCCGTCGAGCTTGGCGCGGTGGGCGAGGCCGCGCGTCCAGGCGAAGATCGAGGCGATCGAGTTGGTCGAGGTCTCCTCGCCCTTCTGGTGCTGGCGGTAGTGGCGTGTCACCGTGCCGTGCGCGGCCTCGGCTTCGACCGTCTTGCCGTCCGGCGTAACCAGCACCGAGGTCATCAGGCCGAGCGAACCATAACCCTGGGCGACGATGTCGGACTGCACGTCGCCGTCGTAGTTCTTGCACGCCCAGACGTAGCCGCCCGACCATTTCAGCGCCGAGGCTACCATGTCGTCGATCAGCCGGTGCTCGTACCAGATCTTCTTTTCCTTGTACTTCTGGGCGAACTCGCGGTCGTAGACGTCCTGGAAGATGTCCTTGAAGCGGCCGTCATAGGCTTTCAGGATGGTGTTCTTGGTCGACAGGTAGACCGGATATTTGCGCGCCAGGCCGTAATTCATCGAGGCGCGGGCGAAATCGCGGATCGAGTCGTCGAGATTGTACATGGCC
>CAYJMY010000216.1:0-7995 GCA_964371125.1 uncultured Mesorhizobium sp. | reverse complement strand
GCGCTGCGCCGAGACGCTGTTCTTCGACTACCACCGCCAGTGCGCCCTGCCGATCAAGGTGGCGCGCATCTTCAATACCTACGGCCCGCGCATGCACCACGCCGACGGACGGGTGGTCTCGAATTTCGTCATCCAGGCGCTGCGCGGCGAACCGATCACGCTCTATGGAGACGGGTCTCAGACCAGATCATTCTGCTATGTCGACGAGATGATCGACGGCTTCATCCGGTTCATGAACACCGACGAGACGGTGACCGGCCCGATAAACCTCGGTAATCCCGTCGAATTCTCGATCCGCGAGCTCGCCGAGATGACCGTGCGACTGACCGGATCGCGCTCGCCGATCGAGTACCGCCCATTGCCCCAAGACGATCCACGACAGAGGCGTCCGGACATCAGCCGCGCGCGGGACGCGCTCGGCTGGGAGCCGAAGATCGGCCTCGAGGACGGTCTCGCCCGGACGATCGATTACTTCCGCAAGCTCCTGCCGGATCTTGAAACGGTCTAGTCAACTCGCTTCGCGCATCTGCTCGGCGGCCTGGAGGTCGACCGAGACGAGCTGGCTGACACCTTGCTCCGCCATCGTCACGCCGAACAAGCGGTTCATGCGCGCCATGGTGATCGGATTGTGCGTGATGATGACGAAGCGGGTCTCGGTCGAGGCCGCCATCTCGTCCATCAGGTTGCAGAAACGCTCGACATTGTGGTCGTCGAGCGGCGCGTCGACCTCGTCCAGCACGCAGATCGGCGCCGGATTGGTGAGAAACACCGCGAAGATCAGCGCCATCGCGGTCAGCGCCTGCTCGCCGCCCGACAGCAACGTCATCGTCTGCGGCTTCTTTCCGGGGGGCCGGGCAAGGATCTCCAAGCCCGCCTCGAGCGGGTCTTCCGATTCGATGAGCTGAAGTTCGGCCGTTCCGCCGCCGAACAGGTGCGAGAACAGCCGCTGGAAATGGCCGTTGACGACGTCGAAGGCGGCAAGCAGTCGTTCCCGCCCCTCGCGGTTCAGGCTCTGGATGCCCTGGCGTAGCTTCCTGATCGCCTCGATTATGTCCTCGCGCTCCGACACGATCGTCTCCAACCGTTCCGAGAGTTCCTTCTGCTCGTCTTCGGCGCGCAGGTTGACGGCGCCGAGGCGCTCGCGTTCGATCTTCAGCCGGTCCAGCTGGCGCTCGACGTCAGCCATGTCCGGCATCGGCGCATCGGCTTCGATACCGGTATAACGGAACACCAGATGGGGCGGCGTGTTCAGCGCCTCCTGGATGCGCGCCTCGACCTCGCGGCGCCGGTCGTCGGCGGCGGTCAGGCGCTCTTCCGCGCGCGCTCGCTCCTCGCGCGCCGTCGCAAGGGCCTGGATGGACGCGGTCGCCGCCTTGTCGGCGGCCTGCTGGCGGGTCTCGGCCTCCTGCAAGCGGTCGGCAGCGGCCTTGCGCAGCGACTCGGCCTCCGAAAGCTGACTTAGCAAGGCCCGACGCCTGGCATCGAGCTCGTCAGGGGCGTCTGCCAGCGCGTCGCGTTCGCCGGCTGCCTCGTCCCGACGCGAAGAAAGGGTGGCGATCTGGCGGTCCGCGTTCTCGGCGCGTGCCGTCCAGCTCTGCCGTTCACCGGCGATGGCGGCGAGCCGGCGTACCCGTGCCTCGGCTTCGCGCCGAAGTCCCTCGTGACTGGCCCGGGCTTCGGCAAGCGTGGCGCGGTCGCGGGCGACGTCGGCGGCCGTGCGGTCGAGATGCGCCTGGAGATCGCCGAGATCGGGCGCGGCGGCCAGCGCCCGCTCGGCCTCGGCATGAGCCGCCTCCACTTCCGCCTGGCCATCATCGAGGCGCGAACGCGCTTCCGCGAGGGCAGCCCTGCGACTGGACAATTCGCCGGCGGCACGCTCGGCCTTCGCCAGGGCGTCGCGCGCGCTCTCGACCTCATGCTGCGCGTTCCGCCAGGCCTGGCGGCAGTCCTTCTCGCTCTCGACGGATGCACGCACCCCGGTCTCGGCGGCGCCAAGAGCCTCCTCGGCCGCGCGCAGCTTCCTGGTCGAGATCACAGCCTCGGCGTCGAGTTCGGCGAGGCGGTTCTTCTGCGCCAGGCGCTGCGCCGCGGCGGTCGGAGCGTCGGCGCTGGCGACCATGCCGTCCCAGCGCCACAGGGCGCCGTCGCGGCTGACGAGGCGCTGACCTGGCCGCAGAAGCGGCTGCAGCCTGCGGCCGACATTCGCCTCGACGATGCCGATCTGCGCCAGACGCCGCGAAAGCTGGCGCGGCGCGTCGACGACCGAAGCGAGCGACTGGATTCCATCCGGCAGGACCGGATCAGAGGCATCCTCCTCCGCGCCTGCCCAATGCGCCGGCGCGCCCGGATCGAGCGGAAGATCGAGGTCTTCGCCAAGAGCAGCGCCGAGCGCCGTCTCATAACCCTTCCGCACCCTGATCTGTTCGAGTACCGCGGGAAACAGCCCGCCGCCGGAGGCGTTGAGAATCCTGGCCAGCGTCCGCGCCTCGGTCTCGATCCGTGCAAGTTCCCCTCTTGCCTCCTGGAGGGGGGATCTGAGGTGCGCCTCGGCAGAACGCGCCTCGGCAACGGCCCTTTCAGCGGCGACAGCCGCACTCTCGGCCAGCGCCAGCTTCTCGGCCGCCTGATCGACCAGACGACGCTTCTCGGCCGGATCGGCGAGACCGGCAATCCTCTGCGCAATCTCGTCTGACTCGCGCTCGACCTCGGCGACCTGGCGACGCAGGCGGTCGCGCCGCTCGGCGCTGTCGCGCAGGGCGCGTTCCGCCTGCTGGCGGGCCGCGGCGGCTTCGGCGCGTTCCGCGGTCAGCTTCGACAGCGCGCCTTCGCTGAGGGCGAGCTTCGCGGAGGCCTCCTCGAAAGCGGCGCGCGTCGCGATCTCGCGGTCGACGGCGCCGGCGTTGTCGGCCTGGAGGGAGGCTTCCTCCTCCGCAAGCCGATGGAGGACGTCGGCGTTGTCGCGGACCATCTGCTCTTCGCGGCGGATGTCGGCATCGAGGTGGCCGATGCGCTTTTCGAGCTCGGCCTGGCGGGCGCGGATGCGGGCCGCCTCCTCCTCGATTTGGGTGCGCGCAATGGAGAGGCGCTGAACGGCCGCGGCCGACGAGGCTTCGGCATCGCGAAGCTCGGGCAAACGGTGGGCGCCGATCGCCTGCTCCTTGGCGGCGTGCATCTGCGCCTCGGCGCGCTCGCCGACCAGCGAGGTGGCAACAGCAAGCGCCGACTTGGCTTCGGCCTCCTGGGCCTTGGCGAGCGTCCAGCGCAGGTGGAGGAGCGTCGCCTCCGCCTTGCGGATGTCGGCGGAGAGGTTCTTGAAACGGGCAGCCTGGCGAGCCTGGCGCTTCAGGCTCTCGATCTGTGATTCCAGTTCCCCGACGACGTCGTCGAGGCGTTCAAGATTCTGTTCCGCGGCGCGCAGGCGCAACTCGGCCTCGTGGCGGCGCGTGTGCAGGCCGGAGATGCCGGCGGCCTCCTCGAGTAGGGCGCGGCGCGCCTGCGGCTTCGCCTGGATCAGTTCGCCGATACGGCCCTGCCCCACCATCGAAGGCGAGCGCGCGCCGGTCGACTGGTCGGCGAACAGGAGTTGCACGTCCTTCGCCCGGGCTTCCTTGCCGTTGATGCGGTAGACCGATCCCGCCTCGCGCTCGATGCGCCGGGACACCTGCAGTTCGTCGGCGTCGTTGAAGGCGGCCGGCGCCGTGCGGTCGGAATTTTCGAGGAAGAGCGTCACTTCGGCGGTGTTGCGCGCCGGACGCGTTCCGGAGCCCGAGAAGATGACGTCGTCCATGCCGGACGCACGCATGTTCTTGTACGAGCTTTCGCCCATAACCCAGCGCAGCGCCTCGACGAGATTCGACTTGCCGCAGCCGTTGGGGCCGACGACGCCGGTCAGCCCGCGCTCTATCACGAACTCGGATGGCTCGACGAAGGACTTGAAGCCGAGCAGGCGGAGCCGCGAGAACTTCATGCGCAGCGCCCCGCGCCGGTGCGGCGCAGTTCAGCACGCGCGGGAAAGGCCGAAGCCCCGCGACGATCGACGCCGGGGATCAGCAGATCAGGAAAGCAGCGGATCGATGATCGCCGACAGTTCCGCAATCGACAACGCTCCCGGGTACCTGTTTCCGTCGATGAAGAAGGTGGGGGTCGAATCCACGCCGAAATCCTTCGCGCCGCGCTCCCGCACCGCCCTGACATCCTCCAGAAGCTTCTGGTCAGTCAAGCAGGCCTCGAAGGACTCCTGTGAAAAACCGGCCAGCTTGGCAATCTGGAGCAGCGCGTCCTTGGCGTTCTGGACCGCCGCCCAGTTCTGCTGCTGCTTGAACAGCACATCCACCATCGGGAAGTAGTTGTCCTTCGCGCAACGCGCCAGCATGAAGCCGGCCTCCGCCCGCGGATCGAACGGGAACTCGCGGAAGATCATGCGGACCTTGCCGGCGTCGATGTACTTCGCCTTGAGTTGGGGAAGCGTCTTCTCGTGGAACGTTGCACAGTGCGGGCAGGTCATCGAGGCGTACTCGACGATGGTGACCGGGGCGTCGGCCTTGCCGAGCGCCTGTTCCGACAACGTGCCGGGCTCGAGCAGTTTCGCCATGTCGACCGTGCCGGCGGACTTCGGCGCCTCGACCTTGGGCGCCGCGGGTTCGGCGGGTTTCGGCGCCTCGGCCTTGTCGCCGGAATCGCTGCAGGAGGCGAGTAGAAACGCCGCAGGCACCGCAGCCAGCGAGGCGAGAACGGAACGGCGGGGGACGGAACGGATCATCGAATCACCTGGAGCACGGAACGATACTGCGGCCGAAACCGACGGAAAGGCGAGAGTGGGTGCGAATTAAGGCATGCTTTTCCTCATACCAATGCGTCTTCGCTTCAACCCCGATCACGTTCGCGAGAGACGGTACCTCAGCGTGCGCCCGAACCCCTGGAGCCCAGGATCGACGCGCCCAGCCGCTCGAGCGCCTGGCGCAGATCGTCGTCCTCGATCCCGCTCACCGTCGAAGATAGCCGGGCCTTTTCCGGCGCCGTCAACGCGCGCGGGCGCGGCCGCGGATTTTCCGCGGGCCGGTGGACCGGTTTCTGCACAATGCGGATGCGCCCGACCGCGGGGAAACCGAGATAGGCGTTGACGCGCCCGATCACCTCGGCCGTCTCGTGCTGGAGATGCAGCGCGGCGGCGCCTTCGCAGGCGATGACCAGCACCGCCGGCTCAAACGGATCCTCGTCGCTCAGGCGCCGCGGCCACTGGATCTTCTCGGGCCGCGTTCGCCCGGCTAGCCGCGGACCGACGATCTCGTCCCACGACTGCACCAGGCCGATCGACACGCCCGCACGGCGGCGCATGACCGGATCGAGGATCTCGGTGGCGAGATCGCTGACCGGCACAGGATTGCCGCCTGGGCGTTTCCCTGTCATGGCTCCTGCTATCCGATGGCTCAGACGAACGTACGAAACGAGACGATGTTAGCCGCAAAGTCCGGTGAAGGCACGCCCCGCGGCGGCGATATCTCGGGACGACTGCTCTCCTGGTACGACGAGCACCATCGCGAGCTGCCGTGGCGCGTCGGCCCGCGCGAGGCTGCGGCGGGTGCGCGGGCGAATCCCTACAGGGTCTGGTTGTCCGAAATCATGCTCCAACAGACGACCGTCGAGGCGGTGAAGCCCTATTTCCGCGCCTTCCTCGACAGGTGGCCGGACGTCACCGCACTCGCTGCCGCCGCCGAGGAAGACGTGATGAAGGCATGGGCGGGACTCGGCTACTATTCGCGCGCCCGCAACCTGAAGAAATGCGCCGATCTCGTTGCTTCGGTCCATGACGGCCGGTTTCCCGACAGCGAAGACGGGCTGAAGGCCCTGCCCGGCATCGGCGACTATACGGCAGCCGCGATCGCCGCGATCGCCTTCGGCCGGCGATCCGCCGTGGTCGACGGTAACGTGGAACGGGTGATGACCCGACTCCTCGCCGTCGACACGCCGCTGCCGGAAGCGAAGAAGGCCGTGCGCGAGGCTCTGCGCCATCTCGTGCCGGGGGACCGGCCGGGCGATTTCGCCCAGGCCATGATGGATCTCGGCGCGACGCTATGCACGCCGCGGCGACCGTCGTGCATGCTGTGTCCGCTACGTTCGGACTGCGCCGCACTCCAGGCGGGCGATCCGGAACGGTTCCCCGTTCGGGGCCCGAAGGCCGAGCGGCCGCTGCGGCGCGGGGCGGCCTATGTAGCCATGCGGCCGGACGGCGCGATCCTGCTGCGCCGGCGCCCCGACAGGGGATTGCTCGGCGGCATGAGCGAGGTGCCGACCTCCGCCTGGTCCGCCAGGGCGGACGGCGACTCCACGCCACGCGCCGCGCCGCTTGCCGCAGACTGGATCCCGACCGGGAGCATCTCGCACATCTTCACCCATTTCGAACTCGAGCTGTCGGTCTATCGCGCCGCCGTCGCAGACTTCGCTCCGCCGCCCGGGCATCGCTGGGCACGGCTGGAAGATATCCACGACGAGGCGCTGCCGACTGTCATGAAAAAGGCGATCGAAGCTGCCATACCGGGCGCGACCCGAAAGAGGCGACCGCAAGGTTGAGCGAAACATGACCGAAATCCGCCACATCGTGTTCGACATTGGCAAGGTGCTGATCCACTACGATCCCGACCTGCCCTTCAGCCGACTGATCCCCGACGTCGAGGAGCGGCGCTGGTTCTTCGAAAACATCTGCACGCACGACTGGAACATCGAGCAGGACCGCGGGCGGACCTGGGAAGAGGCGGAGAGCCTGCTCATCGCCCTTCACCCGGACCATGCCGAGAACATCCGCAACTTTCGCCGCCACTGGCACGAGATGGTTCCCCATGCCTACGAAGACAGTGTTGCCCTCATGCTCGAACTGCTCGACGCGGGCCACGACGTCACCATGCTCACCAACTTCGCAGCCGACACGTTCGTCGAGGCGCGGCGGAGATTCCCCTTCCTCGACCGCCCGCGTGGCGTCACCGTCTCCGGCGAGATCGGCATGATAAAGCCCGACCGCGGCATCTACGACCACCACGTCGACAGTTTCGGCCTCGATCCGGCGGCGACGATCTTCATCGACGACAGCCAGAAGAACGTCGACGGGGCAAAGGCGGCAGGCTGGCAGGCCGTCCTGTTCCAAAACGCCAAAGCGCTCGAGGAGGACCTCGAGCGCTTCGGGATCAAGCCGTGACTGGATTAACGGCCGACCGGTAAACCGTCAGGCACCTGCCCGCTGCATGCCAACCCGCGCGATGCGGCGCAGTTCGTCGATGGGGGTCAGGCCGCCGCTACGTTCATAGTGCCAGAAGGTCCAGCCATTGCAGGCATCAAGCCCTTGGACTAACGCGCCGACACGATGGATCGAGCCCGAAACATCGGCGGTCGCGAGCGTGCCATCGGCTCGGACGGTCGCTGAATGGCGGCGCCTTGCGTCGAACAGGCGGGTGCCTGGCGCCATCAGCCCGTTGTCGATGAGGCTGACGAAGGCGACGCGCGGTTCGGCGCGCTTGCCCGTCATCGTTTCGATTTCGACGGCGCCCAGCGGCTTGACGGACGCGATCCGCTGCTCGGCCGCGTCGATGTAGGCCTGTTCCCTCTCGACGCCGACGAAATGGCGCCCGAGCCGGCGGGCGACCGCGCCGGTGGTGCCCGATCCGAAGAACGGGTCGAGGACGACATCGCCAGGCCGCGTGGAAGCGAGCATGACCCGCGCCAGAAGTGCCTCCGGCTTCTGTGTGGGATGCAGCTTGTTTCCGTCGTCGTCCTTCAGCCGCTCATGACCGGTACAGATCGGAAAGAGCCAGTCGGAGCGCATCTGCAGGTCGTCGTTGGCCGCCTTCATCGCTTCGTAGTTGAAGGTGTAGCCTTTGGCATCCTTGTCGCGCGACGCCCAGATGAGAGTTTCGTGGGCGTTCTGGAACCGGCGACCGCGGAAATTGGGCATCGGGTTGGTCTTGCGCCAGACGACGTCGTTGAGCACCCAGAAGCCGAGATCCTGCA
>CAYJMY010000215.1:0-7996 GCA_964371125.1 uncultured Mesorhizobium sp. | reverse complement strand
CCCCTCATCCGGCTCGGCCTTCGGCCGATCCACCTTCTCCCGCAAGGGGAGAAGGAAAAGGCGCCCCGCGCCGCTGGCGCTACTCCAGCGTCGGGGCGGGACAGCCCCCCTCTGGCCTTCGCCGCGCCGCGGTGGCATGGAGGCGCCGGATCAACCGACGAGGAAGTGCCCGTGACCGAAACCCGCCCCGACTGGTCCGCGACGCAATATCTCAAGTTCGAGGACGAGCGCACGCGGCCGGCCCGCGACCTGCTCGCCCAGGTGCCGCTGCAAGGCCCGCGGCGCGTCGTCGACATCGGCTGCGGCCCGGGCAATTCGACGGAGCTGCTGGCCGCGCGCTGGCCGGAGGCCGAGGTGACCGGCTTCGACACCTCGCCCGACATGATCGACAAGGCGAGAAAGCGCCTTCCGGGCCTGCGCTTCGCGCTCGCCGACGCTGCCGCCTGGGAGCCGGCCGAGCCGGTCGACGTGATCTTCGCCAACGCCGTGTTCCAGTGGCTGCCGGAGCACCCGGCGCTGCTTGCCCGGCTGATGGATTTCCTTACGCCCGGCGGCGCGCTCGCCGTGCAGATGCCCGACAACCTCGCCGAGCCGACGCACCGGTCGATGCGCGAGGCGGCCGCCGCCATGCCGTTTGCGGCGAAAATGGCCGACGCGGCGCGCGACCCGCTGCCGCCGGTGCGCCACTACTACGACTTGCTTTCGGCGAAGGCGGCGCGCCTCGACATCTGGCACACGATCTACAACCACCCGCTGGCCGGCGCCGAGGCGATCGTCGAATGGCTGATGTCGACCGGGCTGAAACCCTTCCTCGATCCGCTCGACGCCGCGGAAAAGGCGGAGTTCCTCGCCGACTATCGCAAGCGAATCGCCGCGGCCCATCCGCCCGCCGCCGACGGCAAGGTGCTGCTGCGCTTCCCGCGCCTCTTTCTGGTGGCGGTGCGCGGCTGATGGCGGGCGCGGCACGCTCCCGTCTTGACGGACGCCTCGCCTGCATGCGCAATGCAGCGGTCCGGCATTCCTCCCGAGAAAGGACACCCATGACCATCCGTGCAAGGCTCGTCTTCGGCGCCGCAGCGCTGGCGGCGGCGACAGCGACCGCCGTCCTGCCCGCGGCGGCGAAGAAGGCGCGCTGCTTCACCACCGACGACGGCTATTTCCAGTGCAACTTCACCGGCCTCGACACGCGCGGCTCGTTCCGCATCTCGGCCGCCGGCTATCCGAGCTATACGCTGGAGATCGACCAGCCCGGCTTCGCCTGGGGCTTCGTCGAGATCGGCGGCCGCTCGATCAGCCTGCCCGGCCAGTATGTGCGCGGCAGCGACGATCCGGCCTGCTGGTCGAACCCCGAGACGAACACGAAGATTTGCGCCTGGTGAGCACCCAGGTGGCGATAAATCGGCATAGACGGGTCGCGCGCGACGATGCGGGGCGATTCCCCGCATCGGCCCGTGCCGCCCGACGGAAAAGAACACAATGAAGCGCGTCATCATCAGCGGCATCGGCGTCGAAATCCCCGAAGCCGTCATCAGTAACGAACAGCTCGTCGAGAGCTTCAACGCCTGGGTCGACCAGGAGAACGCCCGGCGCGAGGCGTCCGGCGAGCCGCCGCTGCAGAAGTCGGACACCGCCTTCATCGAGCACGCCTCGGGCGTGAAGAGCCGCCACGTGCTCTTCCCCGAGGGCGTGCTCGACCCCGGGCGCATGACGCCGCGCATCCCGCCGCGTCCCGATGAGGAACTGTCGGTGATGGCCGAGTTCGGCGTCGCCGCAGCGAGGCGGGCACTCGACGACGCCGGTCTCGGGCCCGACGACGTCGACATGGTCATCTGCGCGGCCTCCCACCATCAGCGGCCCTATCCGGCGATCGCCATCGAGATCCAGGCCGCGCTCGGCATGACGGGTGCCGGCTTCGACATGGGGCTCGGCTGCTCGTCGGCGGCGGCTGGCCTGCACGTCGCCTACAACCTCGTGCGCACCGGCGCGCAGAAACGCGTGCTGGTCGTCACGCCGGAGATCATCACCGCGCATTTGAACTTCCGCGACCGGCAGACGCATTTCATCTTCGGCGACGCGGCGAGCGCGGTCATTCTCGAGCCGATCGCGGACGGCGAGACGCGGCCCGGCCGCTTCGAGATCGTCGACACGCGCAGCTGGACGCAGTTCTCCAACAACATCCGCACCAATTTCGGCTTCCTGCTGCGCGCCGGCCAGGAGGACACGTCCGTCGTCGAGATGGAAGGCAACATGATCAAGCAGGTCGGCAACAAGGTGTTCAAGGAAGTCACCGTCGCCGGCCATCGCTTCATCGTCGAGTTCCTCGCCGACCATGGGCTCACCCCGGAGGGTGTGCGCCGCTACTGGCTGCACCAGGCCAATGCGCGCATGAACGCCATGATCCTCAAGCTCGCCTTCGGCCACGAGGTCGGCCACGACCGCGCGCCGATGGTGCTGGAACGGCTCGGCAACACCGCCGCCGCCGGCTCGATCGTGGCGTTGAAGGAGAACCACGCCGACATGCAGCCGGGCGACTACGGCCTGCTCTGCGCCTTCGGCGCCGGGTACTCCATCGGCAGCGCGCTCGTGCGCATGATGTAGGGTCGTCGATGTCCGACACCGAAACTATCGCCGATTCCGGGATCGTCCCGGCAAAGAAGCTCTTGGCGACCGTCGAGGCCGTGCTCACGGCTGCCGGCGGCGATTTTGTCAGCCGTGCCGTCGACGCGCTCGACCTCGGTTTCGACGGGATTTCCGGCGACTACCATGCCGGCGTCACCCGGCTCTCCGGCGGCCGCGAGCCTTGGTATCCGCGCGGCGCCGAGATGCGCAACGAGCGCCAGCTTTCCATCGTCGCTACCGACGAGCTTGGGCGAATCGCGGCCGGTATGGGCATTTCCCGGATTCTGCCCGAATGGATCGGCGCCAATCTCGTGCTCGGCGGCGTGCCAGGTCTGTCCATGCTGCCGGCGGGCACGATGCTGTTTTTTGCCGGCGGCGTGACGCTCAAGGTCGACGGCCAGAATGCGCCCTGCCGTCTCGCCGGCCGTTCCGTGGCGCGGCACGCCGGCATGGAGGACGTCGAGGCCGGCGCGCTGCTTTTCCCGAAGCACGGACGTAGACTGCGCGGCCTCGTCGCCTGGGTGGAGAAGCCCGGCCGCGTCCTGCCGGGCGAGCAGGTCTCGGTACGCATCCCCGAGCAGTGGATCTACCGCGCGTAGAGCGGCCCGCTCCAGCGTCGGACCTACTGCGCGTAGAGGTTCGTTATCGGTTTCGCCGCCTGCGGCGCCTCGGCCGCCTCGGTGAGGATTTTGATGTAGTGCTGCGCGACGACGCGCATCGGCGATTCGCTGTCGAAGCCGAGGAATTTACGATAGGCGGCGATCGCCTCGGCCTTGTTGCCAAGATCGCGGTGGCTGTCGCCGATCGACATGTAGGCATCGGCAAAGGCGGGATCGAGGCGCAGCACCTCTGCGAGCGACGCCAGCGCCTCATCGTGCCGGCCGAGCGCCTGCAGCGCGCGCGCATACTCATAGCGGTAGTCCGCGTTTTCCGGCTCCAGCGCAACGGCGCGGGCATAGCTCGCCAGAGCCCCTTCCCACTCCTTCAGGATCGCCTGGATACGCCCGTATGACGCCTGCGCATCGGCGTCCTCGGGCGCGTAGTCGGCGGCGGCGCGGTAGATCCTTGCCGCCGAAGCGTAGTCGTCCCGGCCAAGATACATGGCGCCGAGCTCGGCGAAGGCCGGCAGATGGCCGGGATCGAGCTCCAGCGCCCGCTCGAGGAGCTTCACCGCCTCGGCCGTGTTGCCCGCCGCCATCTCCAGCCGTCCGGCCTTGGAAAAGTAGCGCGGCGACTGCGGGTCGAGCTCGGCGGCCTCGAGGAGCAGGCGGACCGCGGCGGCGCGGTCGCCCTCGGCCGCGGCGATGTCGGCAAATCCTTCGGCGGCACGCACGTTCTTCGGATCGCGGCGGCGGATGGCCTCGAACTGGGCCTTCGCCCCGGCGAGATCCTGCTTGCGGATCAGGGTGTTGCCGAGATTGGCGCGGGCGACGGCGAAGGTCGGGTCGAGCGCGATCGCGGCGTTGAACTCGGCGATCGCGGCGTCGTCTTCGCCGGCGTCGGAACGGATGCGGCCGATCAGATTGTGCGCCCATTTCGCGTCCGGATGGTGCGAGCGGATCAGGCGGCGGGCGAGCACCGTCGCCTTGAAGGGCTCATCCTGCGCAGCGGCCGAGATGGCGACGAAGGGGTCCAGTTCGGAAAGCACTCCCGCGGCGGCCTCGGCGAAATAGTCGCGTTCGGGTCGCTGGCCGATCGGTTCGAGATCGATCATGACGATGCCGTCGCGGATGACGCGCAGGCGCAGTTGCAGGCCTTCGCGCGTACATGCGGAGTCGGAGCAGACGATCTCGCCTGCGATCCGCGTCTCGTAGGCGTTGAACAGGCGGCGCACGTGGAAGACCAGCGATTCGATGGAGAAGCCGGAATCGGGGAAGGAGAATTCGACCTGGCGCGAATCCGGGATCGCCGCGATCTTCTCCTTCGAGGTATGCGCCGTGGCGGCGACGTCGCGCAGTCCGTCCCAGATCCTGTTGGCTGCGACATCGGGGGTAATCCCTTGCAGCGCAAGGGTTTCGGGCACGGCGATCGGCTCGATGATCACCTGGTCGCGCTTGAACTGGCCGAACAGCAGCGGCACGATCACGATCACCGCGACGAGGAACAGCGCATTGATGACCACGGTGCGCGCCGTCGTCGTCCACTGTTCGAGCCGGGGCAGGTCGAGGGTCTCGCGCAACCGGGCCCACAGCGATGCGGCCGGCTGCGGTGCCTCTTCGGTCTTGCGACGCTGACGCGCCATCCGTTACGCCTCCCACCCGTTCCGCGCGAAATTACCAGATGTTGCGGTTTTTATAAGGAGGGGGAAGCCGTCAACGGCCTCACTCCGGGTCGTCGGCATCCAGCAGCCTCGTCGCCCGCCATTTCGTCAGCCAGGCGTTGATCTGGTCGACGACGAAAAATCGTGCGGAATCACGGTCGTAGCCCTCGGCGAGCAGGCGGTCGTAGTCGCTGTGCTCGTGGCGCACGTGGGCGATGGTCGCCAACCACACCGCGATCGACGGCGGCAGGTCGCGCAAGTGCCTGGCCGACGCCTCTGCGCGGATCTTTTCCGTGTCGGCGAAGGGCGCCATCGGCAGGAGCGCGGTGAGCGCCTTGTCGATGGCGCGGCGGCGGCCTGTCGAGGCGATCATCCGGGGCCGCCCGCGGCCGGCCGGCTGGCTTCGGGGAAGGCGTCGATGGACGGCATGTAGGGCTTGATGTCGATGACCGGGGTGCCGTCGAGCACGTCGATGGCGTCGAGGGTGAGCGTACCGGTCTCTCGGTCGAGCGCCACGAGGCGGGCAACGTGCAGCCCGACCGGATTCGGCCGCGCCGGGGAGCGCAGCGCAAAGACGCCCCGCGCGGCCGCTGCGTGGCGCGGCTTCTGTACGATCAGGTCGCGCGGGCTGTGGTGCAGCCAGGTGAGGATGACGATGTGGCTGACCCCGTCGAGGCCTTCGAGACCGCGACGATAGGCTTCGTCCACCACCAGTTCGGCCCGCCGCCCGGCGGCGCGCGCCGCGCTCATGTTCTTCGGGCAGGTGGACCGGTCGGTCCACGGCGACCTTATGCGGCCGACGAAGACGACGCGCCCGTCTCCGGCGCTCGCGGCCGGGTCGTGCGCCAGTTTCACCTCGCCTTCGCGGGTCTCGAACATCGCCGGTGCTCCCTGTGACCGCCGCGCCATTTTCTTGTCCGTCCGCGACATTCCGGCTTGCCAAATCGTCGCGTTGCACATAAAGATATGTTTATATCTTTCTGGAGAACGCAATGGCTACCGATCGCAAAGCCGCGCTCGACACGGTCGTTGATACCTTGAAGGCGGCGGCCGAATCCAGCCGCTTGCGTATCCTCGCGCTGCTGTCGGGCGGCGACCTCACCGTTTCGGACCTGACGGACATCCTCGGCCAGTCGCAGCCGCGAGTCTCGCGCCACCTGAAGCTGTTGCTGGAGGCCGGGCTGATCGAGCGCTACCAGGAGGGTTCGTGGGCCTATTTCCGCCTGTCGGACGCCGACGCCGCCCTCGACTTCGTCACCGGCATCGTCGCCCGGCTCGATCGCGGCGATCCGCAGATCGCGCGGGACCTCGAGCGGCTGTCGGCGGTCAAGCGCCGCCGGCAGGAGCGCGCGACGGAGTATTTCAGCGCCAACGCGGCGAGCTGGGACGAGATCCGCACTCTCCACGTGCCCGATGACGCCGTCGAGGCGGCCTTGCGCAAGCTGGTCGGCAAGCGGCCGATCCAGACCATGCTCGACCTAGGCACGGGTACGGGGCGAATCCTCGAGATCTTCTCGCCGCTCTACCGGCGCGGCGTCGGCATCGACATGTCGCGGGAAATGCTGGCGGTGGCGCGCGCCAATCTCGAACGGGCCGGTGTCGCCAACGCGCAGGTGCGGCAGGGCGACATCTATGCGCCGCCGGTCGAGCGCGACGCCTTCGACCTCGTCACCATTCACCAGGTGCTACATTTTCTCGACGAGCCGCAACAGGCGATCCGCGAGGCGGCGAAGCTGCTGCGGCCTGCCGGCAGGCTGGTGATCGTCGACTTCGCTCCCCACGGGCTGGAGTTCCTGCGCGACGAGCACGCCCACCAGCGCCTCGGCTTCTCCGACCGGCAGATTGCCGACTGGTTCGCCGAAGCCGGCATCGACCTGGAAGAGACGCAGGCCTTTGAGCCGCGCGGCGACGCCGGCGCCGGGCTCGTGGTCAAGTTCTGGCTCGGCCGCGACCGCCGCCTGCTGATTGCCGATCCGACCATTCTCCCGCAGCCGGAAAAGGAAACCGCCTGATGAACCAGTTCCGGCTTTCGCGCCGCCCCGACATCGGCGAGAAGATCAGGGTCTCCTTCGAGTTCTTCCCGCCGAAGAGCGATGAGATGGAAGAACGCCTCTGGGACACGGTGAAGCGGCTGGCGCCGCTCAATCCGCGCTTCGTCTCGGTCACCTACGGGGCAGGGGGCTCGACGCGCGAGCGCACGATGCGCACGGTGCGGCGCATCCTCACCGAAACCGATCTGCTGGCGGCGGCGCACCTGACCTGCGTCGGCGCAGACCGCGATGCCATCGACGCCGTCATCTCCGACTTCGCGGGGATGGGCGTCACCCATTTCGTCGCCCTGCGCGGCGATCCGCCGGAAGGCGCCGGCTCGGCCTACAGGCCCTATCCGGGCGGCTACGCCAACGGCGCCGAACTGGTCGCGGGGTTGAAGCGGCACGGCGACTTCGACATCTCGGTCTCGGCCTATCCGGAAAAACACCCGGAGAGCCCGGACTTCGCCACCGACATCGAGATGCTGAAGCGCAAGGTGGACAGCGGCGCCACCCGGGCGATCACCCAGTTCTTCTTCGACAACGACCTCTACGAGCGCTACGTGGAACGCGTGCGCCGCGCCGGCATCTACATCCCGATCGTGCCGGGCATCCTGCCCGTGCATAACATCGGCCAGGTGGTCAATTTCTCGGCGCGCTGCGGCGCCCATGTGCCCGACTGGCTGCGCGAGCGGTTCGAAGGGCTCGAACGCGATCCGCAGACGCACGCCCTCGTGGCCGCGGCGGTGGCGGCCGAGCAGGTGCTCGACCTCGTCGAGCGCGGCGTCGGCGACTTCCATTTCTACACGATGAATCGCGCCGACCTCGCTTTCGCCATCTGCCATATGATCGGCATCCGCCGCGATGCGGGCACGGCCGATTCGGCGGCGGCGTAGCCGGCAGTTTCGGCGGCGCAGCCGGCGCGCGATACCCCGAACCCGCGCCTTCGGCGCGACCTTCCCTCAAGGGGGAGGTGGGAAGCCTGCGCCGTGGGCGCGGAGGACCGGGAAATGTAGACTGCCCACAGCGGTTCAAGCAGAAAGGCCGGGCTTGCGCCCGGCCTTCCCGTTACCTGAGAGTTCCAGTC
>CAYJMY010000214.1:0-8047 GCA_964371125.1 uncultured Mesorhizobium sp. | reverse complement strand
GCCTTCCTCAACAGCCTCAAGGCTCTGCTCGAAACCCCCGTCCGCCTTCTCAAGCGCGGCTGAACGAACGGATCGACCATGCAACTGATGCTCTCCGAAGAACAGAACATGATGGTCGAGACCGCGCGCCGCATCGGCGAGCGCTTCGGCCTCGACTACTGGCGGGAGAAGGACAAGGACAAGGCGTTCCCCGGCGAGATCTGGAAGGCGATCTGCGAGGCGGGCCTGTGCGGCATCGCCCTGCCGGAAGAGTACGGCGGCTCGGGCCGCGGCATGGCCGAAATGGCCATCGCCATCGAGACGCTGTGCGCCAGCGGCGCCGGCTCCACCCTCGGCCAGCTCTACATGTGCAACCCGATCTTCGGCGGCGTTTCCATCAGCCGCTACGGCCAGGACTGGATGAAACGCGACCTGCTGCCCGGCCTGGTCGCCGGCGACCTGCAGTTCGCCATGGCGCTGACCGAGCCCAACGCCGGGTCGAACACGCTGGAGATGCGCGCCTACGCCGCCCCCGAGGGCGACGGCTATCGCCTCAACGGGCAGAAGATCTGGATCACCAACGTCGAGCAGAGCGACTACGTCGTCGCCATCGCCCGCACGGTGAAATACGAGGAGGCGACGCGCCGCACCGACGGCATCACGCTGTTCCTCATCGAGACCGGCCGCAAGGGCGTCACCCACACCCGGATCGACAAGCTCGGCACCAACACGCTGCCGTCCTCCTCGATCTTCTTCGAGGATGTCCGCATCGAACCGCGCGACGTCATCGGCACCGTCAACGGCGGCTGGCGCCAGCTTCTCGACGTGCTCAACACCGAGCGTATCGTCACCACCGCCGGCCTGGTCGGCACCGTCGACCTGGCGCTCAGGCTGGCGACCGGCTACGCCCGCGAGCGAAAGGTGTTCGGCGACACGCCGATCGCCGCCTACCAGGGCTTGCAGTTTCCGCTGGCGCAGGCCTATGCCGAAAACGAGTGCGCCCGGTTGATGAACCGCCAGGCCGCCGCCCTATACGATGCCGGCCTACCCTTCGGCAGCCAGGCCAACGTCGCCAAGCTGATCGCCGCGCAGGCCTGCGCCGCCGCCACCGAGCGCGCCATGCAGACCATGGGCGGCATGGGCTATGCGCGGGAGTTCCACGTCGAGCGGCTGTGGCGCGATTGCCGCCTGTTCCGCTTCGCGCCGGTTTCCGAGGAGATGATCCTCAACTACATCGCGCAGCACGAGCTGGGCATGACCAGATCCTACTGACCGGGTCTCGAGGGAGGAGCCGCCATGGTCAATCTGAGCGCCATCATCCGCTTCCATGCGCTGCGCACGCCGGACCGGCTGGCGCTGGTCTACGAGGGACAGCGTATTGGCTACGCCGAGCTTCTCGACCGCATCGAGAAGACCGCGCGATTCCTCAAGTCGAAGGGCATCGGCGAGGACGACATCGTCGCCGTGTTCATGAAGAACAGCGCCGCCTTCTTCGAGATATGTTTCGCCGCGAGCCACCTGGGCGCGGTCTTCCTGCCGATCAATTTTCGCCTCTCGGGCGAGGAATGTTCCTTCATCGCCGGCCATGCCGGGGCGAAGCTGCTCATCGCCGATGCCGAGTTTGCCGATATCGTCGCCGATATCGCCGATGTCGTGCTCCTCGACGAAGCCGCGCAGAAGGACATGCGCAGCCGCTTCGACGAGACGATGCCCGCAGCGCCGATGGTCGTGCGCCGGCCGCAGGATCTGTTCCGCCTGATGTACACGTCGGGCACCACCGACCGGCCCAAGGGCGTCGTCCACACCTACGAAAACTTCTACTGGAAATCGATGGAGCACGTAGTCGCGCTGGAGCTGTCGGCGAAGGACCGGCTGCTTGCGGTGGGGCCCCTCTATCACGTCGGCGCCTTCGACCTGCCCGGAGTGGCCGTCTGGTGGGTCGGCGGCTCGATCGTGCTGCACCGGCAGTTCGACGAAGCGGCGGCGCTCGCGGCCATCGAGGCCGAACGTGTCACCTGCGCCTGGTTCGCGCCGATGATGGTCGGCCGCATGCTGGCGCTGCCCGACCGCAGCCGCTACGACCTCTCCAGCTTCAAATGGTGCATTGCCGGCGGCGAGAAGACGCCGGAAGGTCGTATCCGCGACTTCACCGGCCTGTTCGCCAACGGCCGCTTCATCGACGGCTACGGGCTGACCGAGACCTGTTCGGGCGACACGCTGATGGAAGCCGGCCGCGAGATCGACAAGATCGGCTCGACCGGCCGCGCCATGCCGCATGTCCAGATCGAGATCCGCGACGAGGAGGGCAGGACGCTTCCGCCTGGCGTCGAGGGCGAGATCTGCCTGCGCGGTCCGAAAGTCACGAAGGGCTACTGGAAGGATCCCGAGAAGACGGCGAAGAGCTTCTTCGGCGACTGGTTCCGCAGCGGCGACGTCGGCGTCCTCGATGAGGAAGGTTTCCTCACCATCACCGACCGCAAGAAGGACATGATCATCTCCGGCGGCGAAAACATCGCCTCCAGCGAGGTCGAGCGCGTCATCTACGGGTTGCCACAGATCGCCGAATGCGCCGTGATCGGCCTGCCCGACGAGAAGTGGGGCGAGCGCCCGGCCGCCGTCGTCGTGCTCAAGCCGGGTGCGGCGGCCAGCGCCGAGGAGGTGATCGCCGCCTGCGCGGCGAAACTCGCCCGCTTCAAGGTGCCCAGGGAGATCCACTTCCGCGACGGCCTGCCGCGAAACCCGTCCGGCAAGGTGCTGAAGCGGGTGTTGAGGGACGAGATGACGGTCCGGCCGGATGGCAAGGACTAGGAGGAGGAACAGGACATGACGCTCAGCGAACGCATCGGCGGTTTCGTCGCCGGCCTCGAGACCGGCAAGCTTCCGCCCGAGGTGGTCGAAAAGGCCCGCGCCTGCCTGCTCAACGGCTACGGCATCGGGCTGGGCTGCCACGACACGCCCTATGCGCCGATCGCGCGGGCCGCCGCCATCGCGCTCGACGGCGAGCGCAAGGACGGCGCCACGTTGCTCGGTCACGGCGCCAGGGTCGCCATTTCCGGCGCCGCTCTCGCCAACGCCGCGCTGTTCCACGGCCGCGGCCAGGAGGACACCTGCGGTGCCGCACATCTCGGCGCCATCATGATCCCGATGCTGACGGCGATGATCGAGGCGCGCGGCTATCCGATGGATAGGCTGGTCCCGTCCCTCGTCGCCGGCTACGAGGCCGGCGGGCTGCTCGAACAGGCATTCTCGGGCAGGACCACGCCGAAAGGCCTGCGCTCCTCGCCGCTCTACGGCACCATCGCGGCTGCGGCCGCTGCCTCGCGCATGATGGCCCTGTCGGCCGGGCGCACGGCGGCGGCGATCGGCAACGCCGCTTCGTTCACCGGCGGCATACTGCAGAGTTTTGCCGACGGCACCGACGAGTGGCGCTACCAGGTCGGCTGGGCCGGCCGCAACGGCCTCGTCGCCGCCGAACTCGCCGCACACGGCTCGGTCACCGCCCCGCACGCGCTGGAGGGACCGAGCGGCTTTACAAAGGCCTTCGCCGGCGTCGAATGCGACGTTGACGCCCTTGCCGCGAAGCTCGGGCGCGACTGGTCGATCCATCGCGTCACCTTCAAGCCCTATCCGGTCTGCGCCTTCAACCAGACGCCGGTGATCGCTGCGCTCGAGCTTCGCCAGCGCCTGGCCGGCCGGCCGGTCGAGTCCGTGCGCGTGCGCATGAACCCCTACGAGACCGGCTATGCCGGCATGGACTCCAAGGGGCCTTTCAGCACCATCGGCGGCACGCTGATGAGCATCCCGTTCTGCATCGCGCTGACGCTGTTGCGGGGCGATCCGACGATGCAGGCGATGACGACCTACGACGATGCGGTGGTCAATGCGCTGGTCGGCCGCATCGACCTGATCCCCGACGAAGGCGTGTCGCGCCTCTGCTGCGTGATCCAGGCAGAACTCGAGGACGGCTCGACCGAGACGAACGACAAGCGCGTGACCACCGACGATTTCAATTTCGACAGGGGTGCGGTATCGGCTTTGGTCCGCCGAATCGGGCGCGAGCAGAACGTGCCCGCCGAGGCCTACGACAGGATCGAGCGCTTCGCCGATACGCTGCCCGATGCCGAGATCGGCCTCGTGCTGTCGGCATTCGCGCTCTGTCCGCCTTCCACGGCCGACTAGGCTATTTCACAGGGCAGCGTGCGCGAAGCGAGAAGGAGACTGGTTTGGTAGCCGTAAGACGCCGACCCTCGACCAAGAAGCCGAAGCGCCAGGAGAACGCCGAGGCCAAGTACAGCGCTCTGCTGCACGCGGCCGCGCGCGTCGTCGGCGAGCACGGCTACATGGGCGCCACCATCTCGCGCATCACGACCGAGGCGAATGTCGCGCAGGGCACCTTCTATTCCTACTTCGAGAACCGCCAGGACCTTTTCGACCAGTTGCTCCCCAAGATGGGCGCCGAGATGCTGGAGTTCATCAAGGCGCGCACGCGCGGCGTCGACGACACGATCGAACGCGAACGGAAGGGCTTTCTCGCCTTCTTCGACTTCATCGTGCAGAACCCGGATTTCCTGCGCGTGCTCAACGAAGCCGAGCAGCTGGCGCCCGCCGGCCACAAGGCGCATTTCGACCTCGTCTCGCAAAACTATCTTTCGGCCCTGAAGCGCGACTGGGAACACGAAGAGTATCCCGGCTTCGACGCCGCCGAACTCGAGGTGATCGTCTACATCCTGCTCGCCGCGCGCTCCTACCTCGCGCTTCGCTATGCCCGCGACGGCGACAGGATCGTGCCGATCCCGGGCTGGGTGACCGACGCCTATATCAAGTTCGTCATGTACGGGCTCTGCGGCCAGCCGCCCGCGGACGGCGGCGGCAAGGCCCGGCGCAAGAAGACCTGAGCGATAGGTTCGACGGGGGTGTATCCGCTCCCTTGCTGGCGATCAGGTGGCGGTTTCGCGTGATTTCGCACCGTGACCCGCGCCGGCGGACGCGGCCGGCGGCGGCGAAAAGCGCAGCGCCGGGTCCTTTATCTCGCCGCGGCCCACCATCCTGGCGTCCTCGATGTAGTTGAAAGTCATCTCCCAGGGCGCGCGGTCGCCCTGGCGCGGCAGCGTGTCGAGCGCGCGCTTGACGTAGCCGGCGCCGAAGTCGAGGAGCGGTCGCGTCGCGATCCCGCCCGACGGCCGCTCGGCGACGCAGACGGCGTGGCCCTCGGCGTCCATCAGCGCGAGCAGCCGGCAGAAAGAGCGGCACAGCAGCCCGACCTTCAGTGTCCACGAGGAATTGGTGTAGCCGACGGCGAAGCAGAAATTGGGCACGCCGTCGAGCATCATGCCCTTGAAGACGAGCCGTTCGGCCGGCTCGACCCGCCTGCCGTCGACGAAGAGTTCCGCACCGCCGAAAAGCTGGATATTCAGACCGGTCGCGGTGACGATCGCGTCCGCCGCGATCTCTTCGCCGGACGCCATGAGCACGCCGGTCTCGGTGATCCGCTCGATCGCGCCGGTGACGATCGAGGCGCTGCCGCGGCGGATGGCCTTGAACAGATCGCCGTCGGGAACCACGCACAGCCGCTGGTCCCACGGGTCGTAGGGCGGGTTGAAGTGGACGTCGACCGGATAATCCTTCGGCAGCATGCGCCGGTTGCTCCATCGGATCAGGCGGCGCGCCAGGCGGGGATGGCTGCGGCAGAGCAGCCAGAACCAGCGCTGGCGGAGCACGTTGGCCTTGCGCGCCGCGGCGTGGGCACGCGCCTCGGGCAGGATGCGGCGAAACAGGTTCGCCAGCCAGTCACTGGAAGGGAGCGCCATCACGTAGGTCGGCGTGCGCTGGATCTGGGTGACGTGCACCGCCGTCTGGGCCAACGCCGGCACCAGCGTCACGGCGGTGGCGCCGCTGCCGATCACGGCGATGCGTTTTCCCGCATGATCGAAGCCGGCCGGCCAGTGCTGCGGGTGGATCAGCGGGCCGCGGAACGTTTCCGCGCCCTCGAAGGGCGGGCTGTATCCCTCATCGTAGTCGTAATAGCCGGTCGCCGAAAACAGCCAGCGGGCGCGAATGCTGATCTCGGCATCGATGTCCGAGCGGCGAACGGTCACCGTCCACAACGCCGTCGCGCTGTCCCAGTCGGCGCGCAGGACCTTGTGGTGGTAGCGGATCCTGCGGTCGGCGCCGCATTCGGCCGCGGCTTCGCGAAGATAGGCGAGGATGTCGGCTGCACCGGCGATTGCCTTGTCGCTGCGCCACGGCTTGAACTCGTAGCCGAAGGTGAAGAGGTCGGAATCCGACCGGATACCCGGATAGCGGAAGAGGTCCCAGGTGCCGCCGAGGTCGCCGCGCGCCTCGAGGATGGCGTAGCTCTTGCGCGGCAGTTCGCTGCTGAGGTAGCTGGCGGCGCCGATGCCCGACAGCCCGGCGCCGACGATGACGACGTCGAGCGGTTCCTCCTCTGCCGCGGCCTGTATGGCGTTCATGCCGTTCTTCCCCCCGGGGATGGACGGCGGCGCGGAGCCGCCGTGCGCCGCATTGGTAGCATGCGGCGGAACCCGTGCAACGGCCGCATGTCCGTTGCCGCGGCGCGCCGTGCCCATTCCGGCTCCGGAAAACAAAATCATACTGAAAGATATATCGAATCTCGCTCGGGATCAGCGTCCGGGCGGCTATTTCCTAACCTAGGCCGTCATTTCCCGCGCCGCCTCGGGCGACGTCGGGATGCTCAGGGAGGAATGCATGAAAAGATTTCTCACGGCCTCTGTGGCGATTGGCGCCATACTCGCCGGCAGCCCGGCGTTCGCTGAAGGTACGATCAAGATCGGCATCCTGGTGGCCCTCGAAGGGGCATTTGCGGAAGGCGGCAAGGACGGCGTGCGCAACGTCGAACTGGCGCTGAAGCAGGTCAACAACATGATCGCCGGCAAGACGGTCGAGACGGTGGTGGCGCCGACCGACACCACGCCCGACACTACGATCCGTCAGGCGCGCAAGCTCATCGAGCAGGACAAGGTCGACTTCATCGTCGGCCCGCTGTCGGGTTCGGAAGGCATCGCCATGCGCGACTACGCCAAGACCATCCCCGACAAGACGGTGATCAACGGCATCTCCGGCGCGCTCGAGACGACCTGGGTCGACCCGGCGCCGAACTTCTTCCGCTTCAACCTCGACGGCTCGCAGTGGGGCTACGGCCTCGGCAGCTACGTGGTCAAGGAGAAGGGCTGGAAGAAGATCGCCACGGTCGCAGCCGACTATTCGTTCGGCTACACCAACTTCCTCGGCTTCGCCGTCGACTTCTGCAAGTCCGGCGGTGACATCGCCGAGCGCTTCTGGGTGCCGCTCGGCTCGTCGGACTTCGGCGGCGTGATCGCGGCCCTGCCTGATGACGTCGACGCCATCTATCTCGGCGTCGGCGGCACGGACGCCATCAACTTCCTCAACCAGTACGAACAGGCCGGCGCCGAGACCAACCTGATCGGCGGCACCATCATGGCCGACCAGACCGTGCTGACCTCCAAGGGCCGCGCCAAGGAAGCCCTTGCCGGAACGCCGACGTCGGGTCCGTTCGCCAACGACAACCCGGATCCGGCCTGGCAGGCTTACGTCAAGCTCTACCAGGACGGTTTCCCGGAGGCGGAGCGCTTCCCGAGCCCGTCGCTGTTCGGCCTCGGCTACTACACGGCGACGCTCGCCGCGATCGCGGCGCTGGAACAGGTCGGCGGCGACCTGAGCGACGGCCAGAAGAAGTTCCACGAGGCGCTGTCGAACCTCGAGCTCGACAGCCCGACCGGCAAGATCAAGCTCAACGAGAACCGGCAGGCGTCCGGCACGGTCTTCGTCACCGAGGTCGTGGAAGGCGCCGACGGCAACCTGACGAGCAAGATGGTCGCCAAGGTCGACAACGTCACCCAGACGTTGGGCATGACGCCGGACGAGTTCCGCGCCATGGGCCTGCCGTCGCGCGAGACGCCCGACTGCGCCAAGCTGCGCGGCGGCTGATCGGCCAGGCGCCGGGGCGCGCCCGCCGGCCGGCCCCCCCGCGCGACGGCCCCCCACCCCCCGCGCCGGCGGGGGGCGGCGG
>CAYJMY010000213.1:0-8190 GCA_964371125.1 uncultured Mesorhizobium sp. | reverse complement strand
CAACAGTGGCGGCAACGCGCCGCGCCTGCCGGTGCTCCTGATCGTCAGCCTTCCCGCGCCGCACTTCCACCGGCTGCCGCGGCCGCACGACACCTCATGACGGCCGCCGGCCTACGACGAACACCCGCGAATCCGCGAAACCGCCATGCCCTCCAGGGCCCGATCCTGCTTGTCCGCGAAGAAGAGCGCCGGCGCGCGCCACCGTTTCTTAAAGGTTCCCCTATAGGGTCCGGGTCTCAGGGAAGACGGAGAGTATCGCGTTGCGTTTTTCCGCAGCCACAGCAGCGGAGCGGTTCCTGCCCGAGCGCCTCGCGCTACGGGCACGGCCGCATCTTTCGCGCATCGACGCCGTGCTGTTCGCCGCCGACGGGCGCGGCGAGGCCGGCCGCGTCACCGTCATCGCCTTCATGATCCGCGTCGCCTCGGCGGCCATCGCCTTCCTCTCCCAGGTGCTGCTCGCCCGCTGGATGGGCGGCTTCGACTACGGCATCTACGTGCTGGTGTGGACGGCGATCATCATCGCCGGCAACCTGTCGTGCCTCGGCTTCCACACCTCGGTGATCCGCTTCATCCCGGAATATCTGGAAAAGGGCATGCTCGCCGAGCTGCGCGGCATCCTGCTGACCAGCCGGCTGTTCGTGCTATTGGCCTCGACCGCGTTTGCCGCGATCGGCGCCGGCGCGGTGTGGCTGGTCTCCGACCGCATCGAGCCCTATTACGTCGTACCCTTCATCCTCGGCACGATCTGCCTGCCGATGATCGCGCTGTCCGACGTCCTGCAGGGCATCGCGCGGGCCAACGCCTGGGCGATCGCCGCGCTGATGCCGACCTACATCACGCGGCCGGTGCTGATCCTCGCCGTCATGGTCGGCATGCTGGCCGCCGGCTACCAGCCCTGCGCCGAGAACGCGCTGATCGCCGCCATCATCGCCACCTACGCCACCACGCTGATGCAGCTGGTGCGCGTCACCGCGCGCGTCGACCTGAAGATCCCGGACGGGCCGCGCACCTACCTGCCGTGGACCTGGTTCGCGGTGTCGCTGCCGATCTTCCTCGTCGAGAGCTTCTTCTTCCTCCTGACCAACGCCGACGTCCTGATGGTCGGCGCCTACATGAGTCCCGACGACGTCGGCGTCTATTTCGCCACGGTGAAGACCCTGGCGCTGGTCCACTTCGTCTACTTCGCGGTGAAGGCCGGCGTCGCCCAGCGCTACGCCCACTTCTCGCACAGCCGCGACCGCGCGCGGCTTGCCGCCTTTGCCCGCGAGACCGTGTCGTGGACCTTCTGGCCGTCGCTGGCGCTGGCGCTCGTCGTGCTGGCGCTCGGCGAGCCGATGCTGTCGCTGTTCGGCCCGGGCTTCGAGAAGGGCTATCCGCTGCTCTTCCTGCTCGTCGGCGGCATCGTCGCCCGCTCCGCGGTCGGCCCCTGCGAGAGCCTGCTCACCATGAGCGGCAACCAGAACGTCTGCGCCGCCGTCTATGCCGTCACACTCGCCATGAACATCGGGCTGAACATGGTCCTCATTCCCGAATACGGCCTGTGGGGCGCGGCGGTCGCCACCACCTTCGCCATGGTCTTCGAGGCCGCGGCGCTGTCCTTCACCGTCTGGCGACGCCTCGGCATCGTCATGGTCGTGTTCCTGCCGTCCGCCAAAGAGGTCGCCTGATGGTCGCCGTCCCCATCCTGGAGGAACTGAGCGGAAGCGCTTCCGGCCCGATGATCGCCAGCCTCGCCGGCCTCAGCGGGGAACTCGCCGCCAACCACCATGTCGAGATGCTCGGCGGCGACCGCCCGCCGCGGCGGCTCGCCATCTACCCGGCCTCGGCCGGCTTCGACCTCGTCGAGGAACTCGACCACCTCAGCCGCCGCGCGGTCGAGCCCAACGTCTTCTTCAACCCGCGCTTCCTCGCGCCGGCCATGCCGCGCCTCGAGGACCGCGAGGTGCGGCTGGCGGTGATCCGCGACGGCAACGAGTTCAAGAACCGCCTGCGGCTGCTCGTGCCCTTCTCGGTGGAGAGGTCGCCGGTGCCGATCGGCGTTTCCATCATGCGCACGTGGTCGAGCCCGTTCGGGCCGCTCGGCACCCCGCTGCTCGACCGCGACGATCCCGTCGGCGTGCTCGAGGACTTCTTTGCGATGCTGGCCAGGCCGCATCTCAAGCTGCCGAAGGTTTTCGTCCTGCCCGACATGCGTCTCGACGGGCCGGTGGTCGGTCTGCTGCGCCGGATGGCGGAGAGCAACGGCCTGCCGCTGATCGTCACCAACCGCGTCGAGCGGCCGTTCCTGGAAAGCGACCTGGACGGCGAGGCCTATCTCAGGCACGCGTTGAAGCCGCACCACATGCGCGAGTTCCGCCGGCTGAAGCGCCGGCTCGCCGAGAACGGCTCGCTAGAGCACCGCGTCGCCCGCACCGCCGAGGAGATCCGGCTGGGCGTCGAGGACTTCCTGACGCTCGAAGCCGCCGGCTGGAAGGGCCGCGAACGCACCGCCATGGCGGTCGACCGCTTCCGCGCGGCGTTCGCCCGCGAGGCGCTCTATCGCATGGCCGAGCAGGATCTGTGCCGGGTACATCAGCTGCTGCTCGACGGCAAGCCGATCGCCTGCCTGATCGTGCTGGTCGAGGCCGGCGTCGCCTACACCTGGAAGACGGCCTACGACGAAGCCTACGCGCACTATTCGCCGGGCACGCTGCTCGTGCTCGAGGTGACGCGCCAGCACCTCGACGACCCGAACATCGACCTGACCGATTCCTGCGCCGTGCCGGACCACCCGGTGATGAGCCGGCTCTGGACCGAGCGCAAGCCGATCGGCACCGTCGTCGTGGGCCTTGCCCCCGACAGCGACCACGCCGCCCGCCAGGCCGCCTCGCAACTGCACCTCTACCGCGAGACGCGCAACATGGCGCGCATCCTGAGGAACCGGATCAGGGGCCTCTTCGGCCGCGACTGATCAGAGCCCGGCTTCGCGCCGCGCGCGGTCGCGGAAGATGCGGCGGATGACCTTGCCGGTCGTCGTCAGCGGCATGGAGTCGACGAACTCCACCTCGCGCGGGTATTCGTGGGCGGAAAGCCGCTCGCGCACCCACAGCCGGATCTCCTCGGCGAGTGCTGCGGACCGCTCGACGCCGTCCTTCAGCACGACGTAGGCCTTGACGATCTCGGTGCGCAGCGCGTCCGGCTTGCCCACCGCCGCCGCCAGGGCCACGGCGGGATGGCCGGTCAGGCAGTCCTCGATCTCGCCGGGGCCGATGCGGTAGCCGGCCGAAGTGATGACGTCGTCGTCGCGGCCGAAGAAATGGACGAAGCCGCGCTCGTCGGCGACGCCCTGGTCGCCGGTCGTCATCCAGTCGCCGACGAACTTCCTCGCCGTCGCCTCCTCGTTCTGCCAGTAGCCGAGGAACATCACCGGGTCGGGCCGCCTGACCGCGATCTGCCCGACCGCGCCGGCCGGTAGCGGACGGCCCTCAGCGTCGACGATCGCCACGGCGTGGCCCGGCACCGGCAGGCCCGTCGCCCCGGGGCTGGTCGCGCCGATGGCGCCGCAGGAACCCAGCACAAGGTTGCATTCGGTCTGCCCGTAGAACTCGTTGACCGAGACGCCGAAGGCCTCGCAGGCCCATTCGTGGGTCTCGCGGCCGAGCGCCTCGCCGGCCGAACACACGGCGCGCAGGTCGAGGCGGTGGCGGGCGATCAGGTGGCCGGCGCCCTTCAGCATGCGCAGCGCCGTCGGCGGGATGAAGGCCAGGCGTACGCGCATCGCCTCCATCAGCTTCAGCGCGCTCGCCGGCTCGAACCGGTCGAAGCGGGCGGAGACGACCGGAACGCCGAGATAGAGCGCCGGCAGCAGCGCGTTGAGCAGGCCGCCCGCCCACGCCCAGTCGGCCGGGGTCCACATGACGTCGCCCGGCTGCGGCAGGAACTCGTAGGCCATCTCGATGCCCGGCATGTGGCCGAGCAGCACGCGGTGGCCATGCAGCGCCCCCTTCGGCGGTCCGGTGGTGCCGGAGGTGAAGATCATCAGCGCCGGGTCGTCGGGCCCGGTGTCGACCGGCACGAATTCGGTACTGCTCGCGCCGACCATCTGCCTGAAATCCGTCTCGCCGCCGCCGTCGACGACCACGACGGTCTCCAGCGTAGGTAGCCGCTTGCGGATCGCCTCGACCTTGGCGGCGCCCGCCGGATTGGTGACCACCGCCTTCGTGCCGGCGGTGTGCAGCCGGTACTCGAGCGCCTCGACGCCGAACAGCAGCGCCAGCGGCACGGCGACGGCGCCGAGCTTGTAGATGGCGACGTGGGCGATCAGCGTCTCGAAGGACTGCGGCAGCAGCAGCGCGACGCGGTCGCCACGGCCGACTCCGCTCGCCCTCAACGCATTGGCGAAGGCGTTCGACTGCGCGGCGAGTTCGCCGAAGGAGAGCCGCCGCGGTTCGCCATCCGGCAAGTAGTCGAGGAGCGCGGCGCGGTCGGGATCGTGCGCGGCCCAGGCATCGGAGACCGCGACGCCGATGTTGAATCGGTCAGGGATCCGCCAGCGGAAGTCGCGATAGAGTGCTTCGTAGGTCTCGCGCCGTTCGAGCATGTCCGCGCCGGCTGCGCTCCTTGCTGGGGATGGGCAGGATCGCTGCGAGAGCTAAGGCATTTTTGCACTGCACGCAACTACGCTGCGGCGCGGCACGCGTACGAAGGCGGTCGGGATTACCGGGAGCGCTGGCCGAACTTGTCGAGGCCGTCGAGCAGAACGAGCTCGCCGCGGTCGTCGATCGCGACCCGCATGTCGTTGGACAGCACCTCCGCCTCGCGGGCGAAGCGCACCAGCATCCAGCGCGCATCTTCCGACGAGACCTTGTCCATCGTCGCGGCGAAGCAGGCGTCGACCGCGGGCTGGAACGCCTCGCCGCGCCGGTTCTCCGGCATGGCCAGGAGGAAATCAAGAGCGTCGTCGACATCGTAGAGCTCAAGCACCGGCGCTTCCGGCACGGGCTTCAGGCGGACGGGCAGGCGGAACTGGTAACGGTCCATCGCGGTTCTCCCAGGCAGGGCCGGTCCGGTAATGCGGATGGGGGGCTGGCAGTTGCATGGCTTCCGTGAGGTCAACACGGAATTCTGGCGAAACCTTGAAGATGCGTCAGACGTACCGAAAAAAGGTGCCGGCGCGACTCAGGGCGCCGGCAGCGCCTTCTCGTCCCGCGACAGAGCGGCGAGAACATCGGCCATCTGCGCCGCCGGCGTGGCGGGAGGGACCAGAGCTCGCGCAACGCTCATGAAGGAGGCGTCATAGCCGGCGATCGGATCGACGACGAAGGCGACGCGGCAGGGATAGCGCATCTCCCCGAACGAGCGCACGAAGGCGGTCGCGTCCTTCATGTCTTCGGCATCGAAGAAGCCGAGGCAGGACACGTAGGTGCCGAAATCGGTCTTCGACTGTTCGACGACGCAGTACATGGTCATGGCTTCGCGCGCCGCCGTCACCGGAACGACCGTGTGCAGTATCCCCGCGTCCATGCGCAATGTCGCCGTCTTGCCGTCCCAGCCCGTTTTCTCGAGAAGCGTCAGGCCATCCGCATAGACGTCTGGGTTCTCGAAGGCGGTGATGTCGATCATGCGGGAATTGTGCGCCCAGTCCCAGCCGTTGGCGCACAGGCTCAGCGCCATGGTACCGGTCAGCCGCTCCGGCATGCCGACCCCCTGTACGGCGATGTCGTAGCGGCCGAGCAGCCCGGCCGTGTCGAGATAGAGAAGATCGGTGCGTTGCGGCCGCATCAGCTCGGCGGCGTCGCCATGGTCGATCTGCAGGACGTTGGAACTCGACACCAGGTCGATGATGGTCCGGACGGCGCGGTCGTAGTAGGCCTGCACCTCGTCCTCGGTGAAGGTTCCGGCGCCGAGATTTAGGAAAGGCGCGTGAAAGCCGAGCCTCGCTTGCGACGAGACCGAGCGCGCGGCAAGGCTGGCGCTCTCCTCGCCCAGAGCGGCGCCGCCGAGGAAGGCGACGGCGCAGGCCGAGAAGCAGGAATTGCCGGCCTCGACGATTGTGGCGACCTTGGTGTCGAAGAGGTAGCGGGCAATGGCGAGCCCCTCCTGGAAATGCCCGCCATTGGAGTTCAGCGACAGGATCCCGTCCTCGCCGAGGCCGGCGGCCTTGAGCCGGTCGAGGTCGCCAGCGACGATCGGCCCGTCGAGGAAGACGGTTCCGTCCGCGCGCCGCGTCACCTCCGCCGCGCCGCATGGCGCCGCCGAGAACATCGCCAGAAGGAAAAGAAGAACCCTCGTCATGCCCTTACCCCCGCGCAGCGATGGTAGAGCCGCGCGCTGCGGCTGCAAGCGCCCGGGCGGCGGACGCGGACGCTCGCCGCGCTCGTCAGGGCCGTCGGACGGGACCGGCTCGCGGCGGATGCCTTCAGAGCAGGTTGCGCCCGGCGAGATTGCGCATGAAATGCGCGATCCCGAAGGTCCACTCCTCGCATTCGGTCGAAAGCCGGACACGGTTGACGAGCGTGCCGAGCTTTTCGGATTCGATCGTCACGACGTCTCCGAGATGGTGGGTGAAGCCCGCGCCCGGGGCATCGCGGTCCTTGATCGGCGCGAACGACGTGCCGAGGAAGAGCGCCAGCCCGTCCGGGTACTGGTGATGGCGGCCTATCGTCTGGGCGACGAGGTCGAGGGGATCGCGGCTGATCAGCGCCATCGAACTGCGGCCTTCCATGACGAAGCCGTCTTCGCCCGTGACCGTCATGTTGAGGTCGGCGCTGCGGACGTCGTCGATTGAGTAGCCGGCGTCGAACAGGCGGATGAAGGGGCCGATCGCGCACGACGCGTTGTTGTCCTTGGCCTTGCCGAGGAGCAGCGCCGAACGCCCTTCCACGTCGCGCAGGTTGACGTCGTTGCCCAGAGTCGCGCCCTTGACCCTGCCGCGGGAGTCGACGACCAGCACCATTTCCGGTTCCGGGTTGTTCCAGCGCGAGATCGGGTGAAGGCCGACGTCGGACCCGTGCCCGACCGACGCGAGGACCTGTGCCTTGGAAAACACTTCCGCGTCCGGCCCGATGCCGACTTCCAGGTACTGCGACCATAGGCCTTCTTCGATCAGCGCGGCCTTGACGAGCTGCGCCGCGGCCGAGCCGGCTTTGAGGTTGCGCAGGCTGTCGCCGATCAGCGCCGCAACGCGGTCGCGGATCGCCGCGGCCCGGTCGGGATCTCCCGCGGCGCGCTCCTCGATGACCCGTTCGATCATCGACCGCGCGAACGTGACCCCGCACGCCTTGACGGGCTGGAGGTCGACCGGCGCCAGCAGGCGGACGCCGGGGACCGCGCCGCTTTCCAGGAGCGGCGCGACATCGCACAGTTCGACCCCTCCGGCGTTTTGGACATAGGCTGCCGGATCGTCGAGCTCGAAGATGTCGCGGACGGTCGGCGCGGCGCGCGCGGTGATGTCGACGACCTTGCCGCCCCGATGGGTCACCACCGCGGGACCCCCGACCGCATCGCGCCAGACGCGTCCGACGAACAGTCCGCCTTCCAGGAACCCGATGTCGTCCATGTCGCTCCCCCGCGCACGTATCGTCTGCCTCGGCGGCCTGCCGGGAACGCCCGGCCGGACGCGCCGTCCCTGCCCTGACATACCGCGGGACGAAATTCCCGACAAAGGGGATTTGCGGCATGTTTCGACCCGGTATCCGTACCGGCCGGTCTTTCGGGGGGATCGTGGTGCCCCATGCCGGGATCGAACCAGCACTCCTTGCGGAACTCGATTTTGAGCCGGCCTGAAGCGTCTATGCTAAACCTCGCCGAACGCAAGTAAGAATGCGAAAACCCACTACGATCAAAGACTTATCTTGCATCGTGGGGTTTTCAATCTTCTCCATAGCTTTCGGCAATGACCGGGAGCCGTCTGCCTGAGTGCCCCTATTCGGCTCCTAGAATTCTGAGGTTTGGAGACGATAGATGGCCAAAATCAAGCTCACCAAGACCGCGGTGGATGCCGCAACCCCGAAGGACCGCGATTACGAACTCCGCGATACGCTCGTACCGGGATTCATGCTGAAAGTCACGCCTGCGGGGCGGAAGACCTTCATGCTCCAATATCAGACCAACTCCGGTGTTCGCCGCAAGCCTGCCATCGGACGCTTCGGCGAACTGACCGTCGAGCAGGCGAGAAAGATCGCCCAGGATTGGTTGGCCGATGTCCGTCAG
>CAYJMY010000212.1:0-8209 GCA_964371125.1 uncultured Mesorhizobium sp. | reverse complement strand
GGCTCCGCATTGCGGGGATGGGGTGTTCTTTCGCGTCTCGGAGTCGGGTGGGGGTACGGGCGACGCGGAGCACGGGCAGAAGGGAGACCTGCATCACGCCTGGCAGGCCTCGAAGCTCTTCCTCAGCCTGTCGGCGTCGAGGTCGCGGCCGATGAAGACCAGCCGGCTCTCGTGCTTCTCGCCGTCCTTCCACGGGCGCTGGTGATCGCCCTCGATGATCATGTGCACGCCCTGGATGACGTAGCGGTCCGGGTCGTCCCTGAAGGCGATGATGCCCTTCAGGCGCAGGATGTTCGGCCCCTCCATCTGCGTCACCTTCTCGATCCACGGCAGGAATTTTCGCGAGTCCATCTCCCCGCCGCGCAGCGACACCGAGCGCACCGTCACGTCGTGGATCGGCGCGGCGGCGCCGTGGTGGTGGCCGTGATCATGATCATGGTCGTGATCATGGTCGGCGTCGAGGAAGTGCGGATCATTCTCCAGCACCCGCTTCAGGTCGAAGGCGCCGCGGTCGAGCACGGCGTCGAGGGAAACGGCGGCGCGCTCGGCCCGGTGGATGCGGGCGGTGGGGTTGATGGCGCGGACGGTGGCCTCGACCGCCGCGAGCTCGTCGGGCGTCACCAGGTCGGTCTTGTTCAGCACGACGACGTCGGCGAAGGCGATCTGGTCCTCGGCCTCGCGCGAATCCTTGAGGCGCAGCGGCAGATGCTTGGCGTCGACGAGCGCGACGACGGCGTCGAGGCGGGTCTTGGCGCGCACGTCGTCGTCCATGAAGAAGGTCTGCGCCACCGGCACGGGGTCGGCGAGGCCGGTGGTCTCGACGAGGATGGCGTCGAAGCGGCCGGGGCGGCGCATCAGGCCCTCGACGGTGCGGATTAGGTCGCCGCGCACCGTGCAGCAGACGCAGCCGTTGTTCATCTCGTAGATTTCCTCGTCGGACTCGACGATCAGGTCGTTGTCGATGCCGATCTCGCCGAACTCGTTGACGATGACGGCGTAGCGGCGGCCGTGGTTCTCGGTGAGGATGCGGTTGAGGAGGGTCGTCTTTCCGGAACCGAGATAGCCGGTCAGCACGGTGACGGGGATCGGGGAATGCGCGTTCATGGCCTGCTCGCGATGGGTTGGTCGGCCCTGCATATAGGACGCGGCTCGCCGTTTTGCACGCGCCAAGAACGGCGCGGCAGCGACGCGGGCGGACTGTCATGCGCCTGAAACACTCGTCTGCCATGAGCGTTTCCGGGCGGGTCCTGTTGCCGGCAAAACGTCGGCTGCGACCTGCTTCCCGACCCCGGATTGGCGAGAGCGACCGCCAGAGGCTATTGTGCGTCGACGAACGAACATCCCGCCACAGGAGAAGACGGTGGCCAAGGCAGACAAGACGGCGACGATGACGCGGCTGCATTCGGCGGCGAGGCTGGCGCGGACGGCGCTCGCCGCGCGTCTGCTGGCGCACGGCTTCTATGCCGGGCAGGACCAGATCATGCTGGCGCTCGACCGTCACGACGGGCTGACGCCGGGCCAGCTCGCCCAGCGCCTCGGCGTCCGGCCGCCGACCATCACCAAGACCATCAACCGCCTCCAGGTCCAGGGCTTCCTCGAGAAGCGCGCCTCGGAAGAGGACGCCAGGCAGGCGCACATCTCGCTCACGGAGAGCGGGCGCGAGGCGATCCGCGCCATCGAGAAGTCGGTGAAGAAGACCGAGAAGCAGGCGCTGAAGGGTCTCGACAAGAAGGAGCAGAAGCAGCTGCACAAGCTGCTCGCGCGCATCGAGGCGAACTTGTCGGGCAACGGCGAAGCCGAAGCCGGCGAGGAGGTCGAGGCGGCCGAGGAAACAAATCACGTCTGAGGCGTCTTTTCACCTTGCGGCGGGCCGCCGGGTCGGCCAGTTAGGGCGCAAGACATACGCCTGAGCGGCAGGATCTTGAGCGCAGCCGGAAATACAGAACAGGCCACCCCCGGGGCGGCGATCCTCCTGGTGATCAGCGCCGGGTTCTTCTTTTCGGTTCTCGACGCCAGCGCCAAGTACCTCGTGCTTTCCGGCGTGAACGCGGTGTTCGTGTCGTGGACGCGATTCCTCGTCCACCTGCTCCTGGTGCTGGTCCTGTTTCGCGGCTGGAACAACCGCGGCATGTTCCGCGTGACCAGCCTGCCGAAGCAAATCGTGCGCGGCATCTTCCTGTTCGGCTCGACCGTGTTCAACTTCCTGGCGCTGCTGACGCTCCAGCTCGCCGAGTCGATGTCGATCTTCTTCTTCGCGCCGGTGGTCATCACCATGCTCGCCGGGCCGCTGCTCGGCGAGCGCGTCGGCTGGCGGCGCTGGATGGCCGTTTCGGTCGGCTTCGCCGGCATGCTGGTGATCGTGCGGCCGGGTTTCGGCACCTTCGGCCTCGGCCACATCTTCGCGCTGACCTCGATGCTCAGCTACTGCTTCTACGTGATCATGACGCGGTCGATGAGCGCGACCGAATCGCCCGCCAGCCTGATCTTCTATTCGGCGCTGGCGCCGGTGGCGCTGCTCGGGCCGGCGGTGCCGTTCACCGCGACGCAGCCGCCGGACCTCTGGCACCTCGTCATCCTGCTGTCGCTCGGCTTCTACGGAGGCTTCGGCCACTGGCTGCTGATCCGCGCCTACCGGCAGGCGACGACCGCGGCGCTGGCGCCCTATCCCTACCCGCAGATGGTCTGGATGGTGGCCTTCGGCTACCTTTTCTTCGATCAGTTCCCCGACGGCTGGACGATCGTCGGCGCGACGATCATCGTCTCCAGCGGCCTCTACATCATCTATCGCGAACAGGTGCTCAGGTTGCGCCGCAGCGCCGCGCCGTCCTCCGAGGCCGGGGATCTGGCCGAAAAACTTTGACTCTCCGCCGGTCCATGCCGTAAGCGCGATTTAAACACTTTAAGACCCTGGCGGGAGACCATTCGCTGGCACAGAAGATCAAGCTCTCGACGATCGCCGACGCGCTTGGCGTCTCCACGGCGACGGTCTCGCTGGCGTTGCGCGACAGCCCGCTGGTCGCGGGCTCCACGCGCGACCGCATCAAGGAACATGCCAGGGCCATCGGCTACATCTACAACCGCCGCGCGGCGAGCTTGAGGACGTCGCGCTCGGGCATCGTCGGCGTCGTCGTCCACGACATCATGAACCCGTTCTTCGCCGAGATCCTGAAGTCGATCGAGTCGGAACTCGACCGCAGCCGGCAGACCTTCATCCTTTCCAACCACTACGACCAGCTGGAGAAGCAGCGCACCTTCATCGACACGCTGCTGCAGCTCGGCGCCGATGGGGTTATCATGTCGCCGGCCATCGGCACGCCGCCGGAGGACATCCGGATGGCCGAGGAGAACGGCCTGCCGGCGGTGCTGATCGCGCGCACGGTCGAGGGCGCCGGCGTGCCGGCCTTCCGCGGCGATGACCGCTACGGCACCGGGCTCGCCACCAACCACCTGATCTCGCTCGGCCATCGGCGCATCGCCATGATCGGCGGCACCGACCAGACGTCGACGGGCCGGGACCGCTACCAGGGTTATCTCGACGCCATGCAGGCCGCCGGCCTGGAGGTGAAGCCGCACTGGCGGCTACCCGGGCCGAGGACCAAGCAGGCCGGCTTCGAGGCGGCCGGGCAGTTCCTCGCCATGAAGGACAAGCCGACTGCGGCTGTGTGCTGGAACGACCTGGTGGCGATCGGCCTGATGAACGGCATCGCCCGGGCGGGCCTGGTGCCGGGCGTCGACGTCTCGGTGACCGGCTACGACGACCTCGAGGAGGCGGCGATCGCGACGCCGGCGCTGACGACGGTGTGGAACGGCCAGCGCGAGGTCGGGCGCCGCGCCGCCCGCGTCCTGCTCGACCGGCTGAACGGCGCGGAGGTGCGCGCCTCGCAGGAGCTGATCAGGCCCGAACTGCACGTCCGCCAGTCGACCGCGCGACCGGTCGAGCGGACCTGAGGGGCGCAAACGGACCGGACGTCCGGGATTGGGGAACGCCGCTCCGCCATCCGGACGGCGCTGCACCCCGCCGATACGGCTGCAGAGTCCCTGTGTCGCGCTGCCATGAGAGCCGCGCCGTCGATCCCGGCCAAGCCCGATAGTGTCGCCGTCTTGACCGCAGTGCGTCGCGGCGCGCCGGAACAAGCGGTCGCGCCGCGGGGTTGCCGGGATGCGGATTGGCAATTACCGTCCGCGCCGTCGCCAGCACGCTGAAAGCATAGTCGCCCCATGTCCGCACTCGAGGAAATCACCGTCGTCGTCCCCGGCCGCCTCCATGAGCACGCCATGCAGAGGATCGGCGCGACGTTCAGGCTCGTTCGCGCCGAGAAGGCCGATGCGGCGCTCATCGCGCCGGAAGTCCTGCGCGAGGCGAGGGCCGTCGCGGCGATGACGACGATCGACGCGGCATTCATCGACGCCTTCCCCAATCTCGAGATCATCGCCAATTTCGGCGTCGGCTACGACGCGGTCGACGCGCGCCACGCCGGGGCGAAGAACGTCATGGTGACCAACACCCCCGACGTGCTGACCGAAGAAGTGGCCGACACCGCGCTGGGGTTGCTGCTCAACACGGTGCGCGAGTTTCCCAAGGCGGAGAAGTGGCTGCGCGACGGCAACTGGGTGGCCAAGGGCGGCTACCGGCTGACGCCGGGGACGCTGCGCGGACGCAAGGTCGGCATCTTCGGCCTCGGCCGCATCGGTATGGCGATCGCCCGCCGGCTGGACGCCTTCGGCCTGCCGATCGCCTATCACAACCGTCGTCCGGTCGAAGGCGTCGGCTACGCCTATTACCCGTCGCTCGTCGCCCTCGCCGAAGCGGTGGACACGCTGATCTCGGTGGCGCCGGGCGGCGCCGCCACCGAGAAGGCGGTCAATGCCGAAGTGCTGAAGGCGCTCGGCCCCGACGGAGTCGTCGTCAACATCGGACGCGGCAGCACGGTCGACGAGGCGGCCCTTGCCGCCGCGCTCGCCGACCGCACGATCTTCGCCGCCGGCCTCGATGTCTTCGCCGACGAGCCGCGTGTGCCGCAGGCGCTACTCGACGCGGAAAACGCCTGCCTCCTGCCGCATGTCGGATCGGCCTCGGTGGCGACGCGGCGCGCCATGGCGAACCTCTGCGTCGACAACCTGGTCTCGTGGTTCTCGCAAGGACGGGCGCTGACGCCGGTGCCCGAGACGGTGCACGTGGCGCGACGCGCCACGGCCTGACCGAAGAGAAGCGGAGCGCTTACTCTGCCGCCTGACGCAGGCCGGTCCTTGCCGCGGCGCGCTCGCGGGCGGCATCGCCGAAGGCGCGGAAGATGCGCGCCGAGGCGTCGTCGGACTTCACCCAGTATTCGGGATGCCACTGGACGCCGACGGCGAAGCCGGCCGAATCCTTCACCGACACGGCCTCGACGGTGCCGTCCTCGGCCGTCGCCTCGACCTGGAGCCACTTGCCGAGGCGGTCGATCGCCTGGCGATGGACCGAGTTGACCATGAGCTCGCCGGGGCCGAACACGCCGGCCAAGCAGCTGCCGGGCTTGATCGAAACCGATTGGCGGATGGCGAAGCGCTCGTCCTGGATGTCGCTCGCCGGCGCGCGGTGGTCGAGCGCGCCTTCGCGCTCCTGGATCTCGGTGGCCAGCGTGCCGCCCAGCGCGACGTTCAGCTCCTGGATGCCGCGGCAGATGGCGAGCAGCGGCACGCCGCGCTCGACCGCCTTGCGGATCAGCGGCAGCGTCGTCGAATCGCGCGCCGGATCGTAGGGGCCGTTGGCCTCGCTGGCGTCGCCGCCGTAGAGCGAGGGATGGACGTTCGACCGCGATCCCGTGACCAGGACGCCGTCGACCGAATCGAGCAGGCTGTCGAGATCGAGACGGTTGCCGAAGGAGGGCACCAGAACGGGCAGGACGCCGGATCCGAGGATCGCCGCCTCCAGATACTGCTGCGGCGCGGCGTGCCAGGTGTAGTTCTCGAACTGCTTCACGTCGGTCGAAACGGCCACTACCGGCTGTCGCATTCTCGTCTCTCGTCCTTGATGATCACGCACCGAACGGGGTATCCGGCGGCCGCAAGGTATGACTTTTCGGCCGCGTTTCCAACTCCCTGCCGTGCGCTTGCAGCCGCACCTTTTGGGCGGGGTAAGACCAAAGTCGCATGGGTGGGCACGCGCAAGGCGTATTTATACGGTACCGTCGGAGGTTGAGGGCGTCGCTGCGACGCAATAGATTGCCGGCGCCCATGCCGCGCCCCGTCGCCGCGGCCTGCGGCACTGCAGTATGCTGGACAGCGCGCATGCGTCTGTGCATGTATTCGCGGAGGTGCCGGACCCTTCGCGACAAAAGCCGAACATCGGGCGGTCCGGGCCGCTACTCATCTGGGAGGATATGGAATGGATCGTCGTTCATTTATCAGGAAGGCCGGGTTCGCCGGCGCAGGGGCGGCCGCCGCCACAACGCTGGCGGCGCCGGCCATCGCGCAGTCGATGCCGAAGGTGTCGTGGCGCGTGACGTCGTCGTTCCCGAAGGCGCTTGACACGATCTTCGGCGCCGCCGAGACGATGGCGAAGTACGTCCGCGAAGCGACGGACGGCAATTTCGACATCCAGGTCTTCGCCGCTGGCGAACTGGTGCCGGGCCTGCAGGCCGCGGACGCCGCGGCGGCGGGTACCGTCGAGGCGTGCCACACCGCGTCCTACTATTACTGGGGCAAGGATCCCACCTTTGCGCTGGCGACGGCGGTTCCGTTCGGCATGAACGTCCGCCAGTTCAACGCCTGGAACTACTTCGGTGGCGGCCAGGACCTGCTCAACGAGTTCTACGCCACGCAGGGCCTCTACGGCCTCGCCTGCGGCAACACCGGCGCCCAGATGGGCGGCTGGTACCGCAAGGAGATCAACACGGTGGCCGATCTCCAGGGCCTGAAGATGCGCATCGGCGGCTTCGCCGGCAAGATCATGGAAAAGCTCGGCGTCGTGCCGCAGCAGATCGCCGGCGGCGACATCTATCCGTCGCTGGAGAAGGGCACGATCGATGCGGCCGAGTGGGTCGGCCCCTATGACGACGAGAAGCTCGGCTTCTACAAGGTCGCCAAGTACTACTACTACCCGGGCTTCTGGGAAGGCGGTCCGGCGCTGCATACGCTCGTCAACCTCGCCAAGTGGAACGAACTGCCGAAGAGCTACCAGGCTGTGTTCACCGCGGCCTGCGAAGCGGCCAACTGCGACATGATGGCGAGCTACGACCACAAGAACCCGCCGGCGCTGCGCCGGCTGGTGGCCGGCGGCGCCGAACTGCGTCCGTTCAGCCAGGAGGTCCTGCAGGCGGCGTTCGACACGTCCATGGCCACCTATGCCGAGATCACGGCCAGCAACGCGGCGTTCAAGAAGATCTACGATAGCCAGGCCGCGTTCAAGAAGGACGCCTATCTCTGGGCGCAGATCTCGGAGTACACGTTCGACACGTTCATGATGATCCAGCAGCGCAACGGCAAGCTCTGAGCTTCGCGCTAACCGGTCATTCGACGGCCACAGACGAAGGCCCCGGGGCGATGCCCCGGGGCCTTTGCTTTTAAGATTGCGGCCCCGCGGCTGCCATCAGAACTTCGGCGGCTGGCTGGGATCGTCGGCCGGCGGCATCGCACCGCCGTCCACGGGCTGCGCCGAACTGCGTCCGTCCAGCCAGAAGGTCCTGCATGCGGCGTTCGACGCATCGCACGTCACCTGCATCGAGATCACGGACGGGCAGTGCGCGAACGGGTTCTCCATCGAGCACAAACGAAGACCCCGAGGCGATGCCCCGGGGGCCTTGCTTTTCGCGATCCGAGTTGGCGAGCCGCCGTCAGAACTTCGGCGGCTGGCTGAGATCGTTGGCCGGCGGCGCCGCACCGCCGTCGGCAGGCGGTGCGCCGAACGGCGGCAGTCCGAGGCCGGGCAGTCCGGGCTGGTCGCCGCCGCCGAAGGGCGGCACCACGATCTCGACATCCCCGGGATCGACCACCACACCCTTGTAGTGCATCACCATCTGCGGGAAGGAGATGGTCAGCGCCACCATGATGACCTGGATCACCACGAACGGCACCGCGCCCCAGTAGATCTGGCCCGTGGTGATCGGCTCGATGGTCTTGCCGGTGATGCGGTCGAGATAGGGCACGCGCGCCGCGACGGACCTCAGGTAGAACAGGGCGAAGCCGAAGGGCGGGTGCATGAAGCTCGTCTGCATGTTGATGCCGAGCAGCA
>CAYJMY010000211.1:0-8282 GCA_964371125.1 uncultured Mesorhizobium sp. | reverse complement strand
AGCACGGCGAGGTCTTCGTCACCGACGACGGCGCCGAGACCGACCTCGACCTCGGGCACTACGAGCGGTTCACCGGTCGTTCGGCGAACCAGCAGGACAACATCACCACCGGCCGCATCTACAAGAACATCATCGAGAAGGAGCGCCGCGGCGACTATCTCGGCGCGACCGTCCAGGTGATCCCGCACGTCACCGACGAGATCAAGAATTTCGTCCTCGACGGCAACGAGGACTACGACTTCGTGCTGTGCGAGATCGGCGGGACCGTCGGCGACATCGAGGCGATGCCGTTCCTCGAGGCGATCCGTCAACTCGGCAACGACCTGCCGCGCCACGGCGCGGTCTACGTTCACCTGACGCTGATGCCCTACATTCCGGCGGCAGGCGAACTGAAGACCAAGCCGACCCTGCACTCGGTGAAGGAACTGCGGTCGATCGGCATCGCGCCTGACATCCTGCTGGTGCGCGCGGACCGGCCGATCCCACGCGAGGAGCGGCGCAAGCTTTCGCTGTTCTGCAACGTGCGGGAAAGCGCCGTCATCCAGGCGCTGGACGTCGGCCACATCTACGACGTGCCGATGGCCTACCACAAGGAAGGCCTCGATTCCGAAGTACTCGCCGCCTTCGGCATCGATCCGGCGCCGAAGCCGCGCATGGAACGCTGGCAGGAAGTCTCCAACCGCATCCACAATCCGGAAGGCGAGGTGACGATTGCCGTGGTCGGCAAATACACCGGCCTGAAGGATGCCTACAAATCGCTGATCGAGGCGTTGTCCCACGGCGGCCTGGCCAACAAGGTCCGCGTCAAGCTCGACTGGATCGAGAGCGAGATCTTCGAGAAGGAGGATCCGTCGCCCTGGCTGGAGAAGGTTCACGGCATCCTGGTGCCGGGCGGCTTCGGGGAGCGCGGCTCCGAAGGCAAGATCCTGGCGGCCAAATTCGCGCGCGAACGCAAGGTGCCTTATTTCGGCAGCTGCTTCGGCATGCAGATGTCATGCATCGAGGCGGCGCGCTCGCTCGCCGGTATCGAGAAAGCGTCGTCGACCGAGTTCGGTCCGGCGAAGGAGCCGGTCGTCGGCCTGATGACGGAGTGGCTGAAGGGCAACATGCTGGAGAAGCGCCAGGCCGCGGGCGACCTCGGCGGTACGATGCGGCTTGGCGCCTACGAGGCCCGGCTCGATCCGGATTCGCGCATCGCCGCGATCTATGGCGGCACGACGATCTCGGAACGGCATCGCCACCGCTACGAGGTTAACATCGACTACAAGGAACGTCTCGAAGCCTGCGGGCTGGTATTTGCCGGAATGTCGCCCGACGGCGTGCTGCCGGAAACGATCGAGTACGCCGACCATCCCTGGTTCATCGGCGTGCAGTATCACCCCGAACTGAAGAGCCGCCCCTTCGAGCCGCACCCGCTGTTCGCTTCGTTCATCACCGCGGCAATGGAGCAGAGCCGGCTCGTCTGAAGCGCTGCACATCGGGGCATTTTCGCCGCCCCGGCGAAAAACCTGTTCTGCCGGTGAAACTTATCCGCCACTACGTCCGTAGCTAGCCCGAGGCTAAAGCCCTCGGGAGAACGCCGCTTGACGCCACTCGCCCTGATCATCGTTCTCGCCATCGGATTGTCCGCGGTGATGGCACTGGCGTGGCTTGTCGCACTGCGCACGGGGAAATCGGGTTTCATCGACGCGATCTGGTCTTTCGCCGTCGGCGGCGCCGGCGCCGCGGCAGCGGCACTGCCGGTCGAAGGCGCAGCGCCGGTGCCGGAGCGGCAGTACCTCGTCGCCGCGCTTGCCCTCGTGTGGTCGCTCCGGCTCGGTTTCCACATCGTCTGGCGCACGGTCGGCGGCGGCGACGACCCGCGCTACGCCCATTTCCGCAAGGAGTGGGGCGAAGGATTCCCTCGCTGGCTTTTCTGGTTCCTGCAGATCCAGGCCTTGTCCGCGCTCCTGCTGGTGATCGCTATCTTCGCCGCGGCGCGCAACCCATCGCCCGGCCTCGGGTTCAGCGACTGGCTGGGTCTGGCAATCATGGTGGCCGCCGTGCTCGGCGAAGGTCTCGCCGACCGGCAACTGACCCGCTTCCGCAGCGATCCGAGCAACCGGGGCAAGGTCTGCGACGAGGGCCTGTGGGCCTACTCCCGCCATCCCAACTACTTTTTCGAGTGGCTGGTTTGGCTCGCTTATGTGGCGATCGCGATCGATCCCGGCGGCGGGTACCCATGGGGGTTTGCCGCGCTGGTCGCTCCCGTCTTCATGTACTGGCTCCTCGTCCACGTGTCGGGAATCCCGCCCTTGGAGGCGCACATGCTGCGCTCCCGCCCTGAAGCATTCAGAACCTACCAGGCCCGCGTCAACGCCTTCTGGCCGGGCCCGCGGCGGTCGGACCCGCAATCGAAAAGGATAAAATCTTGAGCACGATAGCATTGGCCATTCGCGCGGTGGAGCGGGCGCCGCTGCCCGATTTCGTGACCAGTGCGGGCATCGAATTCCTCGTCGGCCGGACCCGGCGTGCGCTCTCCACCGGGCAGCAGGAAGACGAGCAGGTGTTCGCGCGGGAAATGGCACGGCACCCGATCGCATGGCACCCGGACGCGGCGAACCGGCAGCACTACGAACTGCCGCCCGCATTCTTCGCCCTCGTGCTGGGACCGAGGCGGAAGTACTCGAGCTGTCTCTACGAGACTGGCGATGAAACGCTCGCGGAGGCCGAGGTACTGGCCCTCGAAGAGACCATCGAGCATGCCGGTCTCGCCGACGGCCAGCGCATCCTCGAACTGGGCTGCGGATGGGGATCCCTCAGCCTGTTCATGGCCGAGCGTTTTCCCGCTGCCGCGATTGTCACCGTGTCGAATTCGTCGCCCCAGCGTGAGCATATCCAAGCCCAGGCGCGTGCCCGCGGCTTGAGCAATCTCTCGGTCGTCACCGCCGACATGAACGACTTCCAGGCCGTCGGCACCTTCGACAGGATCGTTTCAGTCGAAATGTTCGAGCACATGTCGAACTGGCGAGGACTTCTCGAGAGAATCCGGATGTGGCTGGCGCCCGACGGGCGGCTCTTCCTGCATGTCTTCTCGCACCGCACGAGGTCATACCGTTTCAACCATGGCGACCGCGCGGACTGGATCGCCCGGCATTTCTTCACCGGCGGAATCATGCCCAGCCACGAACTGGTGCAGCACTTCCCCGACCTGTTCACGGTCGAGGCGGAATGGCGATGGAGCGGCCGGCACTATCAACGGACGGCAGAAGACTGGCTGGCCAATTTCGACGACAACCGTGTTGCGATCGATCGCATCCTCTCCGAAGTCTATGGACCGGATGCCCAGGTATGGCGGCGACGCTGGAGGCTCTTCTTCCTCGCCACGGCGGGCCTGTTCGGCCACGCGAGAGGCGACGAGTGGGGCGTCAGCCACTACCGGCTTCGACCAGCCGGCTGAAACGTCATGGCAGGGATCTGGAGGGCATTGCGTTCCTATGCCCATAACGACGACCCGCTCGCCGGAGGCGCAAACGCGATCGCGCTGCTTGTCGCATCGAGCCAGCCTTTCTACCCGCTCTACGTCTACTGGTCGGTCGGGCCGACGATCTGGCCGACCGCCTACACGTTCCTGTCAACGCCGTTCTTCCTGCTGGTGCCGGCGTTCAGCCGCGTCAGCACCGTCGCCGGCCGGTCGCTGCTGCCGCTGGCGGGGATCGGCAACACCGTGCTCAGTGCGGCCGTCTTCGGCGTCGCGTCGGGCGTCGAGGTGTTCCTCATCCCGTGTGCGCTGATCGCCTGTCTGCTGTTCCGGCCGGGCGAGCGGTTCTGGTCCTACGCGTTCGTGATCATGGCGATCCTGTCGTTCACCGTCCTGCGCGGCTGGTATGGCGCGCCGGTGCACCTCTATACCAGCGAGGAATATGCCGACTTCGTCACGCTCAACGCCTTCAGCGCCGGCATGCTGGCATGCTTCGTCGGGTTGCTCGGCAGCAACCTGATCGCCACGGCCCGGCGGTAGTGCTTATGGGGCACGACCGAGGCGCGCCGCGACCAGGAAGCCGAGGGTCGCCGCGGTCGCGGTTAGGACCGTCCCCCAGCTGAGGTCGGCGACCGTGATGATGGTGGGCCAGCCCTTCAGCGTCGCCTGGTTGGTGAGATCGTAGGTCCCATAGGCGCATAGGCCGAAGACCGCACCGTTCAGCGCCGCCGTCGCCGCGCGCCGGCTTTCGAGAGCCGGTCTTACGGCGAAGAAGACGATGCCGCCGACGTAGAGCGCGTAGAACAGCGCTGCGGCCACGATGTCGAAATTCTCGGCGAGCATGTCGCCGAGCAGCGGCTGGTAGAGCCGGGAGGCCATGACGCTGAGCCACACTGCGTCGACTGCAAGGAATGCCAGCGCCGTCGCGGCATAGGCTGTGAGATAGGTTCTGGACATTCTTTCCCTCTGATCGGCAACAGTTGATCGGGGGGAGGTACGGAAATGCCGGCCGCCGAGTTTCGCGAGCATGCTCCAGATGAGCAATCCGAGCGGGTACGGGATGGAGCGAAACTTCCCCCTTACGGCCTTCGTAGCTTGCGGACTCTGGCCAGGAGGTTCCGAATGCTCAAGCTCAAGCTCGTCACGGCCGTCGCGATACTGCTCGCCACGGGCCAAGCCTACCCATCCAGCCAGTCGTTTCACGGCGAGTGGCTGCGCGACGACGGCAACGCGCGCGTCAAGATCGCCGCATGCGGCGAGGCGCTCTGCGCGACGAACCTGTGGATAGGCGACACCAGCGGCGGCGAACAGGTGGGCGACAAGCTGGTCATGACCGTGGCGCCGGCTTCGCCGGACAGGCTTTCCGGGGTGGCGTTCGATCCGAAGCGGAACCTTACCTATTCCATTCGGATCGAGGTTCGCGACGCGACCCTGGTGACGCGCGGCTGCATTCTGGGCGGCCTGTTGTGCAAGGGCGTCAACTGGTCACGCGCAGGGAACTGAGAGACGGACACGCACCTGGTCAAGAGGGCGGATGCAAGGAGTCCCTCTGTATCTGCTGCGCCTTCGCGGCGCCAGACCGGTCGCGAACGCAAGGCGCCCGCGACCGGCCGGTGTCGGTTGAGTGGTAGGTGAGGCGCATTCCGGGCTCGCACCGGAACGGAAGGGCGGCTTCATGCCAATCGCCGGGGAACGGCAATCCTGTCCGTGACGATCCATAACTATCACCGACGAATTGAACCGCTGTGAAATCAATCGCTAAAAATGAAGCGATTGCGCGCCGGGTCGGCCATCCCCCGCTGCTTGATCGTCGCAGGGTTTTCGGGCACACCGCCGCACATGGAAAAGCCGGCCTCCCGCGCGATCGATCATCTGGTCTTGCCGACTGCAGGTCTGGAGATCGCGCGGCAGCGGCTGTCGGCTCTCGGTTTCACCGTCGCCCCGGACGGCATACATCCCTTCGGCACGGTCAATTGCTGCGTCTATCTGGCTGATGGCACGTTCCTCGAACCGCTCGCCGTCGGCGATGAGGGCGCGACCCGCGATGCGGCATCTTCCGGCAACGTATTCGTAGGGCGCGACAGTCTTTTCCGTGCGGCGCGCGGGGAGGAGGGTTTCTCCGCCGTCGTGCTGGCAAGCGATGATGCCGACCGTGATCACGCGACCTTCGTCGCCTCCGGCATCTCCGGCGGCGACATGCTCACCTTCTCCCGCCAGGCAAGGGACGCGGCCGGCAATGCCGGCACCGCCTCGTTCAGGCTCGCTTTTGCGTCCGACGCGGAAACGAACGATGCATTCCTGTTCACCTGCCAGCGCGTGAACGTGCCGGCGATCGACCGCAGCACCCTCGAGCGCCACGCGAACGGCGCCGTCGGCATCCGCGAGATCGTCGTCGGCGCGCATGCGGTCCGCTTCATGCGGCTGGTCAGGTGCGCTACGGGCAGATCGGGATTTGAGGCGACCCCAAAGGTCGAACTGGCGAACGCAGTCGTGCGGCTGGCTGGAGCGGACGATCCACAGGCCGTCGGCCAGTCCGCGGCCGTGCTTTCGGCCATCGTATTCGCCGTAGGCGACATCGACCGTGGCAGGGAAGTGCTCGACGCCGGCGGAGTAGACTATGTGTCCGACGGCGCGCGCCTCGTCGTGCCGCCGGCGGCGGGACAGGGGGCAGTCTTGATCTTCGAGGAGCAGAACTGATGCAGCCGAACAGCATCGTCACCGCAGGCAAGGCGGCTTTTTCCAACACGAGGCCGCTGACCCTGATCGCGGGACCCTGCCAGCTCGAATCGCGCCAGCATGCCTTCGACATGGCGGGTGCGCTGAAGGAACTGACGGCGAAGCTCGGAATCGGTTTCGTCTACAAGACGAGCTTCGACAAGGCGAACCGCACTTCGCTGGGCGCCACCCGGGGGGCAGGGCTCGACGCGGCGCTGCCGGTCTTCGCCGATTTGCGCAACGACCTCGGCATCCCGATCCTCACCGATGTCCACACCGAAGAGCAATGCGCAGTCGTGGCGGAGGTCGTCGACATCCTGCAGATCCCGGCCTTCCTGTCGCGCCAGACTGACATGCTGGTGGCCGCCGCGAAGACCGGCAAGGTGGTCAACGTGAAGAAGGGGCAGTTCCTCGCTCCCTGGGACATGAAGAACGTCGTCGCCAAGGTGACCGGCTCGGGAAATCCGAACGTGCTGGTGACAGAGCGCGGCGTCTCCTTCGGCTACAACACGCTGGTCTCCGACATGCGCGCGCTGCCGATCATGGCGGAGATCGGCGCCCCGGTGATCTTCGACGCCACCCATTCCGTGCAGCAGCCGGGCGGCCATGGCGGGTCTTCTGGCGGCGAACGCCGCTTCGTCGCGACACTGGCACGGGCCGCCGTCGCGGTCGGCGTCGCGGGCGTGTTCATCGAGACCCACGAAGACCCCGACAACTCGACCTCGTCCGACGGGCCGAACATGGTGCCGCTGAAGGACATGCCGGGGCTGATCGAACAGCTGATGGCCTTCGACCGGATCGCCAAATCCGCCTGACCTTTGCGGAACCTCATTGGGCTCGGCCCGTTCTCCTCGCACACACTGGTAAGAGGAGACCACCATGACCACACCCTCAGGACATACCGAAGCCATCCAGGCGTCTCGCGTCATCGGCACTGACGTCTACAACGCTGCCGGCGAGCATATCGGGACGATCGAGGACATCATGCTGGAGAAGACATCGAACGGCATCATGTTCGCGGTGATCGGTTTTGGCGGTTTCCTCGGCATCGGCGAGAAGTACCATGCCATTCCGTGGTCGGTGCTCGACTACGATGTCGAACGCGATGGATATGTCGTTCCGTTTACCCGCGAGCAACTCGAGGCGGCACCGGCCTATTCCATCAATGACCTGTCCCGCGACGACGGCAGGACCGCACGCGCGGCTTCCTACGAATACTATCGCGTCACGCCGTACTGGTCCTGACGGCGTTCGGCACAAGGTGCGGCGCCGGCCCAGCCCGCGCGGCGGCCGATCCGGCGGCGCTCTCCAGCCGCGGGAACGCGCAATAACCGCCAGGAAAAGGAGCAAGGCGATCTTCGGTGGTATCATGGCGAAATCTCATTTCGCCCCCTGACAACAAAATACCACAACGCGGATTCGCGGACAAATCACGGTCCGTTTCGCCCGTGCGGAGAATTAACTGCAGGCGAAGGCCTGACAGGCCGCGCGGATGACGGCCGCGACCGGCTTCCGCAACGGAAAAGGCCGGCGGACGATTGCGTTTTGCGGCGCTTTGGCTAAGAGGAACGCGGCTTTTCACCGTCTGCGAAGGACTTCCGCCATGACCGCAATTACCGACATCGTCGCCCGCGAAATCCTCGACAGCCGCGGCAATCCCACGGTCGAGGTCGACGTCATCCTCGAGGACGGATCGATGGGCCGCGCCGCGGTTCCGTCGGGCGCATCCACCGGCGCCCATGAGGCGGTCGAACTGCGCGACGGCGGTCCGCGCTACCTCGGCAAGGGCGTCGAGCGGGCCGTCGAAGCGGTCAACGGCGAGATCTTCGAGGCGATCGGCGGCATGGAGGCGGAGAACCAGATCCATATCGACCGCACCATGATCGAGCTCGACGGCACCGCGAACAAGAGCCGGCTCGGCGCCAATGCCATCCTCGGCGTTTCGCTCGCCGTTTCCAAGGCCGCCGCGGAAGCCGCCGGCCTGCCGCTCTACCGCTATGTCGGTGGCGCAGCGGCCCATGTCCTGCCGGTTCCGATGATGAACATCATCAATGGTGGCGTACATGCCGACAACCCGATCGACTTCCAGGAGTTCATGATCATGCCG
>CAYJMY010000210.1:0-8304 GCA_964371125.1 uncultured Mesorhizobium sp. | reverse complement strand
GCCGAGACCGTCGAGCGGGTCCGCCTCGAGCAGAAGGACTTCTCCTTCCTCTACGAGCAGGGCGACTCGCTGGTCTTCATGGATACCGAGAGCTACGAGCAGCTCGAGCTCGACAAGGACTTCGTCGGCGAGCGCGCCGCGTTCCTGCAGGACGGCATGAAGGTGACCGTGGAGCTCTACGAGGAGAAGCCGATCGGCATCTTCCTTCCCGACACGGTCGTCCTCACCATCACCGAGGCCGATCCCGTGGTGAAGGGCCAGACCGCCGCGTCGTCCTACAAGCCGGCAGTGCTCGAGAACGGCATCCGCGTGCTGGTGCCGCCCTTCATCTCGTCGGGCGAACGCATCGTCGTCGACACCAACGAGATCACCTACGTCCGTCGCGCCGACTGACGCGGCGCCAGGCGGAGCAGAAGCATGGCGCGTTCGGCGATCATCAACGTCATGGTCCAGGCCGCCATGAAGGCCGGGCGCTCGCTGGCGCGCGACTTCGGCGAGGTGCAGAACCTGCAGGTCTCGCTGAAGGGCCCCGGCGACTATGTCAGCCAGGCCGACCGCAAGGCCGAGGAGATCATCTATACCGAACTGGCCAAGGCGCGGCCGGGCTACTCCTTCCTCATGGAGGAGCGCGGCGTCGTCGAGGGCGAGGACGACCAGCACCGCTGGATCGTCGATCCGCTGGACGGGACGACGAATTTCCTCCACGGCCTGCCGATGTTCTCCATCTCGATCGCGCTGGAGCGCCAGGGACAGCTCGTCGCCGGCCTCGTCTACAATCCGGCGATGGACGAGCTCTACACCGCCGAGCGCGGCGGCGGCGCCTTCCTCAACGACCGCCGGCTGCGCGTCGCCGGCCGCACCAAGCTGTCGGATTCGGTGATCGGCACCGGCGTGCCGCATCTCGGCCGCGGCCATCACGGCAATTACCTGATCGAGCTGCGCCACGTCATGGGCGAGGTGTCCGGCATCCGCCGCATGGGTTCCGCCGCGCTCGATCTCGCCTATGTCGCCGCCGGCCGCCTCGACGGCTTCTGGGAATCGCAGCTGTCGCCGTGGGACATGGCCGCGGGCATCCTCCTGATCCGCGAGGCTGGCGGTTTCGTCACCGACCTCGACGGCGGCAGCGACATGTTCGGCAAGGGCACCATCGTCGCCGGCAACGAGGCGATCCACAAGGTGCTCATGAAGACGGTGAAGAAGCCGCTCGCCCCGCGCTGATTTCACGCAGGGGTGCTGGCTGGACAGGCTCCCGGATCGTCATTTTCGCGCCGTGTTGTTTTTATAGCGACACGGTCATGAGCCAGACCGCACGCAACCTTCCGCGACCCCGACCCGACGTTCCGTTCCCCGGGCGCTTCTACTATTCCAGGGCCGAGCGCATCGCCGACGGCGTGGTCCATGCCGTGGGTATCGTCGCCGCCCTTTCCGCCGGATCGATTCTCCTGGCATTGGCCATCTACTACACCGCGCCCGGCGAATATGTCGCCGCGGTCTTCTACATCGTGTCGCTGCTCACCGCGCTGTCGATCTCGATGGTCTACAATCAGTGGCCGATCTCGCGGGCGAAATGGATCCTGCGCCGCCTCGACCATTCGGCGATCTACCTCCTCATCGCCGGAACCTACACGCCCTTCCTCGCGCAGCTCGACGATACCTCGACGGCGGTCGCCATGATCGCGCTCGTCTGGGGCATGGCCGCGGTCGGCATTGTCGTCAAGCTGGCGTTCCCGGGCCGGCTGGACCGTGTCGCGATCGCCTTCTACATCATGATCGGCTGGAGCGGGGCCATCTTCGCCCGCCCGCTCATGGAGACGCTGCCGGCCTCGACGCTGTGGTTCATCGTCGCCGGCGGTGTCGTCTATACGTCCGGCGTCGTCTTCCACGCATGGCACAGCCTGCGTTTCCAGAACGCCGTGTGGCACGGCTTCGTCGTCGTCGCCGCCGGGCTGCATCTCGCCGCCGTCATGGACTCGCTGGTCATCGACCGGCTCTGATCCCCGCGATTCCGCCGGCGCGCACCGATACGCGGCCGGCGACTTTCAATTTCGTCACAATTCCGATTAGAGTCGCGGGCGACTATTGGGGTCGGATCGGGTCGAGGCGCGGGAATGGCATTATTCAGGGCTTTCGGGTCGGACGCGGCTGCCGGCGAATCCGGCTACGATCCGCACAGGCTGTCGAGCCCTCAGGTCTTCCTGCTGTCGATGCTGGTGTTCCTCGCCATCGCCGGCTTCATCTCGGCCATTCTCTACCGCCAGATCTCGGCAGCGTTCTCCACCAATCCCGGCCTCAACGGCCTGATCCTCGGCGTTCTCGTCGTCGGCATCCTGCTCGCTTTCCTGCAGGTGGCCCGGCTCTTTCGCGAAATACGCTGGGTGAATTCTTTCCGCGCCGGGTCGGAGACCGTCGAGCCCGTCCTGCTTGCGCCAATGAAGGCTCTGCTCAGCCGGTCCGCCTCGATGGCGCTGTCGACCAGTTCGATGCGCTCCATGCTCGATTCGATCGCCACCCGCCTCGACGAGTCTCGCGACATCACCCGCTATCTCACCGGCCTGCTTGTCTTCCTCGGCCTCCTCGGCACCTTCTGGGGCCTGCTGCAGACGATCGGTTCGATCGGCGACACGATCAGCTCGCTCGATCCCGGATCGGGCGACGCCAACGACGTGCTGGAGGCGCTGAAGTCGGGGCTGGCCGCGCCGCTGAGCGGCATGGGCACGGCCTTCTCGTCGTCGCTCTTCGGCCTCGCCGGCTCGCTCGTCGTCGGCTTCCTCGACCTGCAGGCCGGGCGGGCGCAGACCCGCTTCTATACCGAGCTGGAGAACTGGCTGTCGTCGGTCACTGACCTCTCCTCCGACATCGCCGTCGACCCGTCGAAGGCGGGCACGGCGGACGAGGTGCGCGCGCTCTCCGAAAGGCTGCGCACCATCCAGGAGGGCGGCGGCTCCAGCCAGCGCGTCGCCACGGCCATGGCCAACCTCGCCGACGGCATCTCCGGGCTCGTCAAGAACATGCGCAACGAGCAGCAGCTGATGCGCGACTGGGTCGAGGCGCAGTCGGAAGAACAGAAGGCGATGCGACGCACGCTCGACAAGATCGCCGACGCGCTGAAAAAGCAGGACCGTCCCTGATGGCTCTCGCGCGCGGGCGCCGCGCCGACCGGCGGGTCGACTACTGGCCGGGCTTCGTCGACGCCCTGTCGACGCTGCTGCTCGCCATCATGTTCCTGCTCTCGGTCTTCGTCCTGGCGCAGTTCCTGCTCAGCCGCGAGATCTCCGGCAAGGACGAGGTGCTGAACCGCCTCAACTCGCAGATCAACGAGCTGACCCAGTTGCTGGCGCTGGAACGCTCCAACACCCAGGACGCGCAGGACCAGCTGCTCAACCTGCAGGCCTCCCTCGATGCCACCGAAACCGAACGCTCGCGCTTGGAGCAGCTTCTGGCGCGCGGCGCCGGCGCCGACGCCGAGGCCACGGCGCGCATCGGCACGTTGACCGGGGAACTCGACAGCGAGCGCGAGATCAGCCAGCGCGCGCTGTCGCAGGTCGAACTGCTCAACCAGCAGATCGCCGCGCTCCGCCGGCAGATCGGCGCGCTCGAGGCGGCCCTCGATGTGTCCGAGCAGCGCGACCGCGAGTCGAACACCAAGATCGCCGACCTCGGCCGCCGGCTGAACGTGGCGCTCGCCCAGCGCGTCCAGGAACTCAACCGCTACCGTTCGGACTTCTTCGGCCGGCTGCGCGAGATCCTGTCCGACCGCGAAAACATCCGCATCGTCGGCGACCGCTTCGTCTTCCAGTCCGAGGTGCTGTTCCCGTCGGGCTCCGAGGTCATCAACGACGCCGGCCGCGACGAGATGAAGAAGCTCGCCGACGCGATCATCGAACTGCAGCGCGAGATTCCGCCGGAGATCAACTGGGTGCTGCGCGTCGACGGCCATACCGACAACCGCCCGCTCTCGGGAACCGGCCGCTACCGTGACAACTGGGAGCTGTCGTCCGCGCGCTCGACCTCGGTGGTGAAGTACCTCATCGAGAACGGCGTGCCGGCCAACCGCCTGGTCGCCGCCGGCTTCGGCGAGTTCCAGCCGCTCGATCCGGGCGAAACCGACGAGGCGCGGTCGAAGAACCGCCGAATCGAACTCAAGCTGACAGAGCGCTGACTACCAGCCCAGCCAGAGCGCGGCGAGCGCGAGTGCCGCCGGCACCGTCTGGATGAAGAGGATCTTGCGGCTCGCCGTCGCCGCGCCGAACAGGCCGGCCACCGCGACGCAGGCGAGAAAGAAGACCTTCACGGAAAAGCCATCCGCGCCGAGCCACAATCCCCAGGCGAGACCGGCGGCGAGAAAACCGTTGTAGAGGCCCTGGTTGGCGGCGAGCACCTTGGTCGCCGCGGCGAATTCCGCGGTCGTGCCGAAGGCGCGCCGCCCGGCCGGTTTGTCCCACAGCACCATCTCGAGGATGACGATGTAGAGGTGGATCAGCGCCACGAGGGCAATGAGTATGGTTGCCAGCATCGACGTCTCCCGCAGCGGCCGGGTCCGCGCCGCGCCAACCAGTCTGCGCGAAGGTGCGGTGCCGGCGCAAGGGTCGGGACGAACTGGCCGCCGGGCGAGGAGACGATCAGCGCCGGCGCGGCGGACGCGGCGGTTGCCAGCCGAGGTCGAGCAGGCCTAGTCGCGTCGGCTGGTCGATCGGCGGCGCAGCGGGCCGGCCGGTGCGGTCGCCCGCCGCCGCGCGCCACTCGGCACGCTCGACGCCGATGTCGCGCAGCAGGTCGTCGGGAAGGAACTGCGGCGTTTCTCGGGCGAGCGTGGCGGCGACGCGGGCCTGGCGCAGCCAATCCCGAAACGCGCTCAACCGCGATGCTGTCGGCGCTGTGGAAAGGACGATGTCGGCCATGCTGGTCTCCGCTTCCGGCTCAAGCCGGGTTTGATGAAATCTCGATGGATCCAGAATGCGTCATTGAAGAACAATGGGGAAACGAGTAGTTCTTGGCCGATCATCAAGCGGAATTTGATAATCCATGAGCCGGATGCTGCCCGGGACGCGTGCGTTGAGGACCCTGGTATCGGCGGGCCGGCACCTGAACTTCACCCGCGCCGCGGACGAGCTTGGCCTGACGCCGGCCGCGGTGAGCTACCAGGTCAAGGAGATCGAGGACCAGCTCGGCGTCGTGCTGTTCCACCGCACGAGCCGGACGATCCGGCTGACCGAGGCCGGGCGGCTGCTTGTCGAGGCTTCGGGCGAGGCGCTCGATCTCGTCAACCGGGCGGCGGCCAAGGCGCGCAAGCTGTCGCGCGGCATGACCGTGCTGAAGGTGACGGTCGACGCGCAGTTCGCCTCGAAATGGCTGATGCGCCGCGTCGAGCGGTTCAGCGCCATCCATCCCGGCATCGAGCTTCGCTTCGACATCAGCTACGAGGTCCGCGACTTCGACCAGGACGACGTCGACGTCGCCATCCGCTTCGGCACCGGCCGCTATCCGGGGGTTCGCGCGCACCGGCTGTTCGACAACGTCATTATCCCGGTGTGCAGCCCGCGGCTGCTGAAGTCGGGCCTGCCGCTTGCCGAGCCGCGCGACCTTCTGAAGCACACGCTGGTGCACATCGAATGGTCGCGCCAGGGCGTCACCTGGCCGAACTGGCGCATGTGGATGGCGGCGGCCGGCATCGACGATTTCGACGATAGCCGCACCGTCGTCTTCGGCACGTCCGGCGACGCCGTGCAGGCGGCGATCGACGGCAGCGCCGTGGCGCTCGCCGATTTCGCCATGGTGGCGAACGACCTCTCGGAGGGGCGGCTCGTGCGGCCGTTCGAGCTCGGCATCCGCGTCCCGCCGGAATTCGCCTATTTCGTCGTCTATCCCGAAGCGTCCTCCGGCGACCCGCGGATCGCCGCGTTTCGCGACTGGATCGTCGAGGAGGCCGCGTCGACCCGGCCATGAGCCGAGGCCGGGCGAGCCGCCGGGAAATCCTTGGCTACTCCGCCGCGCCGCGGTACGGGCTGGAGCCGGCCTCGAACTGCAGCCGCGCCAGGCGCGCATAGACGCCGCCCTTGGCGACGAGGCTCTGGTGGGTGCCTTCCTCGACGATGTGGCCGTCGTCCATGACCAGGATGCGGTCGGCCTTGAGCACGGTCGCCAGCCGGTGGGCGATGACGATCGTCGTGCGCCCCTGCATCAGCAGTTCCAGCGCCGACTGCACCAGCTTCTCGCTTTCGGCGTCCAGCGCCGAGGTCGCCTCGTCGAGCAGCAGGATCGGCGCGTCGCGCAGGATGGCGCGGGCGATCGCGATGCGCTGGCGCTGGCCGCCCGAGAGCGTCACGCCGCGCTCGCCGACCGCGGTGTCGTAGCCGCGGTCCAGTCTGCGGATGAACTCGTCCGCCCGCGCCGCGCGGGCCGCGGCCTCGATGTCGGCGTCGCTGGCGTCCGGCCGGCCGAAGGCGATGTTCTCGCGGATGCTGGTGGCGAAGATCGTGACGTCCTGGGGAACGATGGCGATGCGCCGCCTGACCGCGGCCGGATCGGCCTCGCGGACGTCGACGCCGTCGATCGTGACTGCTCCGGACTGCGGGTCGTAGTAGCGCAGGATGAGGCCGAACACCGTGCTTTTTCCCGCGCCCGAGGGGCCGACGATGGCCACGGTCTCGCCCTGGCTGCCCGAGAAGGTGAGACCGTGGAGCGCCGGACGGTCGGGCCGCGACGGATAGGAGAAGTGGACGTCGCGGAAGGCGACCGCGCCTTTCGACTCGGCCGGTAGCGGTCTCGGCGCCGCCGGCGTCGCGATCGCCGGCACCTCGTCGAGCAGTTCCGCCAGCCTCTCGGTTGCGCCCGCGGCCTGGCTCAACTCGCCCCATACCTCGGAGAGCGCGCCCAGCGCACCCGCTGCGATCACCGAATAGAGCAGGAACTGGCCGAGCGTGCCCGCCGAGATCGTGCCGTCGAGCACGTCGCGCGAGCCGAACCACAGCACCGCAACCACCGAGGAGAACACGGCGAAGATGGCGAAGAAGGTGAGTATGGCGCGCGCGAAGACCGACGCCCGGGCCGCCTGGAAGGCGCTCTCGACGGCGGCGGCGAACTTCGCCGTGACGAGGCCCTCGTTGGTGAAGGCCTGCAGCGTGCGCACCGCGCCGATCTGCTCGCTGGCATAGGCGGTTGCCTGCGCCAGCGTGTCCTGCGCGGCGCGCGAGCGGCGGCGCACCGAGCGGCCGAAGGCCACCAGCGGCACGACGATGAACGGGATGGCGGCGATGACGAGGCCCGACAGTTTCGGGCTGGTGACTACCATCATGGCCAGCGCGCCGATGCCCATGATGACATTGCGCAGCGCCATCGACGCCGTCGCGCCCACCGCGGACTTGATCTGCGTCGTGTCGGCGGCGAGCCGCGAGACGATCTCGCCCGACTGGGCCGTGTCGAAGAACGAGGGCGACAGGCTGGTGACGTGGGAGAAGACGTCGCCGCGCAGGTCCGACACGACCCGCTCGCCGAGCGTGATGACGTAGTAGTATCGGCACGCCGAAGCCAGCGCGAGGACGGCGGCGATCACCACCAGCATCGAGAAGTAGTTGGCGATGAACGTCGTGTCGGCGCCGGAGAAGCCGTGGTCGATCATGCGGCGCACGGCGAGCGGCAGCGTCAGCGTCGTCGCGGCGGCCACGGTGAGGAAGAACAGCGCCGCGACGACCATGCCGCGGTAGCGCATCATGTAGGGGAGGAGCCGCGCAAGCGGCCTCAGCGACTTCCGCTTCTTGCCGTCCTCGACCGGTGCTGCCTCGGCCATGTCCTGATCCTTCCGCCGAGCCCGGATTTTGCCGACCGCGCCGCCTTGTGCTTCGATACCGGCTGATGTATAGGCTCGCCGACCGTTTTTGAAGCCGTGGCTGTCCTATTAGCTGCGGCTTCGAGTTTTCCAAAGAGGCGCGTCGCCGCAGGAACATTGCCGCGCGACGCTGCCGCGACAGCCAGGACCAGACCGATGAAGAGCAAGATCCATCCCGACTACCACACCATCAAGGTGGTCATGACCGACGGCACCGAGTACCTGACCCGCTCGACCTGGGGCAAGGAAGGCGACACGCTGAACCTCGACATCGACCCGCGCACCCACCCGGCCTGGACGGGCGGCGCGCAGACCCTGCTCGACCGCGGCGGCCGCCTTTCGAAGTTCAAGAACAAGTTCGCCAATCTCGGCATCTGATCCGACGCCGCAGCGCTCGCATGGAAAACCCCGCTCCGGCGGGGTTTTTTATTGCCTGCGCGGCGGCGTACACACAACCACAGGCGCCGACGTCATCCTCGGGC
>CAYJMY010000209.1:0-8431 GCA_964371125.1 uncultured Mesorhizobium sp. | reverse complement strand
TGAGCTTCAGCTTGCCCGGATAGGTGTTGATGTCGCCGATGGCGAAGATGCCGGGCTCGGAGGTCTGGAACTTCTCGGTGTCGACAGGAATGAGGCTCTCGTGCAGATTCAGCCCCCATTCCGCGATCGGACCGAGCTTCATCGTCAGTCCGAAGAACGGCAGGAGCCGGGTGCACGGTACTTCGACCGAACCGTCGGGGCCCTTCACGGTGACCGAACTCAGCTCGCCGTTGTCGCCGCGAAGCGAAGTCACCTGGCCGATCCGGAAGTCGAGTTTCCTGGTCTCGTGCAGGGCGAACATCTTGTTGACGCTGTCGGGCGCGGCGCGGAACTCCGGCCGCCGGTGCACAAGCGTCACGCTCCGCGCGACCGGCTGCAGGTTCAGCGTCCAGTCGAGGGCGGAATCGCCGCCGCCGACGATGACCAGGTCATGATCGCGGAAGGCTTCCATACGGCGAACCGAGTAGAAGACGCTCTTTTCCTCGTAGGCCTCGATGCCGGGGATCGGCGGCCGCTTCGGCTGGAACGATCCACCGCCCGCGGCAATGACCAGCACCTTCGCCTCGAAGACCTCGCTTTCGTCCGTGGTGACGCGGAACCCGCCCTCAGGCAGGCGGTCGACCCCGGTGACCATGCGGCTGAACGTGAACCCGGGACTGAACGGCGAGATCTGTTCCATCAGCTTGTCGACAAGACCCTGGGCCGAGATCGAGGGCCATCCGGGGATGTCGTAGATCGGCTTCTCCGGGTAGAGTTCGGCGCACTGCCCGCCCGGCCGGTCGAGGATGTCGATGAGATGACATTTCAGGTCGAGCAGGCCGAGTTCGAACACCGCGAACAAGCCGACTGGCCCGGCGCCGATAATGAGGACGTCGGTCTTGTGCGGCGCGGTCATCTGGCGATCCCCGGAATACGCCGCAGTCGCGGCGGTGGTTGAATGGGCCTCAACCTTGCCTTTCCGGAACCCGAACGACAAGCCCGTCGAGTTCGTCGCGAACCTTGATCTGGCAGGACAGGCGCGAACTCGGACGGACATCGTAGGCGAAATCCAGCATGTCCTCCTCCATCGCCTCCGGCTCGCCGACGAGATCCGTCCAGGCCTCGTCAACATAGACGTGGCATGTCGCGCAGGCGCAGGCGCCGCCGCACTCCGCTTCGATGCCCGGTACGGCGTTGCGGATCGCGTTCTCCATGACGGTGGAACCGTTCTCCGCCTCGACGTTGTAGGTCGTGCCGTCGAAGGCGATGAAGGTGATCTTGGCCATGTGAGGATATCCGGATCGGAGAGACCCTGCCGAAATAATGACTCCCGCGTGCAAGTCAACTGCGGGCGTTCGTTCGGCTGCGGTTCCAGCCGTCAGCGGTGAATGGCCGAGATGAAATCGCAGGCCTGATCGATGAGGACGGATAGCCGGTCGAGCACTCCGGCATCGTCCGGACACGTCTCCAGCGCGGCGACGCAATCGGCGATGGCGAACGCCCCGACCCCCCGCGCCGATCCCTTCAGCCCGTGCGCGAGCAGGACGCGCTCGGCCGGCAACGCGGTGGAAATCTGCTTGCGGACCGTCACCGCCTGCTGCGCAAAGAGCTGCAGTACCTCCTGCTCAAGGGCCCGGTCGCCCATCGTCTGGCGTGCAAGGTGCGCCATGTCGATCGGTCGCGCAGGCACTTCGGGACTGGCCTCGCCGCCTGGGCGGTCGTAGGCGAAATTGCCCGTCTGGATTGGCGGCATGGACCGGGACTCCCAAACAATTGGTTTCATGTGTTACTCAAACTAGCTCCGCTGCATGGACAACGGGTTAATGCATCGATGCTAGAAGCAAGCGGCGTAAGGCGGCGTAAAAGCGCCCGAATCATGGCGCTGTTAACCTTATGTTTAAACTTTTACGCATGTGGCCCTTTGCCGGTTTCCTTTCCCCGGCTGTGCCACTACGATACGGATGGACCATAGCGAGCTGTCGCCGGCGCCAGACGAAGGCCCCGGAGACACGGCTTCCCGCGGCGAGTACAGGGTAACGGCGGCATGGCACGGAAACCGACGACCACGAAGAATCTCGACAGCGATGTCGCCCGGGAACTGGAAAAAGCGCTCGATTTCGACCTGACCAGTCCGGACGGCGATCTCGACATCGCCGCCTCGATGGAAGACCTCGAAGCGCAGATCTCCGCGGCTGCCGACGAGCTTTCGCGGGAAGGGCGTACCAAGGAGGCGGTGCCCGCTCCGGCAAAGTCGCCCGCTCCCGATGCGATCGGCGCCAAGGCCGCATCCCATATTTCGCAAACGGCGTCTGCGTCCCTGCCCAAGGCCGCTCCCCTTCCGCCGGAGGCGCGCGAGATTCCCCAGGCCGGCACCTTCGCCCCGGCCAACGACGACCGTCAGAAGGATTTCCGCAGCCTCGTTCAAGGCCTGAACCGCCGCGCCTCGCGCACCGTCTACTGGATGGTGGGATTCCTGACGATCGCGTGGCTGGCCGGCGCCGGCGTGATCGGCCACATGCTGCTCGGCCCCGAGATCTGGCAGATCCGCAGCGTCGAACAGGTCGTGGCAAAGCCCTATCTCGTTGTACTCCTCGTCGCGGCGATCGTTCCGGTGTTCATGTTCTGGGGCTTCGCCGTCATGATCCGCCGCGCGCAGGAGATGCGGCTCGCGGCGCAGTCGATGACCGAAGTCGCGTTCCGCCTCGCCGAACCTGAGGCCATCGCGCAGGACCGCATCCTGATGGTCGGCCAGGCGGTTCGGCGCGAAGTCGCCGCCATGGGCGAAGGCATCGAACGCACCATCGCGCGCGCCGTCGAACTCGAGACGCTTGTCCACACGGAAGTGAACGAACTCGAAAGGGCCTATTCGGAGAACGAGGTGCGCATCCGTGCCCTCGTCGACGGACTCGGCTCCGAACGCGACGCCATCGTCAGCCACGCGGAGCGCGTCAGGTCCTCGATCTCCGGCGCCAACGAGACCATGCGCGACGAGATCGGCGCCGCGAGCGACGCGATCCGCGACAGCATCCTGTCCGCGTCGACAAAGCTGTCGATGACCATCACCAATTCCGGCGACACGCTGATCGACCGCATCAACGAAAGCGGCGCCTCGATCTACGAATCGATCGATTCGAGGCTCGACACCATCGGCGATCGCATCAGCACCTCCGGCGAAGCCTTCGCCAGCCTGCTCGACACGCGGATCGCCCGCCTCACCCAGAGCACAGACGACGTTACCCGCACGCTTTCCGAGATGCTCGACGAGCGCACGACCGGCATGGTCTCGCTGCTCGGTGGGGCTGCCCGTTCGCTCAACACCGAACTGGAAGCGCGCCTTGAGGGCATCGAACGCACCCTCGCCGAGCGCGGGCAGGCATTGATCGGCGAGTTCCAGACCCGCGCCGAAGCGCTCGATACCGGAACGCAGAAGCTCAACGCCGCCCTCGAGGCCCGCGCGCGGCAGATCAACGAAACGCTCGTCGAGCGCGCGCGCGAAATTTCCGACGCCTACACCCAGGGCCGCGAGACCCTGTTCGATATGATCGATGACGGCAAGATCCGCATCGGTCAGGAGATGGCGGGGATCGTCACGTCGACGTCGACCATGCTCGAGGCCCGGGCAAGCGACTTCGCAGGCCGCCTCGATGCTGCCCGCCACACCGTTTCGCAGGCCTTCGATGCCGACATCCGGAAGCTCGCCGAGGCACGCGCGGGTATCGACGCCGCCGTCGACAACCACACCCGCAAGCTCTCCGAGGGTCGCGAGAAGATGGCGGCCGCCCTCCAGTCCGACCTGCAGAAATTCGCCGACGGGCGGGCCAGCATCGACACCGCCGTCAGCTTCCAGATCCAGAAACTCGCGGAGGGCCGCAACCTCCTCGCCCGCGCTCTGGAAGAGGATCTGAGAAAGATCAACGATACCCGAGCCACGATCGATTCCACGCTCGGCCAGCACATGGACCGCATCGAACAGGGTCGCGGAGTCCTCGCGAAAACGCTGCAGGATGACTTGCAGAAACTCGCGCAAACCCGTTCAACGATTGATGAAATGGTTTCCGGCCATGTCGGGAAGCTGGCTGAGGGTCGCAACATCCTGACCCGGGCGCTAGAACTCGACCTCAACAAGCTGGCCGAAAGCCGCGCCAGCATTGACGGACTCGTCGCCGGCCAGGTCGAGAAGCTCGCCCAGGGTCGCGACATCCTGAAGCGTGCCCTCGAGGAAGACCTGCACAAGATTTCCGAAACGCGCCAGGACATCGACGGCCTCGTTTCCTCGCAGGTGGCCAGGATCGCCGAGGGCCGCGACATTCTCAAGCGCGCCCTCAAGGAGGACATGGACAGGCTCGCCGACACACGCGGCGAGATCGGCAACCTCGTCACCTCGCAGGTGGCCAAGATCGCGGAAGGCCGCGACGTCCTGAAGAAGGCGCTCGAAAACGATCTGAACGCGCTCGCCGAAAGCCGGAAGAACATCGACGGGCTCGTGACCGGACAGGTCGCCAAGCTCGCCGAAGGTCGCGACATCTTGAATCGCGCGCTCGAAGCCGACCTGAAGAAACTCGCCGACGCTCGCGCCGAGATCGATGCCAATGTTTCGAAACAGGTCGAATCGCAGGTCGCGAAGATCGCCGAAGGCCGGGATGTCCTGTCGCGCGCTTTGGAAGAAGACCTCAGCAAGCTCGCCGAAAGCCGCAAGGGCATCGACGGACTCGTGGCCGGCCAGGTCGCCAAGCTGGCCGAGGGCCGCGACATCTTGAACCGCGCGCTCGAAGCCGATCTGAAGAAGCTCTCCGACGCGCGCGCCGAAATCGACGCCAACGTTTCGGCACAGGTCGAAGCCCAGGTGGCGAAGATTGCCGAGGGCCGGGACGTGTTGTCGCGCGCTTTGGAAGAGGACCTGAACAAGCTTGCCGAAAGCCGCAAGGGCATCGACGGGCTGGTCAGCGGCCAGGTCTCCAAGCTCGCCGAGGGCCGCGACATCCTCAACCGCGCGCTCGAGGCCGACCTGCGGAAGCTGTCCGAATCGCGGGCCGAGATCGACGCGGCCGTGTCCGCGCAGATGTCCGCCCAGGTCGCGAAACTCACCGAAGGCCGCGACCTGCTCGACCGCGCCCTGCAGGAGAACCTCCAGCAACTCGCCCGGTCTCGCGCCGAACTGGATGCGGCTGTCGAGTCCCAGGTCGCCGGCCAGGTCGAGAAGCTCGCCGAGGGACGTTCGATCCTCACGAGGGCACTCGAGGCCGACCTCGAGAAGCTAGCGGAAGCGCGCAGCAACATCGACGGCATCGTCGCCGGACAGGTCAGCAAACTCGCCGAAGGCCGCGATATACTGCGCCGCGCGCTGGAGGAGGATCTCTCGCGGATCGCCGAGAGCCACTCGGGGATCGAAACCCTGGTCACCGGACAGGTCGGCAAGCTTGCGGAAGGCCGCGACCTCTTGACCCGCGCCCTGGAAGCGGACCTGCGCAAGATCGCCGACGCCCGCGCCGAGATCGACGCCATCATCGAAAGCCATGTCGACAAGCTCTCCGACGGCCGCGGCGTTCTCGCCAACGCCCTTCGCGAGGATCTCGACCGCCTTGCCGAAACGCGCAAGGAGATCGATGCCGAACTGTCGCGTCACATCGAAACGATCGCGGGCAAGCGCAGCCTGATAACAGACCAGATCGATCTCGACGTCGCACGGATCGAGGACGCGTTCTCCCGGCAGACGGGCATCATCGAAGAACGCACCGGCACGATGGAACGTGCGCTCTCGACCGGCGTCGACAATGTCCGCAACGTTTTGGAAAACAGCGCCCTGGTCGTCGCCGGCGCGCTGCGCGAAAAGGTGCTCGAAGTCACCGCCACGCTCAACGAGGCGGCCGGCCGCGCGCTAACCGATGCCGACCGTCTCGTCGCCGATCGCGCCGCGCAGACGTCGGGGATGCTGCTCGAAAGGGCCGGCGACATCGCCCGTCTGTTCGACGAAGCGGACCGGAAGCTCGTCACCCGGGCCTCGGAGACTTCGGAGAAGCTGATCGCCGATGCCACCCAGACCGCCGGCGAACTGGCCGGTCGCGCCATGGAGATCGCACGGACGTTCGACAATGCCGACGAGCGCCTCGGCGCCCGGATCGACGAAGCGGCGCAGGCGCTGTCCTCCCGCGCCACTGAACTCGGAGGTCTGTTCGACACGGTCGACGGCAGGCTGGCCGCGCGCATTGCCGACGGCGCGGATCGGCTCGAGACCTATGCCGACCGCGTCGTCCACAGCTTCGACAAGGCCGACGAGCAGCTTGCCCAGAGGGTATCGATTCTCGCAGGCAGCCTCGCGGCGCGTGCCGCCGAGATCGGTGGCGTGTTCGAGAACGCCGACCAGCAGATCGCCGCACGCGTCGAACTGACGGCGGACCGCCTGTCGGGTCGCGCCGCCGAGATCGGAGCGATCTTCGAAACCGCGGACGAGAAGATCGCGGCCCGCATCAGCGAGACCGCGAAGTCGCTGGCCGGCCGCGCCATCGAGATCGGGCGCGTCTTCGAGAATGCCGACGAACGGATCGCCGCCCGCGTCGACGAGACCGCAAGGGCGCTCGAATTGCGCACGCAGGAAGTCGGACGTGCCTTCGAAACCGCCGACGAGCGCATCGCCGCTCGGGTCGACGAGACCGCAAGAGCCCTCGCGCAGCGTGCGCAGGAAGTCGGACGCGTCTTCGAGAGCGCCGACGAGCGTATCGCCGCCCGCATAGACCAGACGTCCGAGGCGCTGGAGCAGCGCGCCCGCGACATGGGCCGCGTCTTCGAGACTGCCGATCGCGAACTCACCGCCCGCGTCGCCGAGAGCGCGGCGGCCATCGGCGCCCACGCTGCCGACGTCGCCAACGCTTTCGCCGATACAGAACAGCGGATCGCGGGGCGCACGCGCCAGGCGGCGGTCGAGCTGGAATCGCACGCACGCCTCGTCGAGGACGCCATCGCCAGCGCCAACGACAAGCTGGCGGAAGGCGCGGAAGCCGTCGCCGACCGCGTCGGCATGCACATCGCGGCCGCCGAGGACCGGCTCGCACGCGGTGCCGAGACGATGGGCCAGAAGCTCGACGAGCAGATCGCCGCAGCCGAGACTCAACTGGTCGCGCGCGCCAACGTCATCGCCGACACATTCAATTCCGTCGGCCAGCACATCGGTCAGAGCACCAACGAGGCCGCCCGCACGATCGGCGTCAACACGCGCGAGCTGAACGCCATGCTCGCCGCGCGTTCCGCCGAGATCTCGCAGATCCTCGACGAGACGGCGCGGCCGCTGGTCGAGCGTTTCGCCCAGGGTGGCGGCGAGCTGCAGAGGGCCATGGAGGAAGCGACGGGCAAGGCGACGGAGCATCTGCGCGCCGAGAACGCCGCGTTCATCTCCGCGATCGCCAACCGTACCGCCGAAACGCTCAGCGCGGTCGGCGGCGCGCGTTCGAGCCTCGCCGAGGGCGTCTCGGACCTCATCGAGCGCCTCACCGTGTCCAACCGCCAACTCAGCGAATTGATCGAACTGGCCTCGGAGAACCTGTCGGGCGTCGACGAGCGGCTTTCGCAGAGCACGCGTGCCTTCGCGACCAGCACGGAGCGGGCCGCGCAGACGTTCTCGAGCTCGGCTCGGCTGGTCGATTCCAATACCCAGCGGCTGACGGAACTGTCGTCGTCGACGCTGCGCGAAGTCGCGTCGATCGCGACGCGCTTCGACGAGCACAGCCGCGTTCTCTCGAGCGCCTCCGACCTCCTCACCTCCGCGCAGAGCAACCTGGAGCACACGCTCGAGCGGCAGACGGCGCTCGAGGACCTGGCCGTGGGCCTGGTGAAGAAGTCCGAGGATCTCGAGCGGGTGATGAAGTCCTTCGAAGGACTCGTCGGACGGGCGCTCGAAGGTGCTGAAGGCCGCACGATGGAGACCGCCGAACGGATCCGTGGCGCCATCACCGAGGTCGTCGATTCCGCGACGAAGCGTTTCGCCGACGCCACCGATGAAATGCGCCGGACCGCATCCTCCATTCGCTCGGAACTCGAGGAGACGCGCGCCGAGTTGAAGCGCGGCATCGTCGACATGCCGGTCGAGGCCAAGGAATCGACGACGGCCATCCGCCGCGCCGTGACCGAGCAGATTAACGCTTTGAAGGAGCTTTCCGACATCGTCGCCCGCACGGGCCGCACGACGGATGTGGGCGAGCGCGGTCCGGTCCGCTCCGCCCCGCCCGCGCCGGTCTCAGCTCCCCGGCCAGCGCCCCAGCGTGCCGCGGCTCCTGCCCCCGAGCGGCGGCCCGAGCCGGCGCTTCGCGGACCGATCGAGCCCGCACGGCCCCGCGAGCCGGCTGGCGCCCAGGCCGGCTGGGTCAGCGACCTGCTGCGCGGTGCCTCCCGCGAAGAGGCGGTCGCGCCGGAGACGGGCCGCGGGGCCGCCACGCCGGGGGCCGGGCAAGTGGGGGGGTGGGAC
>CAYJMY010000208.1:7745-8435 GCA_964371125.1 uncultured Mesorhizobium sp. | reverse complement strand
CACTCCCTACCCTCACCCCTAGACGGCGGGTTCGAAGGCGGATGTTCCCCTGCCCGGGACATCCGCCTTTTTTGGCTGACGCACGCTCCCCAGTTCGGGGGACACGAGGCCAAGGTCGCACAGGCCGAACGCGAGGTCCGGGTCGCCGGGCTCGGTCCAGGCGAGCAGCCAGGTCGCGCCGGCGGCGGCGTTACGCCCGTTGCGGGCGAGCCTTTCCAGGTCGGATTTGGTTAAGAGTTTCATGTCGGAGTCTCCCTCTGATTGATGGTTGCCTGTTGGGCGCGGGAGAGCGGCCACGCCGCCCCAGCCGGGCGGCGCCCCGGCGTCCTGCCCAACACGGGGGCGCGGCCGCCGCACAACCCGACCAGTTCAGGCCCGCGTTGGCTGGCAGGGCAAGGGAAGTGAAACGCCTACGAAACCGACCGAGCCCGGCGGGCATACGGATCAGGGTAGGACGACGCGGATATTCAACCCGGACGGGCAAGGTCGGACGCAACGAGAGGGCAGCGGCACCGGTTGGACAGCCTCCGACCCGTTCTCCCGGCCGCTCGTCGACGACGGCCATTGATAGCCGCCGAAACGGAAAGCGGGCGGACAGGCTGAGCGCGAAGATGCTTGAAGGAGAAAAGAGGCGGATGACGGTCGGGACGTCATCCGCCTCAATTGACGCCGCTCGGCAAGGGGGTCTCG
>CAYJMY010000208.1:385-7735 GCA_964371125.1 uncultured Mesorhizobium sp. | reverse complement strand
GTCTCGCATTGCGGTCGGTCGGGTGCCCGCGATCGCAGGCACACTGAGCTTCGTAAGTGAGCGCGAATAGGTCAATCCGTAATAGCCCTTTTCATCTGCGTAGGTTCGTCGCACCGGCTTTCTTGGATGCTCGCTCTCGAACGGCAAGGGTTTTGCGGCAATTTTCGCCGCGGCGCGCACGGAACGGCCATTGACGCCGAAAAGGTTCAGCCGGAATGTACCATACGCACCTTGCTGTACGCATCGCTTCGACCCTCTTTCCGGGGCGGTGCTTAACTGGGCGGACGTTGCCTGACGGGAGCGCCCGCCTTTTTTTCCGGTTGCGACAGGCCGTAAGCACCGGGAAAGAAGGTCCTTCATCCTTGCGCTTGCGGCCATCAGAAAGCCGTTTCCTCACTAGCATGACCGGTTGGAGGTTTTATGCGTTTAGTCAACGTTGTTTATTATAGTAAACAATTGAGAAGGTAGTTTACAATGTTCAGAATTGTCATACCCCACAACCTGTTGTAACACCGTGCGCAAAGGCCATACGCAACGAGCATAAATGAAATTGACACTGAGAATAAATGGAAGCTTCGTCGAGCAGGACGCAGATCCTCTGGCACGGCTCAGCGAGTTTTTGCGGCAGGTCCTGGGCTTGACCGGGCTCAAGGAAGGTTGTTGCGAAGGGGAATGCGGCGCCTGCACGATCCTGATGGACGGAGCGCCCGTTCATGCCTGCCTCATGCTGACCTTCCAGGCGCACGAGCGTGAGATCACGACGGTCGAAGGCCTGGGCGATGCGGGAGTGCTCACAGACCTTCAAGTCCAATTCGCCGCGGCCGGCGCAGTGCAGTGCGGCTACTGCACTCCAGGCATAATTATGTCGGCTGAGGGGCTTTTGCGGTCCAAGCTCACTCCCAGCGAAGAAGAGATCCGACATGCGCTGGCGGGTAACATTTGCCGATGTACAGGATTCGAGACAATCGTGCGGGCCGTTGCAGCCGAAGCGGCGCGGCGTTGCGAGGCCGGATGTTGACCGCGCTGGCGCCTGTTCGACCTAGCGATCTTGCTGCGCTCGCCAGTTTGATGGCAGGACCACTGCCCGTTCATTTCATTGCGGGAGGGACCGACCTGCTTGTTTCCGGGCGGCGCTTGCCGGAAACAGGAGTGATCGTCGATCTATCCGCGGTAGCAGAACTCATTGGTATCGACTGCTCTGGCGCCGATATCCGCATAGGTTCGGCTACGACCGTAGCGTCGCTGGAGGCCCATGCCGGACTGGCGGTACGCTGCAGAGGGCTGGCGCAGGCGGCAGCTGAATGCGGATCGGTTCAGATACGCAATCGTGCCACGATCGGCGGCAACGTCGCGAACGGAGCCGCGGCCGCTGATTTGATTCCCGTCCTGGCTTTGGTGGGAGCACGGCTCGAAGTAATGCTGCGCGGAGGCGCACGAACCGAGATCGCACTCGGCGATTTTCAACCGAAAACGGGCGGCGTTATAACCGCGGTGGTTCTGCCCGGGCGGGCACTCTTACCGCGCAGCGCCTTCGCGAAGCTCGGCGCGCGGCGCGACCTGACGATTTCACGGCTGAACATGGCCGCGACGGCGGAATTCGTGGAAAGTCGTTTCAGAGCGTTGCAGATCGTGGCGGGCGCGCTCGGCCCGCGTCCACTCCGGCTCAACCGGGCTGAGGAGGCGCTGGAAGGTCGAACGCTCGATCCCGATTCTCTTCGCGGCTTCATGCAGGTGCTGAGCGCCGAGGTCGATGCCGCCATTCCCGGTCGCGCTTCGCATGTCTGGAAACGGCGAGCGATCCGCGGCGTGGGGTTGGACCTGATAGCGCGGCTGTGTGGATTGTCGGCGCGCGATCCTGTGTTCGAAGAGGCGTTCTAATGGAACAGGTTTCTCAGCGAATCCCGCTCATCGACGCCGCCGATAAGCTGACCGGCCGACTGCGCTTCGCCGCCGATATGACGCTGCCGGGACTGTTGCACGGCGCGCTTCTGTTCTCGCCCCGAGCCCACGCTCGCATTGTTGAAGTCGACCCGGCCGCAGCGCTGGCCGTTTCCGGCGTCATCGGCGTCTGGTGGCACGCCAACACTCCACAGAACGGCTACAACAGTTCGATATGGTTTGCCGGTCAGAAAGCATTGGCTGATGAGCGGATGTTTCCGCCCGTTGTGCGCCATATGGGCGACCGGGTGGCGGTAGTTCTGGCGGAAACCGAAGCCATCGCCCGTGCCGCCGTGACGCGGATTGTCGTGAGTTTCGAGGATTTGCCAGCTATTCTGATACCCGAACCAACGGTCGCTCACTCTGGATCTGCCGCAGGTGTCGAGGAAGCCATCTACCCGAACCCGGTGGAGCAGGTTCATTTCACTCACGGCGATCCTGATGCGGCCTTCGCACGAGCGGATCATGTCACGGAGGCGGTGGTGCATACGCCCCGCAGCCATCATTGTGCGATCGAACCACATGTCTGTGTCGCATGGCCGGAACCGGGAGGGCGCGTCGCAATCCACTCTCCATGCCAGAGCGTCCATGCGGTCCAGGCGGTTGTGGCGCAGGCGCTGGGAATCGCTGCGGACCGCCTGCATGTGACCAAGGCGCCGATCGGCGGGTCTTTCGGAGGCAAGGCGGAGCCGATTCTGGAACCGATTTGTGCGCTCCTTGCCGAGCGGAGCGGACGCCCGGTGCGGATAGCTTTCAACCGGCACGAAACCTTCACCGCCACGCGGACGCGCGCCGCTAGCCGCGGAAAAATGCGGATTGCCCTAGCGTGCGACGGTCGCATACTGGGGCGCGAAACCGACGTCACGGTCGACATCGGTGCCTATTGTACCGGTGGGAACTACCTTCCGGGCTCGATGCTGCAGCGGCTCGTACGCCTCTACGCGGTACCGGCGGAACGCTACCGCGCCCGGGCAGTGTACACAAATACGCTCCCGACGGGAGCTTTCCGTGGGTATGGTTCACCGCAGATCCACGCTTTGGGCGAGATCGTCCTCGACCTCGCTTCACGCGAGATGGGTCTGGATCCGGTCGCGGTTCGCGCCCGGAACATAGTCACCCCGGGCGCCTCGGAACCTTGGCAGGGTCTAAGCCTCGGCAACGCCCGCGGCGCGGACTGTCTGTGTCGGGGAGCGGAGGCGTTCGACTGGACGCGGCGCCGCTCCGCCGCATCCGGGAGAGGCCGGTTTCGAACTGGCGTAGGAATGGCGGCCGCAACGCACATCAATGGCTGCTTTCCCGGCGAGGACGAAGCCACGACCGCCACGCTACGGCTTACGCCGGAGGGACGGATAGAACTGACATGCGCGCTTCACGACCTCGGTTGCGGGTCCGACACGACGCTGGCGCAGATTGCCGCCGAGGTATTGGGGGTGCGGGCGGCCGACATCCGCATCAATCCGGCGGATACGGACACTTGCCCTTATGACCTGGGCACCCGCGCCAGCCGAATGACATACATCGCCGGCGAAGCGGTGCGTTTGGCAGCGACGGCGTTGGCGGCAGCAATCGTCGATACCGGAGGGCAGGCGTTGAACGCCGCCCGGAGCGAGATCCGGTTGCGAGGCGGGCAGATCGAAGCGCCCCACCGCGCAATTACCCTCGCCGATCTGGCTGCTTGGCTCGCTGTAAGGGGAACGGATACGCCTTCCGCGACGCACACGCACCGCGCGACGGCCAATCCCGGTTCTTACGCCGCCCATTTTGCCGAAGTCGAGGTCGACACGCTGACAGGGCATATCCGTGTGCGCGACTACCTAGCCGCTCATGACATCGGCCGGGCGATTAACCCGATGCTGGTCGAGGGCCAGATCTACGGTGGCATCCAGATCGGAATGGGGTACGCACTTTACGAGGATGCAGCAGTGGACCCGAATACCGGGCGGATGCGGGCCGACAGTTTTGCGCGCTACACGCTGGTCAACGCCCCCGAGATGCCGCCGATACGGATTCTGTTGGTCGAGGAAGGCGAAGCGACCGGCCCCTTCGGAGCAAAGGCCGTTGGCGAAATCGCCACGATTCCGGTGGCGCCGGCCGTGGTGAACGCTGTCAACCATGCACTGGAAACCCGTCTGACGGAACTTCCGCTGCTGCCGGAGCGCGTGCTGGATGCACTCAGCCAAGGATAATCCGGCTGAATCGGTCGGGGTGCGCGCGAATAGCAGGCCCACTGACCTTCTTATGCGGGCAGGAAAAGGCCAATCCCGTATGGCCTTTTCATCCGTATAGGTTCGTCGCACCGGACCGCGCCGATGCGGAACCCCAAGATTCAGGCGCTCTGAGGCAATTCGCGCCAAGGCGCGCGCCGAAGGGCCGTTGACGCCGAAAAGGTTCAGCCGGAATGTATCATACGCATCTTGCTGTACGCATCGCTTCGCAATCTCTCTTTTCGGGGGCGATGCCAGACTAGGCGGACGTCGCCGGTCGGCGCCCGCCTTATTTCGGCCTGGGCCGAGCCGAGTACTCGACGAGAAGGCTCGTTTACAGCGCGTAAGTGACACGTCCCCCTCTCGTCCGGGTCCTCGCCGTCGCCGCCGGCGTCTTCAGTGTGTTGACGATTGCCTCGGGCGGCATGGCCTTGTTCGGAAGTTCGACCGCGCGGGCAGCCTACGGTTCCGTCGTGCCGTTCGTCCTCTGGTTCAACTTCCTCTCCGGGTTCGCTATCTGCCGGCCGCTTATGGTATTTATACAGTGCGGCGTGGATTTACATGGCCTAGCTTAATTAATATACAGATCGAAACTATCAAAATTATGTATTAAATTGACCATACCATTCTGCGAAAGTGCACCGATCTTATCTTCCGACTTCGACAATATTTCTGCCAATCTAATGAAGCGATTGTGTTTCATGCTATCCGAAGCAGGCAACATTGTAAGGTCAACAATTTGAATTGCTTTTCTTTCGATCATCCGCCGCGCGGCGGGGCTATCCTCACCGACCGACCCCATTCGCATGCGGGAGCCGCCGAAAAGGCGTGAGACGGTAAGGGCCCTATCGTCGGTGGAAGTGAGTACGAGGATCGGACGCGCCAGTTGGCCAATGGCCTCGACCTGACGCCGGAAAAGGTCGATCTCAATATCCGGAGAAGCCAGGACGACCTGGCCTATTCTATGCAGCACATCGTCGCGATCCGAAAGCCTGAGTTGCCGGAGCGCCTCGACGACCAACCAAGCCCCCATGCTGTGCCCAAACAGTGTGATGTTCACGTCTGGGTATTGTGCTTTGAGATAGGCTAGAAATTCAACAAGATCATCCCGCGCGTATGTCGCGGCATCCCTGTCGGCAATGTACCCGGCAACCGACCCTTCGGACGGCCAGCTGAAGAGGATCGGCACCTCCCTGATATACCCGTCCGCGACAATACCCGTAAATCGGAATAATGACTCCTGAAAACTGTCGTTATATCCGTGTACATAAATCAAGAATTCTTCGTATTTACTGCGATTGATTGAAGTTATGATCTCGCGTTTCGTGACCGGGTATGTTTCTCTGGAACTCGCTCGAGTATGTGGCACAGTGACAGACAATTGACGCGTCACAGGCACTGCGAGCGTAAATCGTTCGAAATGCAGTCGCGTTGACCTCTTGGCAGTGTATCCGACGCCAGCGTCGTCTGGTTGGCGGTCCGTTACGGTGATAATCGCAACTTCGCGATGTGCTTCTGATATCTCTTGCGCGGTGGACAGCGAATCCGCGTCTGGTCGTCCAGCGCATGCCGTCAGGCTGGCGATCGCGACAGTCCAGATCATGCATCTCAGCGCGCTAGCTGAAGAAGTCCGCATGAGAATACTCACTCCGGATCGGTGGCGGCGTCGGGTAAGTAGCAAGGACGAATGACACAAATTCCGCATTTGTTTGTTGTATAAATACGAGTACATTTAGATATGAAGATCACCAATTCCTGACATGATCCCCCTTCTCTTCAGTCAAAACCGCGTCCATCTCCTGCTTCTTCAATCGTCACGCCATCCCTTATGTTATAGATACGTTTGAATGTGGGGATAATTTTCTCGTCATGGGTCACAACGATTATCGCTGTGCCATACTTGGCTGCCATTTTATTGAGAATCCGGATTACCGTAAGTGCGCGCACGCTGTCGAGCGGCGCGGTGGGCTCATCCGCAAGGATGACCGGTGGTCGGTTGACCAGACCCCGCGCGATCGCGACCCGCTGCTGTTCTCCGCCGGAGAGTTGCGAAGGCATCGCCGCAGCACGATGCTCGACGTCCAGAGCCTTTAGAAGCTCGTTGGCACGTTGGCGTGACTCACTATTCGGCACACCGGCCAGCATTGGCAGTAATGCGACATTGTCGGTCACGTCCAGAAAAGGGATAAGATACGGCGCCTGGAATACGAAACCGATCTTGTCCCGCCGCAACGCACGAATGTCCGGGATTTTCCAGCCGTCGTCATAGATAACCTCGTCGCCGAGGATCATCCGCCCTCCGCTCGGATCGATGACAGCGCCCAAGGATTTCAACAGGGTGCTCTTGCCCGACCCCGACGGGCCGATGAGGCCGACCACCTCGCCGGGTGCGACACGCATGTTGACGTCTCTAAGGGCGTCGACCGCGGTATCGCCGCTTCCATACCTTTTCCGGAGTTTCTCGATGACGATTCCGCCGCCGTCCATCTCAGCCCCCGATCGCTTCGGCAGGATCGACCTTGAGCGCCATCCGGATGGCTACGACGCTGGCAAGAGCACAGATGACAATCACAGCGACGAGGCCGGTGACCGTATCGGCGGTGACAAGCAGGACGAACTTCGGAAACAGCGGGGCGGCGAAGGTGGCCGTTATCTTGCCGACGACGAAGCCGATTAGTCCCAGCACGATTGCCTGTTGCAGGATCATGGAAGCAATTGTGCGATTGCGCGTGCCGATCAGCTTCAGTACCGCAATTTCACGTATTTTATCCATGGTCAGCGTGTAGATGATGAAAGCCACAATCGCGGCACTGACGATGGCCAGAATGACCAGAAACATGCTGATCTGCTTGGATGAAGTGGCGATGAGTTTCCCGATGAGGATTTCCTCCATCTCGGACCGGGTATATACAGTCAGGCGCTTCCACCTCACGATGTCATTGGCAATGCGTTCATGATCGTAGCCAGGTTTGATACGAACGAGGACCGCATTCACGTACGGATTGCTGTTTTGCGAAGCGATCACTGCATCAAGCAATCCAGGTACCCCGGGTCGGTTGAATTCGGGGTTCTCCCCGGTTCGCCGACGCTGACGGACGATGGCGTCATTGTCCTTCAGGAATTGCGCTTCTTGCGCGTCCTTCAAGGGAATGAACACCATGGGATCGCCGCCTGACGACACTGTCCGACGTGTCAGGCCGACTACGGT
>CAYJMY010000208.1:0-375 GCA_964371125.1 uncultured Mesorhizobium sp. | reverse complement strand
AAAACCAGCGGCTACATCGGCAACCGCCTAATAGTGACGGCGCGTTAGCTGCCGCCCGGCGACGAGAACGGGCGGCCGCCCGGGTGCCGACGGATCTGCCGATGCGATACCGACCACCATGGCGCGAACGTCGGCGTTCCCTCTCTGAACCTGCATCGTGAGGTAGGTCACGTTGGCGACCCGGTCGACCCCGGGGATCGCGAGGATCATGCGATAGATGTCGTCGTTGATGCTCGAGGATTCCGCGTAGGGCCCGAGTGTGTTCCGCTGCACGACCCACATGTCGGCGCCGCTGTTGTCGAGCAGAACCTTGCCGTCGTCGACCATCCCTCGATAAACGCCGGCCATTGTGAAGGTGACGCCGATGAGCAGCCC
>CAYJMY010000207.1:0-8459 GCA_964371125.1 uncultured Mesorhizobium sp. | reverse complement strand
GGCTTCACCCTGCCGGGCATGACCATCGTCTGCGGCGACAGCCACACCTCGACGCACGGCGCTTTCGGCGCGCTGGCGCACGGCATCGGCACCTCGGAGGTCGAGCACGTGCTCGCCACGCAGACGCTGATCCAGAAGAAATCGCAGAACATGCGCGCAGTCGTCGACGGCAAGCTGCCGGCCGGCGTCACCGCCAAGGACATCATCCTCGCCATCATCGGCGAGATCGGCACCGCCGGCGGCACCGGCTACGTCATCGAATATGCCGGCGAGGCGATCCGCGCGCTGTCGATGGAAGGCCGCATGACCGTCTGCAACATGTCGATCGAGGGCGGCGCCCGCGCCGGCCTGATCGCGCCCGACGAGACCACCTTCGCCTATGTCAAGGACAAGCCCCGCGCTCCGACCGGCAAGGCGTGGGACATGGCGCTCGACTACTGGAAGACGCTCCACACCGACGAAGGCGCGCATTTCGACAAGGTCGTCGTGCTCGACGCCGCGAAGCTGCCGCCGATCGTCACCTGGGGTTCGTCGCCGGAGGACGTCGTCTCGGTGACCGGCGTCGTGCCGGATCCCGAGCTGATCGCCGACGAGAACAAGCGCAATTCGAAGAAGCGCGCACTCGAATACATGGGCCTGACGCCGGGCACGAAGATCACCGACATCGCCATCGACCGCGTCTTCATCGGCTCGTGCACCAACGGTCGCATCGAGGACCTGCGCGCCGCCGCCAAGGTGGTCGAGGGCAAGCACGTCGCCCCCTCCGTCAACGCCATGATCGTGCCGGGATCGGGACTGGTGAAGGAACAGGCCGAGGCGGAAGGCCTCGACAAGATCTTCATCGCCGCCGGCTTCGACTGGCGCGAGCCCGGCTGCTCGATGTGCCTGGCGATGAACGACGACCGGCTGAAGCCGCTAGAGCGCTGCGCCTCGACGTCGAACCGCAACTTCGAGGGCCGCCAGGGCTTCAAGGGCCGCACCCACCTCGTGTCGCCCGCCATGGCGGCCGCGGCGGCGATTGCCGGCCACTTCGTCGACATCCGCGACTGGCACTGACCGGCCGCCGTAGTCCCCCGGGCCTGCATCGGGCCCGGGGCTCTGTCGCTGGACGGCTCAGTCCGCGCGGCGGATGATCTCGTGAAACTGTTCGCGCCGTCCCGGCTGGTCGCGGGCGACCACGAGCGCCAGCTTCTGCTCGTCGAACAGCTTGAACCACTCGTCCCACTCGACGAGTTCGAAGCCGCCCGCGTTTATCGGCCGCTCCGCCCTGTCGTTGTCGAGGTAGGCGGCCTGACCGAAGACCAGCCTGAGCATCGGCTGCACGCCGGCGGCCGGCGAAACGTCGACGATGGCCGGGAAACCGGCTCGCGCCGCCGCCCAGTCCCTGATCGCCTCGTGTTCGGTCAGCGTTACAGTATCGACCATCGTCGTCTCCCGTCTTTCAATTGCGACAAATCCGCCCCGCGAGGCGAGGTGCCCGCCTGCCGGCCGCGGTTGCGACCCTGTTAACCCGATCTTGGTCCGGCCGTGCTCCAATACGATGGAGAAACAGAGAAGGCCATGGGCAGCGCGGTTTTCATCCTTGCGATCAACATGTCCGTCGCCGGGCTGCTGGCGACGGCCTTCTTCCTCGTCGGCCTCTACGATCGCAGCCAGTCGGCGTCGCGCTGGCTGGCCTCCGCTTATCTCTGCGGCGTTGCCTACTACGCCGTCGAAGCCGCGATCCCCTTCTTCGATGATGCGACCATCGCCGTCGTCTTCGGCTTCGCCGTGTTCCTCCTTGCCACGGTGCTGTTCAATGCCGGCGTCGCGCGGAAATACGGAGTGCCCTGTCCCTGGCGGCTGATGGCGGTCCTGTTCGTGCTTTCGGTCGCGGCGGTCGCCGCCGTGCAGGATCTGCCGCGCCATGCCTTTCCGCGCATGATGGCCTACCAGGCGCCGTTCGCCGTCATGCAGATCATCGCCGTTGCGATCGTCCTGTCGAAGCGGGCACGGCGGACGATCGACACGGCTTTCGCCGTGCTTCTCGCGGCGAGCGCCCTGCACTTCGTCCTGAAGCCCTTCCTCGCCCAGGCGGTCGGCGGCTGGGGCGCCGAGCCCCAGGCCTACCTGCACAGCAACTACGCCCTGTTCTCACAGACCGCCGGCGCCGTGTTCGCGATGGCGGTGGCGCTCACCATGCTTGTCATCCTGGTCCGCGACACCTTGCTCGAGATGGCGGCGCGCTCCGAAACCGACACGCTGTCCGGCTTGCTCAACCGGCGCGGTTTCGAGCGGCACGCCGACGCGGCGATGTCGGCTGCGGTCGATCAGGGACTGCCGGTCTCGCTGGTCATCGCCGACATCGACCATTTCAAATCGGTCAACGACACCTACGGACACGCCACGGGCGACAACGTCATCGCCGCCTTCGCGGCCTTCCTCGGCACGGCGGCGTCGGACCATCACGTCGCCGGCAGGATCGGCGGCGAGGAGTTCGCCATCGTCCTGCCCGGCACCAACCTGATGGCCGCCCGGCTGTTCGCGGAAGGCGCCCGCGGCGCGCTCGCCGCCATGCCCGTAGAAGGATTGCCCGAGGACCGGCGAGTCACCGCGAGCTTCGGCGTCGCCGAACTCCTGCCCGGCGAGGGCGCCTCGTCGCTGATGCGGCGCGCCGACGCGGCCCTCTACGAAGCCAAGAACAACGGTCGCGACTGCGTGCGCATCTCGGGCAGCACGCCCACCGCAAAGGCTTGGGAACACCGTGCGGCGCAGCGCCGCGCCGGCCAGTCGCAGTAGCGGTCAGTCGCAGTAGTCGAGCGCCGGCTGCGGCACGACGTGGTCGGGAAGGCCGTACATGTAGCTGCGGCCCTTGAGCAGAACCGCCGGGCAGTCGCGCACGACGATACGTCCCGGTTCGTACTCGACGACCGCCGGCTCGTCCGATCCCGTGTAGGCGCCGAGTTCCTTGGCGAGGTGTCCCTCGCCGACGACGATACGCTTGTAGCCGGCCGCGCTGTGGATGACGAGGTTGCCGAACGAGTCGGCATAGACGCGGTCGCGCACGCGGGTATCGGCGCTTGCCTGCGATCCGAGCGCAATGACGGCGGCGCAGGCCAGTGCGCCTGCGATGGACGTCGTGCGGGCCTTGATCATGAGCGTTCTCCTCTTCTCGCGAACGTTCCGCCTCCCTGCGGAAATTAACCATTTGTTAACCTTTGTCACGGGGGCTTCCGGCGCCGATTGACAGACATGGTTAATTTTTCCATGGAGTGGTCATGGCCGAGAACCACACCATCGACATCGGATTGCTCCGTCTGAAGGATGCGCTCGAACTGGCTCCGCTGCTCGCCGCCTATGCCCAGGCGCTGAAGCGCGGCGCGCCGCGCCGGCCCGATCTCTATTACGCGGAGACGCTCTTGCAGGACCGCGCGGCCGAAATCCTCGGCGCGCGCATCGACGGCAAGCTCGTCGGCTTCGCCATCTTCACCGACCTGCCGGAGCCGGTGTCGGGCATGCGCTGTGGCGCCTGCGACCACATCTACGTCCACCACGACCATCGGGCGAAGGGCATCGCCAAGGCGCTGATCGACGTGCTTGCCGACCAGGCCGAGGAGCGCGGCTGGACCAAGCTGATCCTCAACGCACCGCGACAGCCCGAGGACGGCCGCAAGCTCTACGAGCAGATCGCCGCGCCGGCGGACTTCTCCAGCTTCGTGCTGCGCTTCGACGGGCGCTAGACGAGTGACCGTGCCTTTCACTGTCGTTCCTCGCGCTCCCGCGAGCCAGCCATGACGGGCGGCAGCGCCCATGCGCGGGCACTTCGCCGGTGCCTGCGCCCGGCCGCGCTCGCCATGCTCGCGTTCGTCTCCGCCTGCGTCGAGGAGCGCAAGCCCGCGCCGGCGCCCGCCGCGGTCGACGTCGCGGCGGCGCCGTCGATTGCCGGCGTCTACGACTGCCGCGAGGACGGGCGGATCGGCGTCGAGTTTCTCGGCGACAGGGTTCGCGTCACCGAGGCCGACGGCTCGATCGTCGAACTGCCCGCCGCGCCGCCCGGCCAGCGCAATCGATTCGGCGAGGGCGTGTCCGCGATCGTCATCGAGGGCCGCGAGGCGCTCTACATGCGCGGCCGCCGCGAACCCTGGACCTGCGTGCGCTGAGCCGCGTCGCCGCGCTGCAGCGCACATAAATCGGTTCAGCGCCGATGACGCTGCGGCGATCATATCGATTGAAACTAAATTGATGGCGGTAAAGGCTTTTTCCGGCTTTGACGCGGTGCGGAAAGCGCATTAGAAAGCGGCAGTCCGAAGTCGCATCCGGGCGCGTCCATGCCGTTTTCGGGGTCGCCTCCTGGGACCTCGACCCTGGGGGAGCCATGAGCCGATCACCAGCCACCCGCCAGCGACCGTTGTCGCCGCATCTGACGATCTACCGGCCGCCGATCACCATGACGATGTCGATCGTGCATCGCATCACCGGCGTCGCGCTCTATTTCGGCACGCTGCTGATCGTCTGGTGGCTGGTCGCCGCCGCTGCCTCCGAATCCTACTTCGATCTCGTCGGATGGGTGTTCGGCTCGTGGATCGGGCGGATCGTCCTGCTCGGCTACACCTGGGCGCTCATGCACCACATGCTCGGCGGCATCCGCCACTTCATCTGGGACACCGGCGCGGCGATGGACAAGCACACCGCCTCGAAGCTCGCCTGGGCGTCGCTGGCCGTCTCGCTGGCGCTGACGCTGCTGATCTGGATCGCCGGCTACGCGGCGCGCGGAGGGTTCTGAGATGGCCGACATGCGGACACCCCTCGGCAAGGTGCGCGGCCTCGGCTCGGCGCGCGAAGGCACCATGCATTTCTGGCGGCAGCGCCTCACGGCGGTGGCCAACATCCCGCTCGTGCTGTTTCTCGTCGGCCTGCTGATCTCGGTCAACGGCGCGAGCTACGCCGAGACGCGCGCGGCGCTCTCCAATCCGTTCGTCGCGCTGATGCTGGCGCTGGCGCTGTTCTCGATGCTCTACCACATGCGCCTCGGCATGCAGATCGTCATCGAGGACTACGTGCACGGCGAAGGCACGAAGCTGGCGCTGCTCATGCTCAACACGTTCTTCGCATTCGCGGTCGGCGCCGTCGCGGCGCTCGCCCTGCTCAAACTGGCACTCGGGAACTGAACCGTGGCTGAAACACAGAACAAGGCCTCGCGGGCCTACACCTACGTCGATCACAAGTTCGACGTCGTCGTCGTCGGTGCCGGCGGCGCCGGCCTGCGCGCCACGCTCGGCATGGCCGAGCAGGGGCTGAAGACGGCCTGCATCACCAAGGTCTTCCCCACCCGCTCGCACACGGTCGCCGCGCAGGGCGGCATCGCGGCTTCGCTCGGCAACATGGGGCCGGACAGCTGGCAGTGGCACCTTTTCGACACCGTGAAAGGGTCGGACTGGCTGGGCGACGTCGACGCCATGGAATACCTGGCGCGCGAAGCGCCCGCCGCCGTCTACGAGCTCGAGCACTACGGCGTTCCGTTCAGCCGCACCGAGGACGGGCGGATCTACCAGCGGCCGTTCGGCGGCATGATGATGAATTTCGGCGACGGCCCGCCGGTGCAGCGAACCTGCGCGGCGGCCGACCGCACCGGCCACGCGATGCTGCACACGCTCTACGGCCAGTCGCTGAAGAACAACGCGCAGTTCTTCATCGAGTACTTCGCCCTCGACCTGATCATGGCGCCTGACGGCGCCTGCACGGGCGTGGTCGCCTGGAACCTCGACGACGGCACCATCCACCGTTTCTCGGCGAAGATGGTGGTGCTCGCCACCGGCGGCTACGGCCGCGCCTTTTTCTCGGCGACGTCGGCGCACACCTGCACCGGCGACGGCAACGGCATGATCGCGCGGGCCGGCCTGCCGCTCCAGGACATGGAGTTCGTGCAGTTCCACCCGACCGGCATCTACGGCGCCGGCTGCCTGATCACCGAGGGCGCGCGCGGCGAGGGCGGCTATCTCGTCAACTCCGAAGGCGAGCGCTTCATGGAGCGCTATGCACCGTCGGCCAAGGACCTCGCCTCCCGCGACGTCGTCTCGCGCTGCATGACGATGGAGATCCGCGAGGGCCGCGGCGTCGGCAAGAACAAGGACCACATCTTCCTTCACCTCGACCATCTGGACCCGGCGGTGCTGGCGGAGCGGCTTCCCGGCATCTCGGAATCGGCGAAGATCTTCTCCGGCGTCGACGTCACCCGCGAGCCGATCCCGGTGCTGCCGACCGTCCACTACAACATGGGCGGCATCCCGACGAACTACTGGGGCGAGGTGCTGAACCCGACCGCCGAAGATCCGGACCGCGTCACGCCCGGCCTGATGGCGGTGGGCGAGGCGGCCTGCGCCTCCGTGCACGGCGCCAACCGGCTCGGCTCCAACTCGCTGATCGACCTCGTCGTCTTCGGCCGCGCCGCGGCGATCCGCGCCGGCCAGGTCGTCGATCGCAACGCCCCGGTGCCGGCGCCGGACGCCGCCTCGGTCGAGAAGATCATGGACCGCTTCGACCGGCTGCGCCGCGCCAGTGGCGGAACGCCGACGGCGGTACTGCGCGAGAAGATGCAGCGCACCATGCAGGAGGACGCCGCGGTGTTCCGCACGCAGGAATCGCTGGCGAACGGCTGCCGGCGCATGTCGGCCCTGTGGAAGGAGCTTCCCGACCTCAAGGTCACCGACCGCTCGATGATTTGGAACTCCGACCTCGTCGAGACGCTGGAGCTGGAGAACCTGATGGCCTGCGCCATCACCACGGTCCACGGCGCCGAGGCGCGCAAGGAGAGCCGCGGCGCGCACGCCCGCGAGGACTTCTCCAAGCGCGACGACGCCAACTGGCGCAAGCACACGCTGGCCCGGCTGGACGCCGCCGGCAACGTCACGCTGTCCTACCGGCCGGTGCATACCGAGACCATGCTGCCGGTCGGGCAGGGCGGCATCGATCCGGCCAAGATCGCGCCCAAGGCGCGGGTCTACTGAGGCGAGCGGGCCGGATCGTGATCGTCCTGTCGCTCATAGGACCCGCGGCGTGGAGCCAGAGACCATGGTCGTGAACGCGCGGCCGCGGCTCGGGTCGCACCCGCTGGACTACCTGCGGTCGCGGCTCGGCCTGTTCAGAGGGCACGCCCACCCCTATTTCAAGACCAACAACGACGCTCCGATGCCGGACGGAGCGGGTCCGATCGAGCGCGCCTTCTACGGACACGACGGCCGCACCGTGCACAAGTGGCACCACTACCTGCCGCTCTACGACCGCTACCTCGGGCCCTACCGGCAGCTCGGCCGGCCGGTCCGCGTTCTGGAGATCGGCGTCTCCGAGGGCGGGTCGCTGGAGCTGTGGCGCGGTTACTTCGGCGTCGGGGCGGTGATCTTCGGCATCGATGTCGATCCGGCCTGTGCGGCGTTCGACGGCGAGCATGGCAATCGCGTCCGCATCGGCTCGCAGGCCGACGCCGGGTTCCTCAGGTCGGTCGTCGCCGAGATGGGCGGGGTGGACATCGTGCTCGACGACGGCAGCCACGTCGCCGCCGACCTGCGCGCCAGCTTCGACACGCTGTTCCCGCTGCTTGCCGAGGACGGCCTCTTCGTGCTGGAGGACCTGCACACCGCCTACTGGGCGAATTTCGGCGGCAACTACTTCTCGCGCCGCTCGGGCATCGGCCTGATCAAGACGCTGATCGACGATATCCATCATTGGTACCACCCGCACGGGCAGAAGATAGCCGTGGCGCGCAACAGCGTCGCCGGCATCCACGTCCACGACAGTATTGCGTTCATCGAGAAAGGCCGCCGCGACAAGGCTCCCGACAAGAGCTTCCGCGGCGCCGATGCGAAGACCGGAAAGGCATAGCCATGGTCGAACTCACCCTCCCCAAGAACTCGCAGATCCGTCAGGGCAAGACCTGGCCGAAGCCGGAAGGCGCGAAGAATCTCCGCGAGTACCGGATCTACCGCTGGTCGCCGGACGACGGCGAGAACCCGCGCCTCGACACCTATTTCGTCGATCTCGACGATTGCGGGCCGATGGTTCTCGACGCGCTCTTGTGGATCAAGAACAAGGTCGATCCGACGCTGACGCTGCGCCGCTCGTGCCGCGAGGGCATCTGCGGCTCCTGCGCCATGAACATCGACGGCGGCAACACGCTCGCCTGTACCAAGGGCATGGACGAGATCCACGGCGTCGTGAAGGTCTATCCGCTGCCGCACATGCCGGTGGTCAAGGACCTGGTGCCCGACCTGACCACCTTCTACGCCCAGCACCGCTCGATCGAGCCGTGGCTGAAGACGGTGTCGCCCGAGCCGGCCAAGGAGTGGCTGCAGAGCCACGAGGACCGCGCCAAGCTCGACGGGCTCTACGAGTGCATCCTGTGCGCCTGCTGCACGACGTCGTGCCCGAGCTACTGGTGGAACGGCGACCGCTATCTCGGCCCGGCGACGCTTCTGCAGGCCTATCGC
>CAYJMY010000206.1:0-8476 GCA_964371125.1 uncultured Mesorhizobium sp. | reverse complement strand
TTAGAGGCGGGCGACCGGGATCTGGCCGATCGGGGCGGCCTCGGCGGGGTTGCGATCGGCCGGGACGTAACCCTTGCCGGTGTCGACGGTGAACTCCATGCGGATCTCGGCGCCCTCGTCGAGGGTGCAGATGACGTGGTCGGGATTGAGGATCTCGACGTCACCCACGGTCTGGATGTCGCCGGCCGTCACCGCGCCCGGACCCTGCTTGCGCACGACCATGCGCTTCGGCCCGTCGCCTTCCATGCGGATGGCGATTTCCTTGATGTTGAGGACGATGTCGGTGACGTCCTCACGCACGCCGCCGATCGAGGAGAACTCGTGCAGCACGCCGTCGATCTGGACGGCGGTCACGGCAGCGCCGCGCAGCGACGACAGGAGCACGCGGCGCAGCGCATTGCCGAGCGTGAGGCCGAAGCCGCGTTCGAGCGGCTCGGCAACGAGCGTCGTCAGCGTCTTGCCCTTGGAGGAGAACTCGATCTTGCTGGGCTTGATCAGTTCCTGCCAGTTTTTCTGGATCATACGGATTTTCCTTCCGTTTCCCTGCCACCATCCAATCGTGGCAGGCGAGCTGGAATTGCGCCGACGCGCACGCGCCGGCGGTCATGCAAGAGGTGGCTCAGACGCGGCGCTTCTTGCGCGGGCGGCAGCCATTGTGCGGGATCGGCGTCACGTCACGGATCGAGGTGATGGTGAAGCCGGCCGCCTGAAGGGCGCGAAGGGCCGACTCGCGGCCGGAGCCGGGTCCGCAAACCTCGACCTCGAGCTGGCGCATGCCGTGCTCCTGGGCCTTCTTGGCGACGTCCTCGGCCGCGACCTGGGCGGCGAATGGCGTCGACTTGCGCGAACCCTTGAAGCCCTGCGCACCGGCCGACGACCAGGCAATCGCATTGCCCTGCGCGTCGGTGATGGTGATCATCGTGTTGTTGAATGTCGAGTTCACATGGGCGACGCCCGACGAGATGTTCTTGCGTTCGCGGCGGCGAACGCGGGTGGCTTCCTTGGCCATTGTGGTCCTTTCGATCTCTACGCCGCCGTAATGCCAGCGGCTCCACCTGAGTCGGTCGTGGGTCGCGGGTCGTCGGTCGTTTCACACGACCCACGACCGACGAACGACGACCGACAAATTACTTCTTCTTGCCCGCGATCGCCTTCGCCGGGCCCTTGCGGGTGCGGGCGTTGGTGTGCGTGCGCTGGCCGCGGACGGGCAGCGAACGGCGGTGGCGCAGGCCACGATAGCAGCCGAGGTCCATCAGCCGCTTGATGTTCATCGATACTTCGCGGCGCAGGTCACCCTCGACCTGATAGTCGCGGTCGATCGTCTCGCGGATCTGCAGCACCTCGGCATCGGTCAACTGATGCACGCGACGCTCGGCGGGGATGCCGACTTTGTCGACGATCTCCTGGGCGAACTTGGCGCCGATTCCGTGGATGTACTGCAGCGCGATGACGACGCGCTTGTTCGTCGGTATGTTGACGCCGGCTATACGAGCCATTTTCTTCTCCATGTGGGCCGGTCGCGCCGGCGATTTATCGTTTTCCCCGCGTCCGGTGGAGGCCGGCCCTTGCGGGGCGTCGGGGGTTAGGCTGACAACGGCAAAACCGCCGGTCAGCCATAGGCCTGACTGGAAGACGGCGGGCATTAACCCATCCGGCGACCAGCGTCAACCCCTTGTTCATTTTTTGTCCCGTGCGCCCTTGTGGCCGCGCCGCCGAAGCGCGAGTGTGGTCGCCGGCCACGCTGGAGCAGTTGAGGCCGACTATCGGCCGTCCCCGCGTAGGCCTTAGAAACCCAGGGGAGAGCACGATGTTCAGCGCACGTTGGCAGATCGACGCGAAGTTCGGCTACAAGCAGACGGTCATCGACCTGATGCGACGGTGGGAGAAGGAGGTCGGTTCGCAAGTCGATCTCGGCAAACTCGACTTCAAGATCATGACCGGGTCGATCGGCGCCCGCGAAGCGACCATCGAAACGCACCACACCGTGGAATCGCTCGCCCAGCTGGAGAAGTTCTTCGCCAGTATCGGCAAACTCGACGCGCACAAGCAATGGGGCAAGGACATGGAGCCGCACGTCGTCTCCGGCACGTCGCTCTGGCAGATCTTCAGGGTACTCTGAGAAGGCAGGAGCCCGGCCGGCGCTATCCGCACCGGTCGGGCCGAATTTCAGTTTCGCCGCCCGAGAGGCCTCGCGAGGTCAGACCTTCGCGAGCAGCGCCTCGATCTGTGCGGTGACGTCGTCGATCGAGGCCATGCCGTCGACGCCGACGAGCAGGCCCTTGGCGTGGTAGTAGCCGATCAGCGGCGCGGTCTTCTTGTAGTACTCGCGCAGGCGCTCCTCGAAGACGACCGGATTGTCGTCCTTGCGCACGGGCTGGCCGGCTGCCTTTGCCTCTTCGGCGCGCTTGACGATGCGGCCGACGAGCGCCTTGTCGTCGACGACCAGTTCGATGACCACGTCGAGCTTCAGGCCCTTGCCTTCGAGCATGGCCTCGACCGCGTCGGCCTGCGCCAGCGTGCGCGGATAACCGTCGAGGATGAAGCCGCGGGCGCAGTCCGCCTGGTCGATGCGTTCCGAGACGATGGCGTTGACGATGGCGTCGGAAACCAGTTCGCCGGCGTCCATGACCGCCTTGGCCTTCTTGCCGACCTCGGTCTCCGCCTTGACGGCGGCTCGCAGCATGTCCCCGGTGGAGAGCTGCGGAATGCCGTGCTTGTCGACCAGCCGCTGTGCCTGCGTTCCCTTACCCGCTCCCGGCGGCCCGAGCAGAATCAGCCTCATCGTCCCCTCTTCCCCCCACGCAACTTGGATTTCTTGATCAGGCCTTCGTACTGGTGCGCGATCAGGTGTCCCTGGATCTGCGCCACCGTGTCGAGCGTCACGCTGACGACGATGAGCAGCGATGTGCCGCCGAGGTAGAAGGGAATGCCGGTCGCCGAAATCAGGAACTCCGGCAGGAGGCAGACGATCACGAGGTAGATCGCGCCGATCAGCGTGATGCGGGTCAGCACGTAGTCGATGTACTCCGCGGTCCTCTCGCCTGGGCGATAGCCGGGGATGAAGCCGGAATGCTTCTTCAACTGCTCGGCCGTGTCCTTAGGATTGAACACGATCGCCGTGTAGAAGAAGGCGAAGAAGATGATCATGGCCGCGTAGAACGCCATGTAGAGCGGCTGGCCGTGGCCGAGCGCGCCGAGGACGGTGCTCGCCCAACCGGGCAGCGTGGTCGTGCTCGAGAAGCCGGCGACGGTGGCGGGCAGGAGCAGCAGCGACGAGGCGAAGATCGGCGGGATGACGCCGGCGGTATTGAGCTTCAGCGGCAGGTGCGAGGTGTCGCCCTGGAACATGCGGTTGCCGACTTGGCGCTTCGGATATTGAATCAGCAGCCGGCGCTGGGCGCGCTCGAAGAAGACGATGACGGCGATCACCGCGATGGCGATGACGATGATCGCCAGGATGATGCCGGTCGACAGGGCGCCGGTGCGGCCGAGTTCGAGCGTGTGGCCGATCGCCGACGGCAGGCCGGCGACGATGCCGGCGAAGATGATCAGCGAGATGCCGTTGCCGATGCCGCGCGCCGTGATCTGCTCGCCGAGCCACATCAGGAACATCGTGCCGCCGACCAGCGTGATGACGGCGGAGACGCGGAAGAACCAGCCCGGATCGGTGACGATGCCGCTGCCGCCCTCGAGGCCGACGGAAATGCCGTATGCCTGGACCAGGGCGAGTAACACCGTGCCGTAGCGGGTGTACTGGTTGATGACCTTGCGGCCCTGTTCGCCTTCCTTCTTCAGCTGCTCGAGCGTCGGCACGACCGACGTCATCAGCTGCATGATGATCGAGGCGGAGATGTAGGGCATGATGCCGAGCGCGAAGATGGCCATCCGCTCGACGGCGCCGCCGGCGAACATGTTGAACATGCCCAGCACACCGCCGGACTGTTGCTGGAAGGCCTGGGCGAAGGCGTCCGGATTGATGCCGGGCATCGGGATGTAGGTCCCGAGGCGATAGACCAGGAGCGCACCCAGCGTGAACCAGATTCGCTTCTTGAGATCTTCGGCCTTGGCTAAAGCTGCGAAGTTGAGATTGGAGGCGAGTTGTTCAGCAGCCGAAGCCATGCAAATTCTCCGCTTGGTCACGCAAATGCCGCCCTCGCGGGCGGCGCGTGTCACCGAAGCCACGAGATAGGCCCCGGACGGCAAACATGCAAGCGGCGGTCGACCGACCGCCGCCTTGCCGGAGCGAGGTTACTGGGCCGCCCTTTCGGGCAGTTTCACCGAGCCACCGGCCTTTTCGACCTTGTCGATCGCGGCCTTCGACGCGCCGGCAACCTCGAAGGCGACCTTCGCCTTCAGTTCGCCGTCGGAGAGCAGGCGCACGCCGTCCTTGGCGCGACGGATGACGCCGGCCTTGATCAGGGCCTCGACCGTGACGGTCTCCTTCGCGTCGAGCTTGCCTGCATCGATCGCGACCTGGATGCGGGCCAGCGATACGACGTTGAAGTCCTTGGCGAAGATGTTATTGAAGCCGCGCTTGGGCAGGCGACGGTAGAGCGGCATTTGTCCGCCCTCGAAGCCGTTGATGGCGACGCCCGAACGGGCCTTCTGACCCTTGACACCGCGTCCCGCGGTCTTGCCCGAACCCGAGCCGATGCCGCGGCCGAGCCGCTTCTTCGAATGGGTGGCGCCGTCCTTGTCACGCAGATCGTTGAGTTTCATCGTTTTTCTCCTGCGTAGCTGCTCACGCCTCGTCCACGACGCGGACGAGATGGCCCACGGACGCGATCATGCCGCGAACGGCGGGCGTGTCCTCGAGCGTGCGCTTGCGATGCATCTTGTTGAGCCCCAGGCCGACCAGCGTAGCGCGCTGCTCCTTGGGGCGACGGATCGGGCTGCCGATCTGCTCGACGGTGATCGTCTTGCTCTGCTTCTTTGCCATTGTCGTGTTCCCTGATCAGCCGGCCGGACTATTCGTCCGCCGCGACGGCGGCGCCGCGACGAGCCTGCAGGGCCGAATACTTGATGCCGCGCTGTGCCGCGACGTCCTTCGGATGCATCTGGCTCTTCAGCGCGTCGAAGGTGGCGCGAACCATGTTGTAGGGGTTCGACGAGCCCATCGACTTGGCGACCACGTCGTGCATGCCGAGCGTCTCGAAGACGGCGCGCATCGGACCGCCGGCGATGATGCCGGTACCGGCCTTGGCGGTGCGCAGCAGGACCTTTCCCGCGCCCCAACGTCCCTCGACGTCGTGGTGCAGCGTGCGGCCCGAACGCAGCGGAACGAAGATCATGTCGCGCTTGGCGGCCTCGGTCGCCTTGCGGATCGCCTCAGGCACTTCGCGCGCCTTGCCGTGGCCGAAGCCGACGCGGCCCTTCTGGTCGCCGACGACGACGAGCGCGGCGAAGCCGAAGCGGCGTCCGCCCTTGACGACCTTGGCGACGCGATTGATGTGGACGAGCTTGTCGACGAACTCGCTGTCGCGCTCCTCGCGATCGCGTCCGCGGCCGCCTTCCCTACGTTCCTGTGCCATATCCTGATCCTTGTTCTTTTCCGGAAGCACGGTTGCTGGTTTGCGGGGCCGTCATTTTCGGCCTCCACGGCGAAAATCAGAAGTCGAGGCCGCCCTCGCGCGCGGCGTCGGCAAGCGCCTTCACGCGGCCGTGATAGATGTACGGCCCGCGGTCGAAGACCACTGCCTTGACGCCGGCCTTGGCGGCGCGCTCGGCGACCAGCTTGCCGACCGCAGCCGCAGCTGCGGCATCGGCGCCGGTCTTCAGGCTGCCGCGCAGATCCTTTTCAAGGGTCGAGGCAGCGGCCAGCGTATGGCCATTGGTGTCGTCGATGATCTGGGCATAGATGTTCTTCGACGAGCGATAGACCGAAAGACGCGGACGATCGCCCGCGACCTTCTTGATCTGCCGACGGACGCGCGCGGCGCGGCGCTGGGTAGATTCCTTGGAAGCCATTGTATTCGTTCCTTGCCTTGGAAAACGGGGGACGCCATGTGCGGTAGGACGACCTCCCGCGGCGGCACCCCGTGGCGTTGCGACTGCTACTTCTTCTTGCCTTCCTTGCGGACGATCTTCTCGCCGGCGTACTTCACGCCCTTGCCCTTGTAGGGCTCGGGACCGCGGTACTCGCGGATCTCCGCGGCGACCTGGCCGACCTTCTGCTTGTCGATGCCCGTCACGACGATCTCGGTGGGCTTCGGCACGGCGATGGTGATGCCTTCCGGCGTCTGGTAGACGACGTCGTGGCTGAAGCCGAGCGCGAGCTGCAGGTTCTTGCCCTGCATCGCCGCACGATAGCCGACGCCGCTGATCTCGAGCTTCCGCTCGAAGCCGGACTTCACGCCCTCGATGATGTTGACGATCTGGGTGCGCGACATGCCCCACTTCGAGCGTGCCGCCTTGGTCTGGTCGCGAGGCTCGACGGCGATCGCGCCGCCATCCATCTTGACCAGCACCTCGTCGTTGACGACGAATTTCAGTTCGCCCTTCGGGCCCTTGGCCGTCACGGTCTGGCCGTTGACGGAGGCGGTCACGCCCTGCGGGACCGCTACGGGTTTCTTGCCAATACGAGACATGGTTCTGTCCTCGTTTCCTTTGCTTGCGTCCAGCCGATCAGAAGATCTGGCAGAGGATTTCTCCGCCGACGTTCTGCTCGCGGGCCTCGTGGTCGGTCATCACGCCCTTCGGGGTCGAGAGGATCGAAATACCGAGGCCGTTGGCGACGTGCGGGATCGACTTGACCGACACGTAGACGCGGCGGCCGGGCTTGGAGATGCGGGCGATCTCGCGGATCACGGGCGCACCCTCGTAGTACTTCAGCTCGATCTCGATCTCCGACTTGCCGTTGTCGTAGTCGACCTGGCTGTAGTCGCGGATGTAGCCTTCCGACTTCAGGACGTCGAGAACGCGGGCGCGCAGACGCGAGGCCGGGGTCGAGACCTTGGTCTTCTTGCGGCCGATGGCGTTGCGGATGCGGGTCAGCATATCGCCGAGAGGATCATTCATGGACATGTTCGGTCCTCCTTACCAGCTCGACTTCACGAGACCCGGAACCAGGCCGGAATTGCCCAGCTCGCGCAGAGCCACGCGCGACATCTTGAGCTTGCGATAGTAGGCGCGCGGCCGGCCGGTAATCTCGCAGCGGTTGCGGATGCGGGTCTTGGCCGAGTTGCGCGGAAGCGCCGAGAGCTTCAGCTGAGCGCGGAAGCGCTCGTCCATCGGCTTGGACTGGTCCATGACGACGGCCTTCAGCGCCTTGCGTTTCGCGGCGTACTGATCCACGAGCTTGCGGCGGCGGTTGTTCTTCTCGACTGAGCTGGTCTTTGCCATTTCAGATTGTTCCTTTTTCGCTGCCGTTACTGCCGGAAGGGGAAGTTGAAGCCCTTGAGCAGCGCTCTGGCTTCTTCGTCCGTCTTGGCAGTCGTACAAACGACGATGTCCATTCCCCAGATCTGGTCGACCTTGTCGTAGTTGATCTCGGGGAACACGATATGTTCCTTGACGCCCATGGCGTAGTTGCCGCGCCCGTCGAAGCTCTTCGGGTTGAGGCCGCGGAAGTCGCGGACGCGCGGCAGCGCGATCGTGACCAGGCGGTCGAGGAACTCGTACATGCGCTCCTTGCGCAGCGTCACCTTGGCGCCGATCGGCATGTTCTCGCGGACCTTGAAGCCGGCGATCGAATTGCGGGCGCGCGTCACCACGGCCTTCTGGCCGGCGATCATGGCGAGATCCTCGGCCGCGACGCTGGGCTTCTTCGAATCGCCCGTCGCCTCGCCGACGCCCATGTTGATGACGATCTTGTCGAGACGCGGGATCTGCATCTCGTTTTCGTACTTGAACTGCTCGAGGAGCGCCTTGCGGATCGTCTCCTCGTACTGCTGCTTCAAGCGCGGCTGGTATTGAGCCTTAGCCATTGATCACTTCTCCCGACCGCTTCGCGACGCGAACCTTGCTGCCGTCCTTCTCGATGCGGAACCCGACGCGGGTCGGCTTTCCGTCCTTCGGGTCGACGAGCGCTAGGTTCGACAGGTGAATCGGCGCTTCCTTGGTGATGATGCCGCCTTCCTGGGACTGGGTCTGGCGCTGATGGCGGTGCACCTGGTTGATGCCGCGGACCACGGCCTTGTCGTCCTTCGGCAGGACGCGCAGCACTTCTCCGGTGCGGCCCTTGTCCTTGCCGGAAAGCACGACGACTTTGTCGCCCTTGCGTATCTTCTGCATTGTTCCGGCTCCTTACAGCACTTCGGGCGCGAGCGAGATGATCTTCATGTGGTTCTTGGCGCGCAGCTCGCGCGGAACCGGGCCGAAGATACGGGTGCCGATCGGCTCTTTCTTGTTGTCGACGAGCACGGCCGCGTTCTTGTCGAAGCGGATCACCGAACCGTCGGCGCGTCGAATGTCCTTGGCCGTGCGCACCACGACCGCCTTCATCACGTCGCCCTTCTTCACGCGGCCGCGCGGGATC
>CAYJMY010000205.1:0-8503 GCA_964371125.1 uncultured Mesorhizobium sp. | reverse complement strand
GCCTTCGCCGTCGTCTCCGGCGACCTGACCAACCACGGCGACGTCGCCAGCTACCGGCACCTGCGCGCCCGCCTCGCCGGCATCGGCCTGCCGCTCGTCTATGCGCTCGGCAATCATGACACGCGGCCCGGCTTCTACCAGGGCATGCTCGACCGGACCCATGACCTCGACGAGCCCTATTGCCACGATCAGTTTTTCGGCGGCGTGCATGTCGTCGTGCTCGATTCCAGCGTGCCGGGCCGCATCGGCGGCGCGCTCGACGACGAAAGCTTCGCCTTCCTCGAACGTGCGCTGGATGGTCACCCCGGCGTCGCCAAGATCCTCGTTCTGCACCACGCGCCGGCGCTCGACGAGACGAGCCAGCTTCCCTGGGAGACGCTCGGCCAGGCGGATTCAGCGCGGCTCGCCGCGGCGATCCGCGGCCGCAACGTCGCCGGCATCCTCGCCGGCCATGTCCATGTCGACCGCGTGGCGGTGTGGAACGGCGTGCCGGTCGTCATCGGCACGGGCCTGCACAATGCCTTCGACCCGCTCTATTCCGGCGGCCTGCGCGCCGTGGCCGGCGCCGGCTTCGCCCTGTGCACGCGGCGCCCGAGCGGGCTCGCGGTCACCTTCGTGCCGCTGCCCTCCGACCGACGCGAACTCGCCGTCCTCTCCGAGGAGAAGGCGCGTGCGTTCCGCTGAGGGACTCTAGCGCGGCGCGCGCTTGGCGAGGATGCGCTGCAGCGTGCGCCGGTGCATGTTGAGCCGGCGCGCGGTCTCGGAGACGTTGCGGTCGCACATCTCGTAGACGCGCTGGATGTGTTCCCAGCGCACCCGGTCCGCCGACATCGGGTTCTCCGGCGGCGCGGCGCGCGTTTCGCCCGTGCGCGTCAGCGCGGCGAAGATGTCGTCGGCGTCGGCCGGCTTCGACAGGTAGTCGATGGCGCCGAGCTTCACCGCGGTGACCGCGGTGGCGATGTTGCCGTAGCCGGTGAGGATGATGGTGCGCGCGTCGGCGCGCTTCTCGCGGATGGCGGCGACCACGTCGAGGCCGTTGCCGTCGCCGAGCCGCATGTCGACCACCGCATAGGCCGGTGGATTGGCGCGCGCCTTGGCGACCGCTTCCTCGACGCTGTCGGCCGTGTCGACCTTGAACCCGCGGCCTTCCATGGCCCGGGCGAGCCTCGCCAGGAAGGGTTTGTCGTCGTCGACGATCAGAAGGTTCATGTCGCCTTCGCCGGCGTTCGGAAGCGTTTCTTCGCTTTCTGTCGTCATTCTGTCGGTCCGCCCGTTTATCTCCCTTACCCGCTATATATTGATTTGGCAGGAAGAGTCCAAACGGGGATCGCTCAGGCTTTGGTCGTGGACGTCAGGCCGCCGGCTCTGCGTCGACGAAGCCCTGCCGCGGCCATTCGATGTCGACGATAGCGCCCTGGCCCTGGACGAAGGCGTTCTCGAAATGCAGCGTGGCGCCGGAGCGCTCGAGCAGCGTCTTGGCGATGAACAGGCCGAGCCCCAGGCCGCCGCCCTTCTCCGCGCCGTGCCGGGTCGACATGTAGGGTTCGCCGATGCGGTCGATGATATCCGGCGGGAAGCCCGGACCGTCGTCGATGATCGTCAGCCCGACCGTCTCGTTGTCCCAGTGCCAGCGCACCGTGACGCTCTCGCGGGCGAAGTCGACGGCGTTCTCGACGAGGTTGCCGAGGCCGTAGGCGACGCCGGGATTGCGCCGGCAGACCGGCTCGGGTCCGATTCGCTCGCCGGGCTCCAGCCGGATGGCGATGTCGAAATCGCGGTGCGGGGCGACGACCTCTTCGATGAGCGAGGTCAGCGGCAGCCGGGCGAGATGCGTCTCGCTCTCCGCCGAAAGGCTGGTCAGCCGCTTCAGGATGCCCTTGCAGCGCTCGCTCTGCGAGCGGAGCAGCGTGACGTCCTCCTGGAAACGGGGATCGGAGCCGAGCGCCCGCTCCATTTCCTTGGCGACCAGCGCGATCGTGGCGAGCGGCGTGCCCAGTTCGTGCGCCGCCGCCGCCGCCAGACCGTCGAGCGCCGAAAGGTGTTGCTCGCGCTGCAGTACCAGCTCGGTGGCCGATAGCGCGTTGGCGAGCAGGCGGGCCTCCTCCGCGACACGGTAGGCGTAGACGGCGGTGAAGGCGATGCTGGAGACCACCGCCATCCACATGCCGGCGATGTAGTGGAACGGCATTTCCAGCGTTTCGCCGGCAAACCACGGCAGCGGCTCGTGGTAGAAGGCGAGCAGCGTCGTCGTCGCGATGGCGAACGCCCCCAGGATTGCCGTCATGCGCAGCGGCAGCGAAGTGGCGGAAACGACTACCGGCACGCTCATGAGAAGCGAGAAGGGGTTGGTCAGCCCGCCGGTCATGTAAAGCAGACCGGCGAGCTGCGCGGCGTCGAACAGGAGGATCGCCAGCGCCGCGGAGGGGCGCAGCCTGTGGGTCGCCGGATAGCGGAATGCGAGGAAGAGATTGAGCCAGGCCGATGAGGCGATCAGGGCGAAGCAGACGCCGACGGAAAGTGGGAACCCCAGCCAGTAGGCGACCGCGATCACCGTCGCGCTCTGGCCGCCGATCGCAAGCCAGCGCAGGCGGATCAGCGTGTTGAGCCTGAGGCGTGTACTTTGCGTGTCGGGAAACAGACTCTCGCGCATCGCCGCTTTATGCGCCAGCGCGCCGCGGGCGAAAAGCCCTATCTGCCGCGCGGCTTGGCGCGGCTGGTCGGCTCGGCAAGGACCGGATCCTCCGGCCAGACGTGCTTCGGGTATCGCCCACGCATGTCGGCGCGCACGTCCGCCCAGGAGCCGCGCCAGAAGCGCGGCAGGTCCGCGGTCGTCTGGATCGGACGGTGGGCGGGCGAAAGCAGTTCCAGCGTCAGCGGCACGGTGCCCCCCGCGATCGACGGATGCTCATCGAGGCCGAACAGTTCCTGCACCCGGATCGAAAGCGTCGGCGTCTCGCCCGCGTAGTCGATCGGCACGCGGCTGCCGGTCGGCGCCTCGAAATGCGTCGGCGCGAGCGTGGCGATGCGGCGCTGCAGATCGTGCGGCACCAGCGACATCAGCCCTTCGCGCACGGCATTCGCGTCGATCTTGTCGAACGACGCCTCGCCCGACAGGAACGGCAGCAACCAGTGGTCGAGGGAAGCGGTGAGCGCCGCGTCGGAGACGTCCGGCCACGGTTCGCCGAGGCCCCTTCGCAGCCAGGCGAGCCGATGGCGTAGCGCGGTCGCCTCGCGGCTCCAGGGCAGCAGCGAAAGCCCGTGCGCGCGCAGCGCCTCGACGATCGCCCGGTCCGCCTCGGCGCCGGACGGCGCCGGCAGCATGCGCTCGGAAAGAAGGATCGCGCCGAGCCGCGTCGCCTCACGGACGCGGACGGCGCGCCGCGCCGGATCGAAGGCCGTCTCCGTCGTGCGGCCTATGCGCTCGCCGAGCGCGCCGCGAAGCTCGGCCTCGCCGATCGGCGCGGCGGCCGCGATACGCGCGTTCTGCGCCTTGCCCTGCAGGTCTGCGACGACGAGGAAAGTCTCGCCGGCGAGCGGGTCGGCGGCGTCGAGGATCGCGCCGCGGCCGTTGGCCAGCACGAAACGGCCGCGTTCGCCGCGCGCCATGGCGACGCGGTCGGGAAAGGCGTGGATCAGCAGCGCGCCGGCCGAGGGCGGTTCGCCGGGCGCCGCGGCGCCGCGCTTCGCCGCCTGCCGCTCCAGGCGTTCGGCGAGCTGGCGCGCCGCGACGGCCCGTGCCGAGCGTTCGCCTCGGAAGCGCGACAGCCGGCGCTCGATGTCGGCGCCGTCGCCCCCGAGGCCGCGCTCGGTGAGCAGCACGGCGAGCATGGCCGCATCCGCGGCGTGACCGGCCCGCGCCGCCTCCGCCACCATGTGGGAGAGCCTGACCGGAAGGGCGAGGCCGCGCATGGCTCGCCCGACCTCGGTCAGCCGCCCGACATCGTCGATCGCGCCGAGCTCGACCAGCAGCGCCCGCGCCTCGGCGAGCGCCGGCTTCGGCGGCGGGTCGAGGAAGGATAGCGTCGCCGGATCTGTCACGCCGAAGGCGGCGCAATCGAGGACGAGGCCGGAGAGGTCGGCTTCGAGGATCTCCGGCGCCGAGAAGGCCGGCAGCGCGGCGGTCTGCTCGGCGCGCCAGAGGCGTATGGCGATGCCCGGCTGCGTGCGCCCCGCGCGGCCGGCGCGCTGGTCGGCGGAGGCGCGCGAGACCCTGACCGTCTCCAGCCGCGTCAGTCCCGTCGCCGGCTCGTATCTCGGCACACGCGACAGCCCGCAGTCGACGACGATACGCACGCCGTCGATGGTGATCGACGTCTCGGCGATCGATGTGGCGAGCACCACCTTGCGCCGGCCCGTCGGCGCAGTGCGGATCGCGCCGTCCTGCGCCTTGCCGTCGAGTTGGCCGTGCAGCGGTACGACGTCGACGTCCGTGGGGAGCTTGTCCGCCAGCCGCTCCGCCGTCCGGTTGATCTCGCCCTGGCCGGGCAGGAAGGCGAGCACGCTGCCGGTCTCCCCGGCGAGCGCGTCGCGGATCGCCCGCGCCGTGGCGTCTTCCGCCGCGACACCCGGCGCGCGCTCCCGGTACCGCAATTCGACGGGAAAGCTGCGCCCCTCGCTCTCGATCACCGGCGCGCCGCCGAGCAGGCCGGCGACCCGCGCCCCGTCGAGCGTCGCCGACATAACGATCAGCCTGAGATCGGGCCTCAGCGCCGACTGCGCGTCGAGCGCCAGCGCCAGGCCGAAGTCGCCGTCGAGCGAGCGCTCGTGGAACTCGTCGAAGATCACCGCGGCGATGCCCGGCAGTTGCGGGTCGTCGAGGATCATGCGCGACAGCACGCCCTCGGTGACCACGAGGATGCGCGTCGCCGCCGAGACGCGGCTTTCCATGCGCATGGCGAAGCCGACGGTGCCGCCGGGCTCCTCGCCGAGAAGCGAAGCCATCCGCCGCGCCGCGGCACGCGCGGCGAGCCGGCGCGGCTCGAGCAGCAGGATCCTGCCGTCGCCGCGCCAAGGGGCGTCGAGCAGGGCGAGCGGCACCAGCGTCGTCTTGCCGGCCCCGGGCGGCGCAACGAGCACGGCGTTCGGGCGCGTTTCCAGCGCGTCGAGCAGGCGGCCGAGCACGGTGGTCACCGGGAGGTCGGGCAGGTCCTTCACGTTTCGGTCCGGCGGTGGCGTCAGGGGCTCAGTTCTGGATCGACAGCTCGACGCGGTCGGCGGCGAAGCGGGTCTCCGAGAACTGGATGGCCCGGCCCTCTATATCGACGTTGACGGCGACCGTCACGAGCACGATCGCGCCCGGCGAAAGCCGGAGGTCGGCGAGGTCGGCCGGATCGGCATGCCGGGCGGTGACCAGCGTCGACTTGCGCAGATAGTCGGCGACGCCGAAGCGGGCGAAGGCGGCGGTGATCGACCGGCTCGCGGCGTAGACTTCGGCGAAGCCGGCGAAGCGGCCGGCGTCGAGCCAGGCGGTGGCGCGCGACACCGGCCGTCCGTCCGCCTCGCTGACTGTCTCGAGGCGCAGCACCGGGGCCCCAGCGGTGAGGCCGAGCGCCGCGGCTATCGTGGCGGTCGCAGGTTCGGTCGCGTGGGCGATGAGCAGGCTGCGCCGTTCGCGCGCCTGGCCTTCGAGGCCGGCGGAGAACCGCGTGCGGCTGGAGATCGGGTAGGAGAGGCGCCGGCGGTCGGCGACGAACGTGCCGCGGCCCTGCTCGGCGCGCAGCACGCCCTCCTGAACCAGGGCGGCGATGGCGCTGCGCAGCGTGTGGCGGTTGACGCCGAAACGTTCGGACAGCGCCAGTTCCGGCGGCAGCCTTCCGTCTTCGCCGAGAGTGCCGGCGGCGATGCCCTGGCGCATGCGGTCGGCGATCTGCCGCCACAGCGCGATGCCGCTGCGCCGTTCGATGGAGTCGGTATCGGATGACGTCATGGGTTTCCTGTCACGAACTCGTCATGGACGGCATGTACGAACGATCTATAATCTGTCTAGTTGTATAGAACAATAGACAAATCGAGCGGAAGCGATGAAGAGCGACAGGCGGAGTGAAAGACAGGAAGAGGCCGAGCGGAAGGCTGCGATGGCGACGCTCGCGGCCGCTCCGGCCCAGATGCTGGCGGACCTGTGGGCGGCGGCGGAGCTTCCGGAGGACGCCCAGCCCGTGCGCGGCCCGGAGACCGGCCTGGTGACCATTCGCGGGCGCATCGGCGGAGGCGGCGCGCCCTTCAACGTCGGCGAGGCGACGGTGACGCGCGCCACGGTCAAGCTTCCCACCGGCGAGATCGGCCACGCCTATGCGCTCGGCCGCGACCGCGAGAAGGCCCGCCTGTCGGCGATCGCCGATGCGCTCTGGCAGAACGCGACGCGGCGCGAGCTCGTCGAATCAAGGCTGCTCGAACCCCTGCGGGCGATGCTCGCCGACGCCGACATCCGCCGCCGCGAGCAAACGGCGGCGACGAAGGTCGATTTCTTCACCATGGTTCGCGGAGAGGACTGATGGGCACGACCGACACGCTCGACGGCGGCTTCGCCGATCCCGTCTTCGAGGCGCAGGGCGTCTTCCGCGCCGTCATGGATGCCATGGCCCGTCCGGGATCGATCCGGCAGCTAACGGCCCTCGCGGCGCCGCCGCCGCCGCTGACGCCGTCCGGGGCGGCCGTGGCGCTGACGCTGTGCGATCACGAGACGGCCGTCTGGCTCGATCCCGCGCTCCAAGCCTCGCGCGCGGCCGTCGCCTGGCTCGGCTTCCATGCCGGCGCGCCGCTCGCCCGGACGCCCGCCGACGCGCAGTTCGCCATCGTCTCGGCGCCGGGCGACAGCATCGCGCTGGAGAACTTCGCCCAGGGTACCCAGGAGTATCCCGACCGCTCGGCGACCCTGATCCTCCAGGTCGAGTCACTGTCCGGCGGCCAGAAGCTGGTCCTGCGCGGCCCCGGCATCTCCACCAGCGCGACGATCGCGCCGGCCCCGCTGCCGCGCCATTTCGTCGAACAGTGGCGGCAGAACGGCGCCCGCTTCCCGCGCGGCGTCGACATCATCCTGGCTGCGCCCGAGGGCATTGCCTGCCTGCCGCGCACCACCCGCATCGAGCCGCAGGAGGGTTGAGATGTACGTCGCCGTCAAGGGTGGCGAGGCCGCCATCAGCAACGCCCACCGGCTGCTCGCCGACCGCCGCCGCGGCGACCGCGACGTGCCCGCGCTGATGCTCGACCAGATCGTCGAACAGCTGGCGCTGGGCGTCGACCGTGTGATGGCCGAGGGCTCGCTCTACGACCGCGAACTTGCGGCGCTTGCCATCGTCCAGTCGCGCGGCGACCTGATCGAGGCGATCTTCCTGATGCGCGCATACCGCACTACCCTGCCGCGCTTCTGCTACACGCGCCCCGTCGACACTGCCGCCATGCTCACCGAGCGGCGCATCTCGGCGACCTACAAGGACCTGCCCGGCGGCCAGCTGCTCGGGCCGACCTTCGACTACACCCATCGTCTACTCGATCCGGAACTCGCCGCCGGCGGCGCGGTCGATACCCCCGTGCAGAAGCCGGCGAGCGATGAGCGCATGCCGCGGGTCTCCGAGATCCTTGCCGGCGAAGGGTTGATCGAATCCGACGGCGAACTGCCCGTCGACCGCGAGGTCGCCGACATCACCCGCGAGCCGCTCGAGTTCCCGATGGAGCGCGATGCCCGGCTGCAGGCGCTGGCGCGCGGCGACGAGGGCTTCCTGCTCGCTTTGGGCTACTCCACCCAGCGCGGCTACGGGCGCACGCACCCCTTCGTCGGCGAGATTCGCATCGGCGAGGTCGAGCTGGAACTCGACGTCCCCGAACTCCCCTTCGCCGTGCCGCTCGGCCGCGTCCGCGTCACCGAATGCCAGATGGTCAACCAGTTCAAGGGCTCGGCAAAGGCGCCGCCGCAATTCACCCGCGGCTACGGCCTGGTCTTTGGCCAGTCGGAGCGCAAGGCCATGGCCATGTCGCTCTGCGACCGGGCGCTGAGGGCGCGCGAGTTCGACGAGGATGTGGTCGCGCCGGCACAGGACGAGGAGTTCGTCATCTCGCATCTCGACAACGTCCAGTCGACCGGATTCGTCGAGCACCTGAAACTGCCGCACTACGTCGACTTCCAGGCCGAGCTAGACCTCGTGCGCCGCATGCGCGCCGAGCACGAACGGCCTTCCGCCGCCGTTGGAACCGAAATCCGGGAGGCGGCCGAATGAGCGCCCTGACTGCCGACATCGCAACCTACAACTTCGCCTATCTCGACGAGCAGACCAAGCGCATGATCCGCCGGGCGATCCTCAAGGGCATCGCCATCCCGGGTTACCAGGTGCCGTTCGCCTCGCGCGAGATGCCGATGCCCTATGGCTGGGGCACCGGCGGCGTACAGATCACCGCCTCGATCATCGGGGCCGACGACGTCCTCAAGGTCATCGACCAGGGCGCCGACGACACGACCAACGCCGTCTCCATTCGAGCCTTCTTCGCCAGGGTCGCCGACGTTGCGGTGACC
>CAYJMY010000204.1:1642-8511 GCA_964371125.1 uncultured Mesorhizobium sp. | reverse complement strand
AGACCTCGACCTTGCTCCGGATTCCCGCCGGCAGAGTGATCCAGGGTTTGCAGGACGTGCTCTAGACGCCGATCGCCAAATCCGTCTCGACACGGCGCATTGCATAAGAAACTCGTCAATCAGCCGAAATGCCAAGAATCGCGGGCCTGGCGGCCTCGATTCTCACTGCAGCTGTTTCTTCTGTGGCCGTTGATCGGGACGAGAAAGCGAAAAAGATCAACTAAATCAGAGGGCCGGGTGGTGGTGTTTGCAGTCTGGAGCGAACCCGTCTCCGGTCGCGAATTGCCTGGTCGCAGGGAATTTGCAGGGAATTTTGTCGCCCACGGCCAGTCTTGGGCATGGTCCGTCGAAAAAATCTCAATGAATTCAATAAGTCGACCGCACATTTCCCTACCTCGACCAGCAGGGAATCTTTTTGTTGTGCAGGGAATCACGACCGCGTTCGTACCAGTCCCCAAAAGCGGACCGCCCGCCGGAACGAAACACATGGCGGCTTTGCGCCCCCATGTCTGCCATTGAGGTACACCTCCCTCTGCCCAGAAGCGGGTATCTGGATGCCTCGTTTCGAGTCGCGTTTCCAGGCTAGGTGGTTAACAACCGGGCTCAGCTCACCCGCCCGCCCAGCGTTTCGGCAAACCAGTCGGCGATGTAGGAGCGGCCGAAGCTCATATTGTCGGCGCCGACATGCTCCACGCCGCCCTCGCGTTCGGTGAAGATCCTGAGTTCGCGCCGGGGCGAATTGACCAGTTGATCGTAGCTCTGCCGCGCATAGTCGACGCTGATCTGCCGGTCCTTCGCCCCGTGGGTGACGAGAAATGGCACCCTGATCCTCTCCATCACGCCGTCGAGGTGCATGCCGGCGGACTTCTCCAGGAAGTCGTCCATGTCGGTCGCGCCGAACACCCACTGGACGTGCTTCCAATAGTGCGGCACCGGGTTTTCGCCCTCTCGCTTCAGGCGTTTCTGCTGCACCTCAGCCCAGTTGTGGTTCGCGCCCCAGACCGCGCCCGACGCGAAACGCGGCTCGAAGGCGCAGACGCGTGGCGCGTAGAAGCCGCCGAGGGATATTCCGGTGACACCGATGCGCGCAGCGTCGACATCGTCGCGCGCCGCCAGCCACTCATAGACGGGCGTGCCCCAGTCTTCCGATGTCCATGTTGCCGGCAGACCATGCAGCCGTAACGTCTCGCCGGTGCCCGGCTGGTCGACGCAGAGCGTCGAGATTCCGCGCTTCGCAAGCTCGCGCGGGAGGCGCGACCAGAACAGCAGTTCCTTGTTGCTGTCGAGACCATTGAGATAGACGACCGCCGGCGCGGGACCGGAGACGCCCTCGGCGCGGGTATAGAGCACCGGAACCGCCTTGCCCCGATAGGGGATATCGAAACGCTCGACATTCTCATGGCTGTATCGGACACCCTTGGCGAAAGCGGCAAGCGCCCTGGCATAGGTTTCGGCACGGCCGGGATGGCCGTGTCCCTGCATGCGTTCTGCCGTCAGAAGGTACAGCGCCGCGCGCTGCAGCTTCGGCCCGGCCGAAAGCAGCCGGCCTTTTGCCTCGTCCTCCTCGGCCAGGCCGATCAGCCTGTCGGCGACATTGACCCATTCGCGCAGGAAGTCGGCGGTGCCGGCGTCCTCGCCGGCCTGCGCCTTCGCCAGCAGGGGCTGGCACATGTCCATGATCTCGCCCAGTTCCGCCCCGCTCGCCATTGCGATCGATATGGAGAGATTCCACACGTAGTTTGGAAAGTACTCGAACAGAGCCATGGGGCCTTCTCCGATTGTCGTGCCGAGGGATCAGATCGGCTGCGCCATCAGCGCGATCGACTGGCGGTTCAGGTCGGCCATGTCGACGTGCTCGATCTTGCCCATCTGGCTGTCGCCCATGCGGACGGAATTGACGACGATGAACTTCGCCCGGTCGAACCTGCGCTCCTGGAACGCCCTGAAGGCGGACTGCGGATCGTTTGCCCTTTCCAGTTCGTCGGCCAGAACCACGCCGTCTTCGATCGCCAGACCCGCGCCCTGCGCCAGATGCGGCGTGCAGGCATGCACGGCGTCGCCTATCAGCACGACGCGGCCCTTGTGCCAGTCGCCCTCGACGAACACCGTTTCCAGCGGCCGGCCGACCACGCCTTCGTCGTCGGTGATGTGCTCCGCAAGCGCGACGATCTGCGGCGCGGCGCCTTTCGTCCGGTCGCGCATCACCGCGGCAGAACCCTCTTTCGCCAGCCGGAACGACGGCTCTTCCCGGCTCAGCAGGAACATGTACATGAGCCCCTTGCCGAGCGGCACCAGGCCGGCGCTGTGCGGACCGGTATAGATGCGGATGCAGTTGAGATCGGCCGGCTGAGGGAAATTGTACCGCCAGACCCACTGGCCGGTGTAGCGGGCCCCTGGCGCATCGGGAAAGATCTGCGTTCGCGTCCGCGAAAAGACGCCGTCGGCGCCGACGATGATGTCGTAGCGGCCCTGGGTGCCGTCGGAAAAGCCGACGTCGACGCCGGCGCCGTCGTCGGCGAGCGTTTCGGCGGTGACGCCGAGGCGGACCCTGACGCCCAGTTTCTTCGCCCGCGTTGCCAGCACGCGCTGGAGATCGGTGCGGCGGATGCCGGCGTTCGACGGGAACTGCTCACCCGCCAGGCGCGGCGTCGGGAACTCCGCGATCTTCTGGCCCGTGGGCGTGAACATTTCCGTGTAGTCGAAGCCGTAGGCCTCCGCCATGTAATCGTCCAGCATGCCGAGCGAATTCATCGCCCGCACGACATTGAACTGCTGGATGATGCCGACGCCGTAGACGGTCCACGACGCGTCCTTCTCGATGATTTCGACCGGATAGCCTTTGCGCCGCAGCGCGATGGCGGCCGTCAGTCCGCCGATGCCGCCGCCTACGATCAATACAGAATTCAGCCTCATGTTCTCCTCCCTTTCCCAGGCTCGTAATCACTGCCGGGCAATTTGGGAAATCAAGAGAATGGATGAGATGCATTCACGGAATCATTACGACGGCGCGGACAGCATTTCCCCGACTGCCTTCCTGAAGACGTCGCGCAGCCAGATGAGGCCTGAATCCCGGCTTCGATGGCCGTGCCACTGGAGCACCTCGTCGAGCGCGATCCAGGGAAACGGCAGCGGGTGGCGCACGAGCGGCAGGTGAGACATGGCGTGTCGTGCGATCAGCCCGTGCACGGTCGCGATGCGGTCCGTGCCCAGCACGAGGTACGGCAGTGCCGTGAAGCTGTAGCAGTTGACTTCGATGCGCCGTGAAATCCCGCGCTTCTCGAGGAACTGGTCCTCGAACGAGTTTGCGCCGGTGCTGGGCACCATGCGCACATGGCCGGCCGAGATGAAATCCACCTCGGTGAGGGGACCCTCCGCCAGCCGGCTGCCCTTCCACACCAGGCAACAGTACTCGTCCTCGAACAACGCCATGCTCGGATGATCGGGCGACGAAAACACCTTCGGCGCGATCAGCAGGTCCGCTTCCCCACGGTCCAGTTCGAGATAGGGAAAGGTCTGCTGGGGCAGCAGACGGAAGCGGATAGAGGGCGATGCCGCATAGGCCAGGCGGAGCACGTGCGGCATCAGCACCTGCATGGTGAAGTCCGACAGCAGGATAGAGAATTCGCGGCTCGACTGGGCCGGGTCGAACTCGGTGTCGGAGGAAATCGCCGCGTCGACCCGGACCAGTATATCGCGCACCAGGTCCTGCATGGCTTGCGCGCGCGGCGTCAGATCCAGCCGGCGGCCCACCTGGACCAGCAGCGGATCGTCGAAATACTCCCGCAGTCGCGTCAGCGCGTTGCTCATCGCCGACTGGCTCATGTTCATCTGCTCGGCCGCCCGCGAGATGGAGCGCAGGCGCAGCATGTGGTCCAGGGCCACAAGCAGGTTGAGGTCAAGCCGTTTGAAGCGCATCGCCGCCTGCTCCTCCCGTTCCGTCGGTACGCCGCCGCACTGAGCCACAAGACGGACATGCATTCAAGGTTTCAATAGATGGCATTCCATCATTGGATTTCCTGAAAGCATGCACGGTGTGTAGCGTGACCCTCGTAATGGGTGCCGACAGGAAGGCCCGTTCGCAGAGGGAGGATCGCATGAAGACGTTCATGAAGGCGCTGCTTTCAGGTGTCGTGATGGCACTGGCGGGCGTTGCAAACGCTCAGGAGACGCTTGTTTTTGCCACCACAAACCCAGAACAGCATCCGATCAATGCTGGCTTCCTTGTGCCCTGGGCAGAGCGCGTCAATGCGGACTCGAACGGCGCGGTGACGATCGAGTTGCGCCACGGCCCGACCATCGCCAACCACACCAATTTTTATGATCGCGTCATCGACGACGTCGTGCAGATCTCGTGGGGCCTTACGGTCCAGAACCCGGGCAAGTTCGGGCCAACGCTCGTGGCGACGCTCCCCTTCCTGGTGGACAGCTCGGAGCAGGGTTCGGTCGCAGTCTGCCGCATGAGCGAAAAGGGGGCCTTCGTGCCGGCGCTCGGCGATATCGTCCCGCTTCTGTGGGTCGAGTTTCCGCAGGCCTCCCTCCATATGAACGGCTTGCCTGCGGCGAAGCTTGAAGACATCGCGGGCAAGAAGATCATCACGACCACGCCTGCGTCGGCAGCGATCGTCGGCGCTTACGGCGGTGCGCCGCTCTCGCTCGGCATTACCGAGATGTACGAAGGCCTCCAGCGTGGGACCGCCGAAGGTACGATCATCAACTTCACCGCATTCCCCGCCTTCCGCCTGAACGAGGTCACGACCGACCACCACGTAATGCCGCTGGGCGGTGCTGCTGGCGTTGTCTTCATGGCAAAGGCCAGGTGGGATTCGCTGTCGCCGGAGGCACAGGCCGCGCTTAAGAAGCACTCCGGCTGCGAGGGAAGCCGGACCTTCGGCAAATTCGTCGACGAATGGGAATCCGGCGCGATGAAGATGGTCGAGGCCGGCGGCAAGCACACGGTAACGCACGCGACGCCCGAAGAGACAGCGGCCGTGCGCGAGAAGATGCTGCCGGCCATCGAGGCAGGCTTCGTCGAGCGCGCGCCCGGCGGCGCCGAACTGGTCAAGATGTTCAAGGAAGAACTCGACGCTGCCAAGGCAGACTGACCACCGCCGCGGGCCCGGCAAGACCGCGTCCGCCGTATAGAATTGTCCGTTTGCGCGCCGAGCCTGCCGGCTGATGGTTTTGCGCGCCCAGGGACCGGGGCCGGCACGACTTTGAGGATCATGACGTTATGCGCATAATTGGGCCGGACGAACTCATCTTCGGCGTTGACGACCTCGATGCCTGCCGCGCTTTCCTCATCGACTATGGTCTCGACGAGGCAAACAGGACCGAGGCCGGCGGCAGCTATCACGCGCTCGACGGCACCGGCATCACGATCCGCAAGCGGAAAGACCCCTCCCTGCCCAAACCGCTGCCAACGGCGTCGATGTTGCGCAAGACGATCTATGGCGTCGAGGACCAGGAGACCCTGGAGGAGATCGCGGCGGAACTCGGCAAGGACCGCGACGTGGTACGCGAGGTCGACGGTTCGCTGTCATGCCGCGACGATCTCGACTTCGCGCTCGGCTTTCGCGTCACGACGCGGCGCAAGCTCGACCTGCCGGCCGAGATGATCAACAGTCCCGGCGCGAAGCCGGGCCGCCCCGCCAACGTGCTCGGCGCCAACCAGGACGCCGAAGCCAAGCCGCGTACCCTGTCGCACATCGTCTATTTCGTTCCCGACATGGAGCGGCTGGCGAAGTTCTACATCGAGCGTCTCAAGTTCGTCATTACCGACAAGTTCACCAACACCGGGCCGTTCCTTCGCCCCCAGTCGAACTTCGACCACCACGTTCTGTTCATGATCCAGACGCCGGCCTACATGCAGGGTCTGGAGCATCTAGCCTTCCACATGCAGGGTCCGACCGAATTGATGTTGGCCGGTTCGCGCATGGTCAAGAAGGGCTACGAGAGCTTCTGGGGCCCCGGCCGGCACAAGTTCGGATCGAACTGGTTCTGGTACTTCAACTCGCCGCTCGGCACGCATGTCGAGTATGACGCCGACATGGACCTCCATGACGGCGAGTGGACCGAGCGCGAGACGCCGATGTCGGCCGAAGCCGCACAGCTCTTCCTTTTCGAGAACGTCGAGAAGTGGGCCCCGGGCGGGCCGCCCCCTGGCAAGCAGGGCTAAGGATGAGCGCCGCGCAGCGCCGCAGAGCCGAACCTCGCGAGATCGCCGAGCCGCTCTGCCGCCTCGAAGACCTCGCCGACGGCAGGTCACGCGGTTTCGACCCGCTGGGCGAGGGGCGCGACACGATGTTCGTCGTGCGGCGCGGCGATTTCGTGCATGCCTGGCGCAATCACTGCCCGCACTACGACCGCGCGCGCATGGCGTGGAAGAAGGACGAGTTCCTCGAACCGTCGGGCGAACGGATCATGTGCTTCGCGCACGGGGCGCTCTTCGACATCGCCAGCGGCGGCTGCGTGCTCGGCCCATGCCTCGGCCAGAGCCTGACGCCGGTCGAGATCGAATTGCGCGACGGCCGGGTCTGGGTGAAGGGCGAATATGCGCCCGGCTTCAGGAGGTGATTCATGAACTTTCCACCGATCCGCCGCGTCGTCACCGGCCATGACGCCACAGGGAAGGCCGTCGTCGCCAGCGAAGGGCCGTTACCGACCTCGGTCGAGCTGCCGACGGTGCCCGGAACCTTCTTCCATGAGGTCTGGGCGACCTCCGGCGCACCGCCCGTCATCGACAACGGCGAGGACCCGACCGCCGGCCCGCTGATGCTGCCGCCGCCGCGCCACGGGACGCGCGTCCGCATCGTGGAAATTCCGCCGGACACCGACGAACTCCTGGCAACCGTCGCGGCGCGGATGGGCGA
>CAYJMY010000204.1:0-1632 GCA_964371125.1 uncultured Mesorhizobium sp. | reverse complement strand
GGCGAGCACTTCGCATCCATGGGCGACGCCTCCGCCTCGACGGTGAAGGAGGATTCGCCTCACCCGCTGATGCATCGGACCGAAACGATCGACTACGGCGTCGTTCTCGAGGGACGCCTTACGCTGGTGCTAGACGACAGCGAAGTCGAACTGGAGCGGGGCACAGTTGTCGTCCAGCGCGGCACGAACCACGCATGGGCCAACCGCTCCGGCGCGCCGGCGCGAGTGCTTTTCGTGCTTGTCGACGCCAGATACTCGCCCGACATCGCGGAAGCGCTGCAGGGGCGGAACGCGGCCCGCCGATGAGGATCGTCGTCACCGGCGCGTCGGGTTTCGTCGGTGACGGCCTTGCGCACCGGTTGGCGGACGATCGCGGCGCGCTGGGCGTCGCCGTTGATGAACTGATCCTGGCGGACCGCGCGGCCTCGGATATGGCGCTGCCCGGCTTCGCGCGCTGGCATTGCGGCGATCTCACCGATCCGATCTACCTCGACGCGCTTCTGCAGAGCCCGGTAGATGTCCTGTTCCATCTCGCCAGCGTACCCGGCGCGGCCGCCGAAAAACGCGCCGATGGGGGAGAAGCGATCAACCTGACAGCCCCCGCCGGCATCGCCCGCCGGTTGGCGGCGCGGGAAGGCGCGCGCGAGCGTCCCCTCGTCGTCTTCGCCAGTACGATCGCCGTCTACGGTCCTTTGCCTGCGGCCTCGTTCAGCGAGGATGCGTTGCCACGCCCGTCGATGAGCTACGGGGCCCACAAGCTCATGACCGAGATTCATCTGGCCGACCTGTCGCGGCGCGGGGCGATCGACGCGCGCAGCGTGCGGCTGCCCGGCATAGTCCCCCGGCCCCCGGCCGAGACCGGACACGGCTCGGCGTTCATGAGCCAGATCTTTCACAAGGCGAGGACGGGCGAGCCCTATGTCTGCCCGGTGCGGCCGGGCGCCGCCTCCTGGTGGATGTCGCGTCGCGTCTGCGTCGACAACCTGCTCCACGCTGCGAGGCTCCGGCAAGACGGGATGCCGTCGTCGCGCGTCTGGCAGCTTCCCGCGCTGCATGCGCAGATCGGCGACGTCGTCGCCGCGCTGGGGCGGCGTTTCGGGCCGGATGCGGTGCAAGGCATCACTTTTGAACCGGATCCCTCGCTCGAGAGGTTGTTTGCCGGAATGCCGCCCCTCAACCCGTTGAAAGCCCTGGCCGCTGGCTTCCTCGCCGACGGGAATGTCGATCAACTCGTTGACAATGCAATGGCCTGACCGGCGGCTATCGCATGGTCGAGGGCAGCCACAGCGCTATCGCGGGGAAAGCAATCAGCAGCACGATCTTGACGACATCGGCGGCGATGAACGGCATCACACCCTTCATAACCCTGCCGAGAGGGACGTCCGGCCGCAGGCTCTTGATGACGAAAAGGTTGATGCCGAAGGGCGGCGTGATGAGCCCCAGTTCTACGATCACGAGCATGAGCACGCCCCAGAAGTGGATGTCGTAGCCGAGGCCGAGGATGATCGGCGTCACCACCGGCACGGTGATGACCATGACGGCAAAGCTGTCCATCACGGCGCCGAGCAGAAGGTAGAAGACGACGAAGGCGAGCAGGATCAGGATCGGCGCGGCATCGAGCCCGCCGATCCA
>CAYJMY010000203.1:3705-8527 GCA_964371125.1 uncultured Mesorhizobium sp. | reverse complement strand
GCTCGCCGAGCCACCTCGGAATCACGCCCGCGCGGGCGGGGCGGGAACAGCCCGGCGCCGATCCGCGCGACGTCGGCACGACGATCGCCGGATCGATGGCCCAGGCCTCGTTCGACGCCTACATGACGCCGCGCCACATCGGCCTCTATGCCGGTGTGCCCTTCGAGCGCCCGGCGCATCTGGTCCAGCGCATCTGCGGTACCGGCATTGAGACCCTCGTCCAGGCGGCCGATCTCGTCACCCAGGGGCGCGTTGACCTGGCGTTGTGCGTCGGCGCCGAATCGATGAGCCGGAATCCGGTTGCGGCCTACACGCATCGCAACGGCTTCAAGATGGGTCAGGTCGAGTTCAAGGACTTCCTCTGGGAAGCGCTGCTCGACCCGGCCGTCTCGTGCACGATGGGCGACACTGCCGAGAACCTCGCCAGGCAGTACGGCATAACGCGCGAGGAGGTCGACCGCTTCGCCGAGCGCAGCTTCGCCCGCGCGGTGAAGGCCCAGGAGAGCGGCTATCTGGCCGGAGAGATCGTTCCCGTGGTGACCGAGGCCTTCGCGGTGGACGGCTTCAATCCACGCGGCATCCGCCTGCCGCGCAAAGTGGAGGCGGTCTCCGTCGACAGCCACGTCCGGCCGTCGCCCTATGAGGCGCTGGCAAGGATCCGGCCCGCATTCGGCGGCGTCCAGACCGGCGGCAACTCCTCGGCCGTGGTCGACGGCGCGGCCGCGGCGCTCGTCGGCTCGTCCGCCTATGTCGCGCGGAAGGGCGGCAGGCCGCTGGCGCGCATCCTCGCCGCCGTCAGCATCGGCGTCCCGCCGCACATCATGGGCATCGGCCCGGTGCCGGCGATCCGCTCGCTGCTCGACCTCGCCGGGCTCTCCCTCTCCGACATCGACCGGATCGAGATCAACGAAGCCTTCGGCGCGCAGGTCATGGCCTGCTCGCGCGAACTCGGGCTCGATGAGGAAAAGCTCAACGTGAACGGCGGCGCGATTGCGCTCGGCCACCCACTGGGGGCGACCGGCGTCCGCATCACCACCACCGTGGCGCGCGAGCTTCGCCTGTCCGGCCTGCGCTACGGGATCGCCTCGGCCTGCATCGGCGGCGGGCAGGGTATCGCGATCCTGTCGAAAACGCCGAGATCGGCTGAGGAGGGCGGCGATGCTGGTCAACCGGCGCAACGTCGAGATCGAATGGGGCGACTGCGACGCGGCGGGAATCGTCTTCTACCCCCGCTACTTCGCCATGTTCGACGCATCGACCGCCTATCTGTTCGAGGCCGCGCTCGGGATGAAGAAGATCGCCTGGACCAAGGCGTTCGGCATCGTCGGCATTCCGATGGTCGATACCGGCGCCAAGTTCATCATTCCGTCGAGTTACGGCGACGTCATCACGATCGAGACCAGTGCGGCGGAGATCCGGCGTTCGAGCTTCGACATCCGCCATCGCGTGCTCAAGGACGGGCAACTCGCCATCGAGGCGCACGAGACGCGCGTCTGGACCGGGCGCGATCCGGCCGATCCGAACCGCATCAAGTCCGTCCCGATCCCGCCGCAGGTCGTCGCGGCGCTATCGCGCGACGCGCTTTAGAGCATTTCCGGTGAACATTGGATCGCTCTGCCGGAGGGCATTTGGCGCAAGGTCGAGGGTTCCGGCGAAGGTCGATGTGGCGCATCGGCCGAGCCGGAACCCGAAGGATTTGGGCCAAATGCACCCGGCCCGAAGGGTTTCCCGCTGGCGGGCGCCCACTTCGTCGAGCCGCTCGGCCGTGGTACCACCACGACCTTCGCGTCTCTCCTGGCGGATCGCCTCGCCATCGGAGAAACAGAGCGAACCAATGTTCACCGGAAATGCTCTAAGATCACGAATCGGGGCCGAGGATGCGGTCGAGCAGCGCGATCAACCTGTCCCTTTCCGCCGGTCCGCCGAGACGTGCGACGAGGCGGTCCTCATGTTCCCGCCACAGCGCCGACATCTTCTTCACGAAGCGCACGCCCTCGGGCGTCAGGTGAAGCGAATGCGAGCGCTTGTCGGCCTCGGTCTTGCGACGCTCCGCCAGTCCCCGGCGCTCGAGCCCGTCCATGAGCGCGACGAAATTGGCTCGCTTGATGCCGAGCTGGCCGGCGATCTCGGTCTGCTTCTGTCCGGGCGTGTCGGCGATCATCGCCAGCACCGAGAACTCCGCCGGTCGGAGTTTCATCTTCGAGAACGTCAGCAGAAAGTCCTGGAACACGCCGAGCTGGGCGCGACGGAGCTTGTAGCCGATAATCGCGTCCATGCGCGGCACGATCCGCGACAGCTCGTCAGGCAGGCGGATCGCAGCGGAGGTCTTTTCCGTCGCTGCCGCCGAAGTTGTTACGGTCCCACGCGTCCTTGGCATCAAGCTGTCTTGCGGGTGCGGCGTGCTTGGCGCGCCGGACCGCGTTCCTTTCGTTTCCAGTCTACCGCCATTCTGTTCGAATCGTCGCGGATTGCTACCTCCGCCGGCGGAAATGCCCAGAATTCGTGCGACCGCACGCTGTGGCCGGTGCCGCCCGCAAGGACAGGTCGCCCGGCGGAACACGGCCGCCGTTGCGGCAGACCGCCACGGAATGTTATATTGACTAACAATCTCCCGGGACCCGGTCGGTCCTGGCATAACGGGGAAGCGCCATGAATGCAGCGAAGTCGAGGAACGGGGCGGACGGCGCCGGTTCCGAGGGCGTTCTTGGCGTCGGCATCGACGGTCCCGTCGCGACGCTCAGCTTTCTTCGCCCGGACAAGCGCAATGCCATCAACGACGTGCTGCTCTCCGAGCTGCGTTCGTTCTTCTCGGCGCCGCCGAAGGAGGTCCGCGTCGTCATCCTTCGCGGCGAGGGCGGGCATTTCTCAGCCGGCCTCGATCTCGCCGAACAGGTGCATCGCGAACCGCCGGAGGTTCTCAGGCACTCGCGCAACTGGCATGCGCTGATGGACATGATCCAGTTCGGCGGGTTGCCGGTGGTCGCTGTCCTCCAGGGTGCGGTGATGGGCGGAGGCCTCGAGATCGCGGCCGCAGCCCATGTGCGCGTTGCCGAGCCGACGGCGCGCTTCCAGCTGCCCGAAGGCAAGCGCGGCATCTTCGTCGGCGGCGGCGCCACCGTCAGGGTCGGCCGCATCCTCGGCGCGGACCGCATGACCGAGATGATGCTGACAGGCAGGGCCTACCTCGCCGAGGAGGCCGTACGGCTCGGCCTTGCCCATTATCTGGTTGGCGACGGTGAAGGCCTGGCCAGGGCCCGCGAACTGGCGCTTCAGATCGCCGACAATGCGACTCTGGTCAACTACCTGATCATCCAGTCGATTGCCCGTATCGACGACATGTCGCGCGCCGACGGGCTCTATACCGAGAGCCTGAGCGCCGCGCTGTCGCAGACTGGCGCCGACGCGCGTGAGGGCCTCGCGGCATTCCTCGAGAAACGCAAGCCGATCTTCCGCTGAGCTTCATTCCGGCGGGTATCAATGCCCGCCGCTATCTGTCGCGCCTCCTTCGGAAGCAGCGTCCTTTGTCGTCGTCAGGAACTTGGTCGGCGCGATCCGCCGCTTGAGTGCATTGTCGCGGATCTCGGATTTCGGGATGTAGTCGACCTGCTCGACCAGGACTTCGTGGATCAGCTCCGATCCCGAACGTTTGTTGATGTTGTTGCGGATGCCGCTCTTCATCGCTTCGAGATTGAAGCTGTCGGGTTTCGTGACGTCGACCGGGAAGTTCCCGTAGATGAATTCATAGACCGAATCGAGCAGCAGGTTCTGCATCGGAACGGTCAACGCTTTCAGCTTGTCGGGCTCGGCTGTGTAGACCAGCCGCGCCAGGAAGTATCCCTGCACCTCGCCATCGTAGATATGAGGGACAGAGATCATGTCCGCCTTGATATAGTCGAGGCCGCCGAAGTAGGCGGGATCCTTGGCGTCCGACTCGCTCTTCGGCGCAGATGCCGAAAACGAAAAGAAGATCGTCCCTGCGGTAACCGCGCACAACCACAGCGCGCCGACGATGAACTTGATCATGCGCCGCCCGCTCGACCGAACGCGGCAGAGGAATAGGTCCCGTCGGCCTCGTGACGTTCGATCGCGTCCTGCAGCAGGGCCGCGACCTCGGTTACGGCGCTCAGGTGCGCCCGGATGGTTGCTTCGTTCGTCGACAGCTTGTCGCGCAGCCTGAGGATGCCGGTCCGGTCCTCGGGCCGGAGATCGCCCCTCGAGAGCCCCTTCATGGCCTTGTTGAGCTCGTAGAGATGCCGGCTCTTGCGGGCGTTGGATGCGCTGAGGTCGAACTTCGGATCCGAGCGGATCGCCTTCGTCTCCACGTCGATCGCCTCCTCGATGCGTCCGAGGATCGCCGTGAGGGCGACGCCGCGTCCGCCGCCCGGCGCCGGCTCCCAGCTCGTTGTCCGTCGCGGGGTCGCGACTTGCAGCGTATCCGAATATTCAGACATTCTCGTATGATCCGATGTCGGGTCGTGTCAGGTCCTGTCGTCGCCAGTTTCGGAAGCCGGGCTCTCGCCGAGGGCCCGGACGAGACTGAGCTGCATCTCCTGGACGAGGGCATTCGACAGCATCGACTGGGTGTCGGTCTCGGCCTTCGCTTCGCCCGTCGCGACGCCGGCCAAAGGCACCTTTCGATCTGCGTTCATGTAGTAGTCGCCGAGCACGCGGTCGGCGATGCCGACCCCGCCGCGTTCGGCGACGACGTTGGCGACCTGTTCGGCCATCATCGACTTCCACATGTCGCCGGCCAGCCCCTTGCCGTAGACCGCTTCGGCCGATTTCGGCATCATCGCCTCGACGAAGTTGCGCAGGACCATCG
>CAYJMY010000203.1:0-3695 GCA_964371125.1 uncultured Mesorhizobium sp. | reverse complement strand
CGGCACGGCCGTCGCGGAAGCGGCGTCCCGCGAGTCGGTCGCCGCCGCCGTTTCGGTGAGCGAGAACGCCCCCTCGGCCCGGCGCGTGGCCGACGCGTTCGCCAGCCGCGTGCGCGCCTCGGCAATCTGCGAACTGTCGGCGGCCCTGGCCACGTCGAGCACGATGTCGCTGGGAGGTGATACGGCCATGTCTCGGGATTTCCGGACTTCATTTCGTCCAGGGCATCATGGACGAAGAAGCTTGCCGCAGGCTTGCCCGTGCGAGGGACGCGCCGGGTCGCCGAAAAGTCCTACTTCGCCGGCGTCGGCCGCGACAGAATCTCGAGGATTTCCTTTTCCGCGCCGGCGCGCTCCTCCTGCCGTACCGCATCCCGGTAGTTGCGCCGCACGACATCGGTACGCGCTTCTTCGGCGGCGATCTTGCGGGCCTCCTTCCCGGCGAGCGCCGTCATCTCGGCCTTGCGTTCCAGCGCCCGCGCGGTACGGCTCTCATAGAGGCCGGGAAACAGGCCGGCGAGAGGCGAGGGCTCCTGTGCGTGTCTCGCCAGGTCCTCGGCCTCCGCTTCGGCCGCTGCCGCATCGCGCAGGAACCCGGCGTGGCGGGTCTCGTGGATCGACTTCAGCTTCTGCTGCAGGTCGATCAGCTGGCGCAGCCGTTTCGTGCGCGTGCCCATCCGTCAGCGCCCGATCGTCAGGGGCACGAAGCCGTCGGCGAACAGCCGCAGCAGGGGGATGATGCCGAAGTAGACGAGGATCAGCCCGCCCGCGATCACGAACGGCAGCGAGATGAAGTAGACGGGGATCTGCGGGGTGAGCTTGTTGACGAAGCCGATCGCCAGATTGATCAGCACGGCATAGGCGATGAACGGGCTGCCGAGGCGAAGCACGGCGACGAACGTGTCGGACAGCGTGTCGGAGATGTCGACAAGCGCCGACTGCGCGTCGAAGCCCGTGCCGGGCGGCAGGATCTTGTAGGACGCCAGCAGTGCGGCGATCACCTGGTGATGGAAGTCGAGGATGAACAGGAGGAGGAGCGCGGAGAAGGAGATGATGGTCGCGAGCGGCGCCTGCGGCTCGCCCTCTTCGATCAGCGACGACACGCCGCCGCCATAGCCGATCATCATGGCGATGGCCGACCCCATGAACTGCAGGGCGAGCAGGTAGATCCGGGCGAGCAGGCCGATCAGCACCCCGATCGCCAGTTCGCTGACCAGGGAGGCCGCCACCACGTCTACGGTCTTCAGCGCGTATGGAGCGATCTGGTCCCAGCTGTTCGCCAGGATCGCCATTGAGACGGCGATGGCGACGAACAGGCGGACCTGCATCGGCACGCGCATGCTGGAGAGGCCGGGCATCACCATGAAGCAGCCGCCGATCCTGCAGAATGCCAGGAAGGCCGCGATGACGAACTGGCCGGCGTCGAACGTCAAGAAATGGCTCCGAGCACCTTTACTTCGACGCCCTTGGCGATTTCGACATGGCTGAGCACGGGGAGGGTGGCGAACAGCCTTTCGATGATCATGCGCACGTAGGGGCGGGCGTCCGGTGCCGTCACCAGTGCGAAGCGCTCGCCCGCGTCGAAGTGTCCGCGGATGACCCTCGAGGCGTCCTGTCCGAATTCCTCGAGCAGCCGCGGATCGATGTCGAATTCGCGGATTTCGCCCTTGGCGTCGCGCTTCAGGGACTGGTGGAAGGAGAGGTCCCAGCGGTTGCCGAGGCGCAGGACCTTCAGCACGCCGGCTTCCGTCAGGTCGCCGCAGATCTGCTGCGACATGCGGATGCGCACGTGTTCCACGATCTGTTCGGTTCGTCTGACATGAGGCGCGATCTCGGCGATCGCCTCGATGATGAGATGGAGATTGCGGATGGAGACCCGCTCGGCGAGCAGGAGCTTGAGGACCGCCTGCAGGCCGGGATAGGTGATGTGGCTGGTGCAGATCTCGTCGGCAAGCTTGCGGTACTCAGGATCCTGGCGGTCGAGCAGGGCCTTCATGTCCTTGTAGGACAGAAGCTGCGGCAGGTTGTTGCGGATGACTTCGCTGAGGTGGGTGAGGAGGACCGACATGTTGTCGGCGAAGGTGAAGCCGTCGCGCTTGAGATCGTCGGCGAAGGTTTCGGGGACCGAGTAGGCCCGCATTCCGAAGGCCGGCTCGCGCACTTCCTCGCCCGGCATGTCGGGCGGTTCGCTTGCGCCGAGCAGCACCATCACCTCGCCGACGCGCATCTTGTGCTCGGCCACGACCGTTCCATGGATCTTGATCTGGTAGCTCTTGGATGGGATGCTGAAATCATCCGTCAACCGCACCTCGGGAACGACGAAGCCGTACTGGGTGGCGAACTTCTTGCGCATCTTGCCCATGCGGAAGGCGAGTTCCTGGTGCGAGGCGATGAGGCGGGTGGAGAGCTGCTTGCCGATCAGGAGTTCGATTTCCGCTGTCTTCAGCGATGTCTTGATCGAGTTCTTTTCTTCCTCTTCCTTCGTCGCCTCCTTCTGCTTTTCGGCGCGCGCGATCTCGGCCTTTTCGCGGTTCAGGCGAAGCGGGATGATATATGCGACGGAGATCATCGCGCCCGCGAGGAGCAGGAACGGAAGGGCCGGCAATCCCGGAACCAGGGCCAGGACGCCGAGGAGCAGCGCCGCGACGTAGAGGGCGCGGGGATAGGCGGAGAGCTGATGCAGGACCGCCTGGTCGGTCGAGCCGCGCGTCCCGCCCTTCGACACGAGCAGGCCCGCGGCGAGCGACACGATGAGCGCAGGGATCTGCGTGACCAGACCGTCGCCGACGGAGAGCTTGACGAACACGTCCGCCGCCTCGCCGAGGCTCATGTTGTGGCGCATGTAGCCGATGGTGATGCCGCCGACGATGTTGATGGCCGTGATGATCAGGCCCGCGATGGCGTCGCCGCGGACGAACTTCGACGCGCCGTCCATGGAGCCGAAGAAGGAGCTTTCCTCCTCCAGCTCGCGACGCCGATGCTGCGCCTCCTTCTCGTTGATCAGGCCCGACGACAGGTCCGCGTCGATCGACATCTGCTTGCCGGGGATGGCGTCCAGCGTGAAGCGGGCGCCGACCTCCGCGATGCGCGTCGAGCCCTTGGTGATGACGATGAAATTGACGACGACGAGGATCAGGAAGACGATCAGTCCAATGACGAAATCGCCGCTCATCACCAGCTTCGAGAAGCCGCCGATGACGTAGCCCGCGGCGGTCGTGCCCTCGTTTCCGTGCGACAGGATCACACGCGTCGTGGCGATGTTGAGCGACAGCCTGAGCATCGTGGCGATCAGCAGGATCGTCGGGAACGACGAGAAGTCGAGCGGACGCGGGATCCACAGCGCCACCATGAGGATCAGGACCGACAGGGCGATCGATACCGCCAGCCCGATGTCGATCACGAAGGGCGGGATCGGCAGGAAGAGGATCGAGAGGATCGCGATGATGCCGATCGCGAAGCCGATGTCGCGGCTGTGCTTGCGCAGTTCCGGTACGATCGTGGTTTCGGTTATCGCCATGACGTAGCGTGCCGGTCCGTTCACTCGCGGCCAGGATTGCCGCCTTGGCGCGAAGCTAGCCGGTCAAGCTTGTGCGAGGATGAGGCCGCTGCCGTGCCTCTTGAGCATTTCCGGCGAACATTGAATCGCTCTGCCGGAGGGCATTTGGCGCAAGGTCGAGGGTTTCGGCGAAGGTCGATGT
>CAYJMY010000202.1:0-8570 GCA_964371125.1 uncultured Mesorhizobium sp. | reverse complement strand
GGGCGGTGGGGGGGGGGGGGGGGGGGGGGGGGGGGGGGGGGTGGGGGGGGGGCGGCGGGGGGGGGGGGCGGCGCGGGGGGGGGGGCCGCGGGGGGCGGGACCGGGGCCTCCATGCCGCCGCCCTTCTTCTCCGCGGTGAGCGCCACCATGGCGCCGGCGACGCCGGGAATGGTCTTCACGGCGCGCTCGGCTGCGGCGCGCAGCGGCTCGAGTTCCTGGGCGCGGGCTGCGGGGACAGTGATCGAGAAGAACACCTTGGCATCGGCGATGAAGATGTCGGAGACCAGCCCGAGATCGATGATGTTGCCGGAAAAATCGGGCCCGTTCACCGTCTTCAGCTTCTCGACGACGGCTTCCTTGGTGACTGCCATGTTCGCTATCCCTGGGTTTCGGGCATTGAGATAATAGAGATATCCCAAAGAACCAAGCGTTACGGAAGCGACATTGCGACGCCAGCGGACGACGCAAGGCAAGTGACTGACGGGTCAGGGAAATTCGGCGGGAAGCGGCGCGTGCCTCGATCCCGCTCACACGCGGACGCGGTGCGCGGGCCTGGAGCCATCGCCGGAACGCATGGCTCAACCGTCGACGACGGCGAAGGCTCGGGGCGAAAGCAGCTCAAAGACTTGCGCGGCCGTGCTTGTAGGGCTCGATCAGCGGGTCGCGGCGGCCGGTCAGGATCTCCTGCGATGCAAAAACGCCGACAGCGGGTGCCAACGTCACGCCGGAATGCATGACAGCGAGGTAGAGGCCTTGGAAATGCTGGGGCCGGCCGACGATCGGGAAGCCGTCGAAGGGAGTTGGACGCAGGCCCACGGTGAAAGCTTCGAACTCCAGGCGTTCGGAACCCTTCAGCATCGCCTTCGCCCGGACGAAGAGAGCGCGCGCGGTCGCCGTCGGGTCGTTTCCGGGATCGGCGCCGGTGAAGTCGGCGCCGGCGACGATGCGTCCGTCGGCGGTCTGGCGCAGATGCGCCGCCTCGGCGAGCACGAGACCGTTCAACAGCTTCGGGTGAGGCTTGGAATGGACGAGCAGGCCGGGCGGCGTCGTCATCGCCACTTCGACGCCGGCGGTGGCTGCAAGCGCGGGCACGGCGATGCCGGCGGCGAGCACCACCTCGTCGGCGGCGATCGTGCCTTCGTCGGTCTCGATACCGGTGACGCGTCCGCCGGCGACCGCGAGCCGGCGAACCGTCACTCCCGTGCGCAGCACGGCACCGCGGGCGACCGCATCGCCCAACAGCGCCGTCACCGCGGCGCCAGGCTCGACGACGCCCTCGCCCGCGGCATATGCGGCGAGCGCCGGCGGCTCGGCAAGGGCGGGCTCGATGCGCAGCGCGTCAGCGCCGTCGACCAGGCGGATGTCGTAGCCCCAGCCGGCATGCTGCGCGGCGTAGGCTTCGAGGTCGGCGCGCGACATGTCCCAGCAGAGCCCGCCGCACCAAGACAGGCCGACCGACGGCAGTTCGGCGGCGAGCCGCGACCATTCCCGCATCGAGCGCGAGCGCAGGCGGAAGTAAGGCGCGGGATTGCCCCAGCTGGCGTTGATCCAGGCGAAGGTGGCCGGCGTGGCGACGCCGCCCGCCCCGCCCGCCGCAACGACGGTGACGCGCGCTCCGCCGCGCACCAGGTGCCAGGCGATCGAGGCGCCGATGATGCCCGCGCCGACGACGACGATGTGTTTTCCCACCTTTGTGCCCCGTGCCGTTTTCGCGCCCACTGAATAGGATGGAAACGGCATTCCGCCAACGCCTCGCGGCGGGATGCCCAGCGATTGCAGCTCTAGCCCATCAGGATCGGCCGAACCACGTCGAGGTTCTCCACGACGAAATCAAAGAAGGCGGCAATACGTGGCGTCCGGCGCAGGTCGGGATGGGTCAGCAGGTACCAACCCCGCGACAATTCCGGAACGGGCGGCAGTACCTGGACGAGGCCGACCTCCGCATCGGCGATGGTCGTCGGCAGAGGTGCGACGCCGACGCCGGACTTCACCGCCAGCATCACGCCCAGCACGCTGCCGTTGCGCGCGGCGACCGTTGCGTTCGGCGCCACGGCCGCCAGCCATTTCGCCGCACGGTGCCCCGTCATGATGCCCTCGAAACCGATGATCTCGAACCGGTCGAGATCGGCGATGCTCTCGGGACGCCCGCGCCGCTGGACATAGCTGGCGCTGGCGTAGACTGCCCATATGGAATCCGCGATCTTGCGGCCCATCAGGGTCTCGTCGTGTGGCTCGCCCGAGCGCAGCGCGACGTCGGCATCGCCGCGCGCGACATCCAGATAGCGGTCGCTCATGACGAATTCGACGCGCAGGCCCGGGTAGCGTTCGCCGAACAGGTCGAGCAGCGGCGACGCCGTGATGCGCGCCACGATCGGTTCCGGGCAGGTTAGCCGTATGACCCCGACGAGCCCGTCGCCGGACGCTCTTGCCTGGCGATCGAAGGCTTCGACGGAAGCCTCCACCTGGGCCGCATAGGGCCGCAGCGCCTCGCCGAGTTCGGTGAGGCGGTAGCCCGCCTGGTGGCGGTGCACGAGGTCCCGTCCGAGCGCGCGCTCAAGGGCGCCCAGTCGCCGCTGAACGGTGGACTGGTTGACGCCGAGCGCCCGGCTCGCGGAGAGCGTGCTGCCGTGCCGGGCCACTGCGAGGAAGTAGCGTAGGTCACTCCATTCGAACATGCGCGAGTTATGCGCTTCTGCGCGTCCGTTGCGCAACCTCGCGGCTGCCGGCGTCCGGGGGACGCGGATACATTCCGGTTCGAAAACGCCAGCAAGGAGAACGACGATGGAAAAGACAATTGATGCGCGGGCCGCGATCGCCGGACTTGCCATCGGCGTCACGACGAGCGCCCGGAAGACCGGCGCGGCAAAGCTGACGCCGCTGTTTCGCGAAACGGTCGCCGGCATGCCGACCGGAAGCGAGCAGGAAGTCCGCGTGCTGTTCGCCACGCTCGATCCGGGCGACCGAACGCCCTACCACTCTCATCGGTTTCCGGTCACCGTGTACATTCTGACGGGCGCCTTCACGCTGGAGCTCGACGACCGGCCGCCGGTGACGATCCGCGCCGGCGAGGCGTTCGTGGAGCCGGCCGGCGTGCGCATGACTGGACGAAACCGCGATGCCGAACAGCCGACGTCGATGGCGATCTTCTACGTCTGCGATCCCGACACGCCATTCGCCGATCCGGTCTGATTGGCGCCCCGCCGCGCAGAACCTGGGGCCTGGCGCGGCATCTACGTCCAATGCGCGCTGGCGTCTGCCGGCGCTGGACAGTAGTCTCGGGCGAATGATCGACAAGCTCGAATACTTCATCGCGCTGGCCAAGGCCCGCCATTTCGGCCGCGCCGCCGAGGCGCTCGGCATCACCCAGCCGACGCTCTCGGCCGGCATCAAGCAGCTCGAGGACCAGCTCGGCGTGATGCTGGTGCAACGAGGCTCCCGCTTCCAAAGCCTGACGCCGGAGGGCGAGCAGGTGCTCGGCTGGGCGCGGCGCATCGTCGGCGACACGCGCGCCATGCGCGAGGAGATGCGCGCGGCAAAGCGCGGCCTGTCGGGTCGGATCCGCATCGCCGCGATCCCGACCGCACTGGTCATGGTGGCGCGGCTGACGACGCCGTTCCGGGAGAAACACCCCGGTGTGACGTTCTCGGTGCTGTCGCGCACCTCGATCGAGGTGCTGTCGCTGCTCGGCAATCTCGATATCGACGCCGGCATCACCTATCTCGACAACGAACCGCTGGGGCGCGTCGTCTCGGTGCCGCTCTATGCGGAGCGCTACCAGCTGATCACAGCAGCAGGGAATCCGCTCGCCGACCGCACTTCGGTGACGTGGGCTGAGGTCAGCCGCCTGCCGCTCTGCCTGCTGACGCCCGACATGCAGAACCGGCGCATCATCGACCAGCACCTCGCCGAGGCCGGCGTACAGGTGCGGCCGACGCTGGAATCCAACTCGATGATCGTGCTCTTCTCGCACATCCGCACGGGCAAATGGTCGTCGATCATGCCGCTCAACCTCGCCGAGACGTTCGGTTTCGCCGAGCCGATCCGCGCCATCCCCATCGTCGAGCCCGACGCCAGCCACGTGGTCGGGCTGGTTGCGGCGCCGCGCGAGCCGCGCACGCCGCTGGTCTCGGCGCTATTGGACGAGGCGATGGCGCTGGCGCACGATTTCGCCCAGCGGAGCTGAGATAGAAGACCGGAGAAGGCGGTTCGATAGAAAACTTCTATCGAACAACGGGACGTCTTTATTGATTTTTTCGGGTATTCTCAGGATTCTACCGGCACAGTGGCGCTCGCGGAAGCGCCGTTCCAGGGAGGGCGCTGCATGACGATGCAGCCTGCAAGTACCGACATCGCCCAGCGCACGGTCTCGGTCATCGCCGAGATGCGCAATCTCGAAGGGCCGCTGCTGCCCATACTGCACGGGCTGCAGGACGAGTTCGGCTGCGTGCCGCAGGAGGCGCTGCCGGTGATTGCCGAGGCGCTCAACCTGTCGAACGCCGAGGTCCACGGCGTCGTCAGCTTCTACCACGACTTCCGCAAGGAACCCGCCGGCCGGCACGTCATTAAGCTGTGCCGCGCCGAGGCCTGCCAGTCCATGGGCGGCGACGCCATTGCCGCGCGCCTGCAAGGACTGCTCGGCATCGGCTTCCACGAGACAGCGACGGACGGCTCGGTGACGCTGGATCCGGTCTACTGCCTCGGCCTGTGCGCCTGCGCGCCGGCGGCGCTGGTCGACGGCCAGCCCGTCGGCCGGCTGGACGACGAGGCGCTCGAAGCGATCGCCGCGGAGGTGCGGGCATGACGATCACGATCTACATCCCCAAGGATTCCGGGGCGCTGGCGCTGGGCGCGGAGAAGGTCGCGGCAGAAATCGGCGAAGAGCTTTCCCGCCGCCGCCTCAAGGCGCGGATCGTACGCACCGGCTCGCGCGGCCTTTACTGGCTGGAGCCGATGGTCGAGGTGATGACCGAGAGGGGCCGCATCGCCTACGGGCCGGTGAAGCCGGAGGACGTGCGCTCGCTGTTCGACGCCGGCTTCCTCAGGGGCGACCAGCACCGGTTGTGGCTGGGCAAGCCGGATAAGATTCCCTTCCTCGCCCGGCAGACGCGGCTCACCTTCGCCCGCTGCGGCATCATCGATCCGCTGTCGATCGACGACTACGCGACGCATGGCGGCCTCGCCGGGCTGAAGCGCGCGGTGTCCATGCCGCCCTCCTACATCGTCGACAAGGTGACCGAATCCGGCCTGCGCGGCCGCGGCGGCGCCGGCTTCCCGACCGGCATCAAGTGGAAGACGGTGATGGAGGCGGTCGACGACCGAAAATACATCGTCTGCAACGCCGACGAGGGCGACTCGGCCACCTTCGCCGACCGCATGATCATGGAAGGCGACCCCTTCGTGCTCATCGAGGGCATGGCGATCGCCGGCATCGCCGTGGGCGCCACCAAGGGCTTCGTCTACATCCGCTCGGAATATCCGCACGCGGTGGCCACGATGAACGCGGCGATCGAGATCGCGCGCAAGGCGGGCATTCTCGGCGTCAGTGTGCTCGGTTCGCCCAACGCCTTCGACATCGAGGTGCGGGTCGGCGCCGGCGCCTATGTCTGCGGCGAGGAGACGTCGCTGCTGAATTCTCTCGAAGGCAAGCGCGGCGTGGTGCGCGCCAAGCCGCCGCTGCCGGCGATCAAGGGCCTGTTCGGCAAGCCGACCGTGGTCAACAACGTGATCAGCCTCGCCTCGGTGCCGATCATCCTCGACAAGGGCGCCAACTTCTACAAGGAGTTCGGCATGGGCCGCTCGCGCGGCACGATCCCGATCCAGATCGCCGGCAACGTGAAGCATGGCGGGCTGTTCGAGACGGCCTTCGGCATGACGCTCGGCGAACTCGTCGACGGCGTCGGCGGCGGCACGGCCACCGGCCGGCCGGTGAAGGCCGTGCAGGTCGGCGGGCCGCTCGGCGCCTACTTCCCGCCCGCGCTGTACGACACGCCGTTCGACTACGAGGCCTTCGCGGCAAAGGACGGGCTGATCGGCCATGCCGGCATCACCGTCTTCGACGACACCGCCGACATGCTGAAACAGGCGCGCTTCGCCATGGAGTTCTGCGCCATCGAGAGCTGCGGCAAGTGCACGCCCTGCCGGATAGGCTCGACGCGCGGCGTCGAGACCATCGACAGGATCGGCGCCGGCATCGAGCCGGAGAAGAACCTCGCGCTGGTCGCCGACCTCTGCAACACGATGAAGTTCGGCTCGCTCTGTGCGCTGGGCGGCTTCACGCCGTATCCGGTGATGAGCGCGATCGAGCATTTCCCGCAGGATTTCGCGCCGAAGCCGAAGCTGGAGGCCGCGGAGTGATGACCGAAAAAGTGAAAGGCCCGGCGTCCTACTTCCCGTCGATCGAGAAGACCTACGGCAAGCCGATCGAGCACTGGAAGTCGCTGATCCGCAGCCGGTCGGGCAGCAGGCACATGGAAATCGTCAACTGGCTGAAGGCCGAGCACGGGCTCGGCCACGGCCACGCCAACGCGCTGGTGGCGCACACGCTCGCAGAGAAACAGGACCGCTAGGAACAATCCCATGGGTCTCATGCACGAAATCGACTACGGCACCCCGGCGTCCAAGGCCGAGAAGCAGGTGACGCTGACCGTCGACGGCTTCACCGTCACGGTGCCTGAGTGCACCTCGATCATGCGCGCCTCGATGGAGGCGGGCATCCAGATCCCGAAGCTCTGCGCCACCGACATGGTCGACGCCTTCGGCTCCTGCCGGCTCTGCCTGGTGGAGATCCAGGGCCGGCCGGGCACGCCGTCATCCTGCACGACGCCGGTGGCGCCGGGAATGGTGGTGAGGACGCAGACGGACCGGCTGAAGGATATCCGCCGCGGCGTCATGGAGCTCTACATTTCCGACCATCCGCTCGACTGCCTGACCTGTGCGGCCAACGGCGACTGCGAGTTGCAGGACATGGCCGGCGCGGTCGGCCTGCGCGACGTGCGCTACGGCTATGACGGCGACAACCACGTCTTCGCCAAGAACCGCGCCGACGGGGCGGAGAACTTCCGCTGGATGGCGAAGGACGAGTCCAACCCCTACTTCACCTACGACCCGTCGAAATGCATCGTCTGCTCGCGCTGCGTGCGGGCCTGCGAGGAGGTGCAGGGCACGTTCGCGCTGACCATCGAGGGCCGCGGCTTCGACAGCCGCGTGTCGCCCGGCATGCACCAGCTGTTCCTCGATTCGGAATGCGTTTCCTGCGGCGCCTGCGTGCAGGCCTGCCCGACGGCCACCCTGACCGAGAAGAGCGTGATCCAGATCGGCCAGCCGGAGCATTCGGTGGTGACGACCTGCGCCTATTGCGGCGTCGGCTGCTCGTTCAAGGCAGAGATGCGCGGCGACGAGCTGGTGCGCATGGTGCCGTGGAAGGACGGCAAGGCCAATCGCGGCCACTCCTGCGTCAAGGGCCGCTTCGCCTACGGCTACGCCACGCACAAGGAGCGCATCCTCAACCCGATGGTGCGCGAGAAAATCTCGGACCCGTGGCGCGAGGTGACCTGGGACGAGGCGTTCGCCCACGTGGCGAAGGAGTTCCGCCGCATCCAGTACCAGTACGGCAAGGGCTCGATCGGCGGCATCACCTCGTCGCGCTGCACCAACGAGGAGACCTACCTCGTGCAGAAGCTGATCCGCCAGGGCTTCGGCAACAACAACGTCGACACCTGCGCCCGCGTCTGCCACTCGCCGACCGGCTACGGCCTCGGCCAGACCTACGGCACCTCGGCCGGCACGCAGGACTTCGATTCGGTCGAGGATTCGGACGTCATCGTCGTGATCGGCGCCAATCCTTCGGCGGCGCATCCGGTGTTCGCCTCGCGCATGAAGAAGCGCATCCGCCAGGGCGCCAAGCTGATCGTGCTCGACCCGCGGCGCACGGAGACGGTGACGTCGGTACACGCCAAGGCCGACTACCATCTGGCGCTGAAGCCCGGCACAAACGTCGCCGTGGTCACCGCGCTGGCGCACGTCATCGTCACCGAGGGCCTGTTCGACGAGGCCTTCATCCGCGAGCGCTGCGACTGGTCGGAGTTCGAGGACTGGGCCGCCTTCGTCGCCGAGCCGCAGCACAGCCCCGAGGCGGTGGAGAAGATCTCCGGCGTTCCCGCCGAGACGATCCGCGGCGCGGCGCGGCTCTACGCGACCGGCGGCAACGGCGCCATCTACTACGGCCTCGGCGTCACCGAGCACAGCCAGGGCTCGACGACCGTCATGGCGATCGCCAACCTCGCCATGGCCACCGGCAACATCGGCCGGCGCGGCGTCGGCGTTAACCCGCTGCGCGGCCAGAACAACGTGCAGGGCTCGTGCGACATGGGCTCGTTCCCGCACGAATTCCCCGGCTACCGCCATGTCGCGACCGATGCGGTACGCGACATCTTCGAGAAGCTGTGGGGCGTGGCACTCGACAACGAGCCGGGCCTCAGGATCCCCAACATGCTCGACGCGGCGGTCGAGGGAACGTTCAAGGGCATCTACATCCAGGGCGAGGACATCCTGCAGTCGGATCCCGACACGCA
>CAYJMY010000201.1:0-8696 GCA_964371125.1 uncultured Mesorhizobium sp. | reverse complement strand
CATCACCGCCTTGGCAAGGCTGAGGCCCAGTCCCGAACCCGGCTGCGATCGGCTTTTCTCCAGGCGCACGAAACGTTCGGTGGCGCGCTGGCGGTCGGCAGGGTCGGGTATGCCGGGTCCGTTGTCGTCGACCGACAGGCGCAGGCCGCCCGCGTCGCGCGCCAGGCGGACCCGGACGCGCGGCGAGTCGGCGTCGGCAGTGTATTTGATGGCGTTGTCGACGATGTTGGAAAGTGCCTGGGCGATCAGCTCGCGGTTGCCGTCGACCACCGCCGAGCCCGCCGTCTCGGCCTCGATCGCAACGCCGACCTCCTCGGCCGCCGGCTCGTAGAGTTCGACGACGTCGCGCACGAGCTCGGCGAGATCGACCTTCGACATCGCTTCCGTCGAGTAGCCGGCCTCCAGCCGCGAGATCATGAGGATCGCGTTGAAGGTGCGGATGAGCTGGTCGGACTCGGCGATGGTGCCCTCCAGCGCCTCGCGATATTCGGCAGGATCGTTCGCGCCCGCCAGCGCGGCCTCGGCGCGGTTGCGCAGCCGGGTGAGCGGCGTCTTCAGGTCGTGGGCGATGTTGTCGGAAACCTGGCGCAGCCCTTCGTTGAGGCTGGCGATGCGCGTCAGCATGGCGTTGAGGTTCTCGGACAACCGGTCGAACTCGTCGCCCGCGCCGGATACCGGCAGGCGGCCGGCGAGATCGCCGCCCATGATGCGCACGCTCGCTTCCGAGACGCTGTCGATCCGCTTCAGTGCGCGGCGGCCGACGAAAAACCAGATGAACAGGGCGCCGACGCCCATGATGCCGAACGCCACCATGAGGGCGCGGCGGAAGACGGCGCGGAACCGCTCGGGCTCGCCGAGGTCGCGCCCGACCAGGATGATCATCTGGTTGGGCAGCCTGAGAACCAGGGCGAGCGCGGCGTGGCGCATCTCGGTCTCGCCCGCCCGCTGCGCCTGGCCGGCGGAATTGCGTTCGGCGCTGCCCTCGCCGTAGCGCTGGTAGGAGAAGGGCCGTTCGGTCCAGCCCTCGATGTCGAGCACGCCCGGCTCGAGGCTTTCGACATTGCCCGACAGGATGCGTCCGTTGGGGTCGGCGATCAGGTAGAGATTGGCGCTCGGCTGCCGCGCCCTTCGCTCGATGGTGCGCACCAGCAGCGGCAGGCCGCCGCGCTGGTAGGCGGCGGCGAGGCCCTGCACCTCCTCGTTGATCGTCTCCTGCGTCTGCGCCGTCAGCATGCGCACCGACAGCGACGTCATGTAGACGACGAGGAAGACCGCGCAGGCGCTGAACAGGATGAGATAGAGCGCCGACAGGCGCGCCGCCGTCGTGTTCATGATGGCGAGCAGCCGTCGGCCCATCGGTCAGCCGGCCTTCAGCATGTATCCGGCGCCGCGCACCGTGTGCAGCAGCGGACTGTCGAAGCCCTTCTCGATCTTGCTCCTCAGTCGCGAGACGTGGACGTCGATGACGTTGGTCTGCGGATCGAAATGATAGTCCCAGACGTTCTCGAGCAGCATGGTGCGCGTCACCACCTGGCCGGCGTGGCGCATCAAATATTCGAGCAGGCGGAATTCGCGCGGCTGCATAACGATCTCCCGGCCGCCGCGCTTCACCGTGTGCGACAAGCGGTCGAGCTCGAGGTCACCGGCGCGATAGACGGTCTCGACCTCGCGGGCGCCGCTGCGGCGGTTGAGCACCTCGACGCGGGCCAGCAGTTCGGAGAAGGCGTAGGGCTTGGTGAGGTAGTCGTCGCCGCCGGCGCGCAGCCCGGTGACCCGGTCGTCGACCTCGCCGAGCGCCGACAGGATCAGCACCGGCGTGGCGTTGCCGCGGGCGCGCAAGCCGGCGATCACCGACAGTCCGTCGCGGCGCGGCAGCATGCGGTCGACCACCATGACGTCGTAGTCGCCGCCGTCCGCCATGGCGAAGCCGGCCTCGCCGTCGGCGGCGATGTGGGCGGTGTGGCCCGCCTCGGCGAACGCCTTGGAAAGATAGTCGGCGGCCTCGCGGTCGTCTTCGATCACCAGAATCTTCATGGCCGTCTTATACGCGGATTCTTCGAAGGGAATTGCGGCTGGCTGCATGGCTTACCTCCGGCATGTCGGCAGAACCGTGGCGCAAAACAAGAGCGGCAGCAGGAGATGGGGCCTGCTGCCGCTGGAACCGATGCGAGAACTGACAGTGGCACCGGCCCCGGGCCTCTCTCGTCCGGCGGCCCGGGGGTGTTGCGGCCGTCGGACGGGAGCGCTTTTCTTGATCAGCCCTTGGCCACCGGCAAGGCGACGAAGCGGCTGGTGTCGTCGCGCATGACCTGCATCAGCACCGCCTTGCGGCCGGCCTTGGCCGCCTCGGCGACCGCCGCGGTGACGTCGTCGCCGCTGCCGACTTCCTTCGAGTTGACCGCGACGATGACATCGCCCGGCTGGATGCCGCGGCTCGCCGCCTCGCTGTCCGGGTCGACTGCGGTGACGACGACGCCCTTGCCGTCCTCGGCGCGGGTGACCGTCAGGCCGAGATCCTCGAGCGCGTTGGCATCGGCCGGGGCCGGCTGCTCGATCTTCGCCTGCTTGTCGGCGCCGGGCAGTTCGCCGAGCGTGACGGAGACCTTCTCGGTCTTGCCGTTGCGCCACAACGAGACTTCCACCGCCTTGCCGGGCTGGATGTTGCCGATCAGCCGGGCGAGTTCCTTCGGCGAGGCGACCGCGCGGCCGTCGATCGCGGTGATGACGTCGCCGGCAACGACGCCAGCGGCCTTCGCCGGACCGTCGGCCTGCGCCTCGGAGACCAGCGCGCCCTTGTCGTCGGCGAGCCCGAGCGATTCGGCGATGTCCTTGGTGACCGGCTGGATCTGCACGCCGAGCCAGCCGCGCTCCACCGTACCGGACTGCATCAGGTCCTGGACGACCTCCTTGGCGGTCGACGCCGGAATGGCGAAGGCGATGCCGACATTGCCGCCCGACGGCGAGAAGATCGCCGTGTTGATGCCGACCACCTCGCCGTTGAGGTTGAAGGCGGGGCCGCCGGAGTTGCCGCGGTTCACCGCCGCGTCGATCTGGATGAAGTCGTCATAGGGACCGGCACCGATGTCGCGGCCGCGCGCCGAGACGATGCCGGCCGTCACGGTGCCGCCGAGGCCGAACGGATTGCCGACGGCGACCACCCAGTCGCCGACGCGCACCTTCGAATCGTCGGCGAAAGCGACGTAGGTGAACTTGCGCGCCTCCTCGACCTTGAGCACGGCGAGGTCGGTGCGCGGATCGGTGCCGACCAGCTTGGCGTCGAGTTCGGTGCCGTCGTCCATGACCACCGTGAAGGCCGATCCGCCCTCGACGACGTGGTTGTTGGTGACGAGGTAGCCATCTTCCGAAATGAAGAAGCCGGAGCCCTGCGAAACCGGGCGGGGCTCGGCGTTGCGCCGCTCGCGCCGGCCGTCGCGGCCCTGGCCGTCACGGTCGCCGAAGCCGCGGAACTCGCGGAAGAAGCGCTTCATCGGGTGGTCGTCCGGCAGGTCGTCGAAGCCGGGAGCGGAGAACAGCTGGGCGCCGCGGTCGGAGGCGGGCTCGATCTTGGCCTTCACCTGGACGCTGACGACGGCCGGCGAAACACGCTCGACGACGTCGGCGAAGCCCGGCGCCTGAGGCGCCTCGACGCGGACGGCCTCGGCGAAGACCGGAGCAGTGCCGGTAGTCACGGCGCCGAGGCCGATCGCGCCGGCGATGGCGATCGACGCGGCCGCGGCCATCAGGCGCTTGCTGGGACGCGATACGGTGCGGGAGGGGGTTGTCATGGTCCGAAATCCTCATGGCTCGGGACGCGCTTGTCTGCGTCCGGTGCCAGGAGAGATAGAGAGCCCGACATTACGGCGCCATTTCCGGCGGATGAAAGTTTGGTAATGTTGGGGGGGCCGGTCAGGCGGGCTGGTGTTCGGTCTCGGCCGCGGCAACGGTCATCCGCAAGCCCAGCGCCTTCATCACCTTCATCACCGTCGCAAGCTCGGGGTTGCCGTCGCTGCTCAGCGCCCGGTAGAGACTCTCGCGTGACATACCGGCCTTGCGCGCGATCTCCGTCATGCCGCGTACGCGCGCGATATCGCCTAGAGCTGCCGCGAAGAGAGCAGGATCGCCCTCCTCCATCGCCGCGTTCACGTAGGCGAAGACCATCTCCTCGCTGTCGAGGTGCTCGGAGGCGTCCCAGACCTTGAGATCGCCGGCATTGAGATCATTGGCCATCGGGCTTCTCCTTCAGTCTTCGCGCCAGCGATTTCGCTGCGGTGATGTCGCTCTTCTGCGTGCTCTTGTCGCCGCCGCCGAGAAGGACGACGACTATCGCCTTCCACCGGATGAAATAGACCCGATAGCCGGGCGAAGTGGATCCGAAGTTCGCTGACGCCCTCCCCGACCGGTTCGACGTCGCCCGGGTTTCCCAGGGCGAGGCGCTTGACGCGCACCAATATCCGGGCGCGGGCCTGAGCATCCCTCAGCCCGTCGAACCATTTCGCATAAGTCTCGGTCTCGCGGACTTCGAATATACGCGTCGTATGTAGCTTATAAGCTACAGATAGGCAAGTAGCCACCACACTGCTGATAACCGGCAATGTTGCCGACGCCTCCCCACAGAAGGAGGTGTCGCGCAATTGGAGCAAACGCCCGTGTTGCGCCCCGGTCGGCGCAGACCAAATGCAGGTGATCGCAAGAGGCCACGCCCAGGGAGGGTATCCGTATGAGCAAGCGTGCCTTCACGGTCAAGACGGTGTGGGATGACGAGTCGGGCGTCTACGTCTGCGAGAGCGACATCGTCGGCCTGCACATCGAGGCGGCCATGGTCGATGAATTCGAGGGACTCATGATGAACCTCACGCCCGAGCTGATCGTGGCGTACCACAACGCGATCCTCGATGACGCAATATCTCAGCAGATATTTTGAAGCGTCCGGCGGCCTTGCTTCCGCCCCCTACCCCTCGCCGTCGAGCACTTTCGCCAGCGCGTCCTTCTCCGCCGTAGTGAGGCTCTTCGTCGCCGGGCGCTCGCGGCGGCGGATCGAAGCGACCAGCACCGCCCCGCCGATGACGAGCAGAACCGCCGGCGTGCCCCACAGAAGCGCATTGCGCAGGCTGAAGCGGGGTTTCAGCAGGACGAACTCGCCATAACGCGCGACGATGTAGGCCAGCACCTGTTCGTCCGTATCGCCGGCCGCGATCCGCTCGCGCACCAGGATGCGGAGATCGCGGGCGAGCGAGGCGTCGGAATCGTCGATCGACTGGTTCTGGCAGACCATGCAGCGCAGTTCGGCCGACAGGGCGCGAGCCCGCGCCTCGAGCGCCGGGTCTTCGAGCACCTCGTCGGGCTGCACGGCGAAGGCGGCGCCCGAAAACGCCAGCAGGGCCGCGACGACCACAGCGCGAAGCGCGGCGAGCCTCACGATGCGGCTCCCACGACGACGGCTTTTTCTCGCTGCCGCCGCGCGGCCGGCGCACCGACGCGCAGCCGCCGGTCGAGCAGCGAGACGAAGCCGCCCGCCATCATCACCAGCGCCCCGCCCCAGATCAGCGTCACCATCGGCTTCCACCAGATGCGCACGACGATGCCGCCGTCCGAGGTGAGGTCGCCGAGCGAAACGTAGAGTTGGCTGAAGCCGAAGGTGCGGATGCCGGCTTCGGTCGTCGGCATCTGGCGGGCCGGATAGATGCGCTTCGCCGAGACGATTTCGCCGAGATCGCGGCCCGCCGTGGTGCCGAGCGCGAAGATGCCCTGGTCCTCCGTGAAGTTCGGGCCTGTGACCGAGCGCATGCCTTCGAAGCGCAGCGTGTAGCCGGCGAGTTCGGCCGTGTCGCCCTGGCGCATGGCGACGATGCGTTCGCCCTGGAAGGACATCACGCCGACGATGCCGAGCACGGTGAGGCCGAGGCCGAGATGGGCGAGCGCCGTCCCGTAAGTCGAGCGCGGCAAACCGGCCAGCCGGCGCAGCGCGACGCCCGGCCCGACGCCGCCGATGCCGGAACGCAGCGCGAGGTCGGTCAGTGCGCCGAGCACCAGCCAGACGGCGAGCCCGATGCCGAGCGCGGCCGCCACCGATGCGCCGTCGACCACGACGAGCACGGCGAGCACGGCCAGGAGCGTTCCGCCGAACGCCACGAAAAGACGTTGCGCGGCGGCGTAGAGGTCGGCCCGCTTCCAGGCGAGCAGCGGCCCGAACGGCACCATCGCGAGCAGCGGCACCATCAGCAGCCCGAAGGTCATGTCGAAGAACGGCGCTCCGACCGAGATCTTGTCGCCGGCGAAGGCCTCGATGAACAGCGGGTAGAGCGTGCCGACGAAGACGGTCGCCGTCGCCGTCGTCAGGAACAGGTTGTTCAGCACCAGCGCGCCTTCGCGCGAAATCGGATGGAACACGCCGCCCGGCGCCAGCGCCGCGGAGCGCCAGGCGAAGAGCGCCAGCGAGCCGCCGATGAAGAAGGTGAGGATGGCCAGGATGAAGACGCCGCGGCTCGGATCGGTGGCAAACGCATGCACCGAGGTCAGCACGCCGGAGCGCACCAGGAACGTTCCGAGCAGCGACAGGGAAAACGTCAGGATGGCGAGCAGCAGCGTCCAGATCTTCAGCGCCGAGCGTTTTTCCATGACGATCGCCGAGTGGAGCAGCGCCGTGCCGGCGAGCCACGGCATGAAGGAGGCGTTCTCCACCGGGTCCCAGAACCAGAAGCCGCCCCAGCCGAGTTCGTAGTAGGCCCAGTAGGAGCCCATGGCGATGCCGCCGGTCAGGAACACCCAGGCGGCAAGCGTCCACGGCCGCACCCAGCGGGCCCAGGCCGCGTCGATGCGCCCGTCGATCAGCGCCGCGACGGCGAAGGAGAAGCACACCGAGAAGCCGACATAGCCGAGGTAGAGCAGCGGCGGATGGATGGCGAGGCCGATGTCCTGGAGCACGGGATTGAGGTCGCGTCCCTCGATCGGCGCCGGCGCCAGCCGCGCGAACGGATTCGACGTGACCAGGATGAACAGGAAGAAGGCGGCGCCGATCAGGCCCTGCACCGAAAGCACGTTGGCGCGCAGCGTCGCCGGCAGGTTCCGCCCGAAGGCAGCGACCAGGGCGCCGAAGAAGGTCAGGATCAGCACCCAGAGCAGCATCGAGCCCTCGTGGTTGCCCCAGACGCCGCTGATCTTGTAGATCATCGGCTTCAGCGAGTGGGAGTTCTCCCAGACATTCGCCACCGAGAAGTCGGAGACGACATAGGCCTGGGTCAGCGCGGCGAAGGAAAACGCCGTCAGTGCGAAGCCCGTGACCGCGACCGGGCCGCCCACCGCCATCAGCCGGTCGTTGCCGGTCACCGCCCCGAGGAAGGGAAGCGTCGACTGGACCAGCGCCAGCGCGAAGGCTAGCACGAGCGCGAAATGGCCGATCTCAACCATGGCGGCTTCCCCTCGCGTCGCTGGTCATTCCTGCCACACGCCTTTCTCCTTGAGGCTGTCGGCAACCTCCTTCGGCATGTAGGTCTCGTCGTGCTTGGCCAGCACGCTGTCGGCCGTGAACACGCCGCCCGGCCCGAAGGCGCCTTCCGTGATCACGCCCTGATTCTCGCGAAAGAGATCCGGCAGGATACCGTTGAAGACGACCTTCACCGTCTCTGTGCCGTCGGTGACGGAGAAATCGACTTCCGTCCCGGCGCCCCGCTTGATCGAGCCTTCGGCGACGAGGCCGCCGAGGCGTATGCGCTGGCCTTCCGCCACCGGATTCGCCGCGATGTCGCCGGGCATGTAGAAATAGGACGCTTTCTGCCCCAGCGCATAGAAGGTGAGCACCATGGCCAGGGCGAGGAAGCCCATGCCTCCAGCGATCACCGACAGTCTCTTCTGCTTGCGGGTCATGGTCCTCACTCTGTGGTGGCCAGTCCGAGTTCCGCGGCGAGCGCCGCAATGGCGCGCGCCTCTTCCGTGCCGCCCGGGAACGCCTCGCCGGCGCGCTTCAGCGCGTCCAGCGCGTCATCCTTGCGGCCAAGCACCACATAGGAACGAATGAGCCGCTGCCATCCTTCCCGATCCGCGGGATTCTGTCGCAGTTTCTCGTCGAGGCCGGCGACCATCGTCTCGATCATGGCCATGCGGTCGGCCGGCGTCATCGCTTCGGCGGCGGCGACGTCGGCATCGGACGGCCCGGCGGGCGCGGGCGCCCCACCGTCCGCGTCTATCCGGCGCCGTGCTTCGGCGATCGCCTGTTCGGCAGTGGCCCGCCAGGGCGAATCCGTGGCGGTATCGGCCAGGAGCGCGGTCCAGTCCTCGACCGCCTCTGCAAGCTTGCCCTCCTGGGCCTTCGCCGTCGCAATTAGGAACCGGGCCTTTGGATTCTGCGGTTCGATGGCAAGGGCGCGGGCGAAGGCCGCCGCGGCTTCGGCGGAGATGATACCGCCGGCCTCCGACGCGATCGCCTCGCCCAGACCCGTCTCGCGTGCGGCGCTCGCCCCTTCCAGGCGGATCGCGTTCGCGAACGCCTTCGCCGCCTCGGGATAGCGGCCCATCCTCAGGTAGATCGGGCCGAGGACGTCCCAGCCCTTGCCGTCGTCCGGATTGGCGGCGAGGTGGCGCTCGGCGCGGGCGACGAGTTCCTCCATCGAATTCTGCGCCGGATTGCCCGTGAGGCGGGCCTCCAGCGGCTGCGCCGGCACGTCCGGCGAGCCGACCGCCGAATAGACCGCCCAGCTCACCAC
>CAYJMY010000200.1:0-8762 GCA_964371125.1 uncultured Mesorhizobium sp. | reverse complement strand
ATAGGGAAGGACGACCGGGATCACGCCGAACTGGGCGAGGAACTTGCCCGCGGTGGGGTAGGTGTAGAGGGGCAGCCCCTGCTGGTCGGCTAGGCTGTTCAGCGGCTTCTTGGTGTTGAAGTGGCAGGGATCCTGGCCGGCGGCCGAGAGCCAGACCACGCCGCCCGCCTTCTTGTATTCCTCGCGCCAGATGTCGGCGAGGCCGTACTGGTTGAACAGCACCGGCACGTCGAGGATGTGTTTGGTGGCGAAGGGGAAGTAGCCGCCGAAGACGGAGATTTCCACCGGCGCGGCCATCGAATCGTCGTCGGAATGCACGGCGTCGATGGTTCCCGCCTGCATGGCGCGGAAGAGCTCGCCGGTCGGCACGAGCTGGTCGGCGTAGTAGAGTTCGATCTCCATCTCGCCCTTCGCCGCGGCGTTGAACATGTCGACGGCCGGCTTCGTCACGTGCGGACCGAGTGCCGCGCCGGCATAGGTCTGCAGGCGCCACTTGATCGGCGTCGACTGGGCCATGACGTAGGGGGTCGCAAGCGGGGTCGCCGCGGCCGCACCGGCAGTCGCCAGGCCGGCTTTCTTCAGGAAGTCGCGTCTGTTCTGCTTCATTGTCCGTTCCCTTCTCGTTGCCTTCTCACTTTGAATACATGTAGTTCGGCAGCCACGTCGCGATCCCCGGAAAGAGACCGATGATCAGCAACGTGAGCAGCATGATCCCGACGAACGGTATGATCGACCGGTAGATGTCGGGAAGGGTCACCTCGGGCGGCGCCATGGCGCGCATGAGGAAGAGGTTGTAGCCGAAGGGCGGCGTCAGATAGGCGATCTGGCAGGTGATGGTATAGAGCACGCCGTACCAGACGAGGTCGAAGCCGAGCGCTGCCGCCAACGGGATGAACAGCGGCGCGACGATCACCAGCATCGCGGTATCGTCGAGGAAAACGCCGAGGATCAGGAAGGTGAGCTGCATGAGCACGAGCACCATCCACGCCTCCAGGCCCCATTCGCCGAGGAACAGCCGCTCGATGGACTTCACCGCGCCAAGCCCGTCGAACACTGCGCCGAAGCAGAGCGCCGCAGTGATGATCCAGAAGAACATGCACGAGATGGCGAGCGTCTTGCGCGTGGTGTCGTGCAGGACCTTCATCGTCAGCGTTCCGCGCCAGGCGGCCGCCAGCAGCGCGCCGACCGCGCCGACCGCCGAACTCTCCACCAGGCTTGTGACGCCAGTCAGAAACAGCCCGGTCATGGTAATGAAGATCAGCAGCGGAATCAGCCCGGCCCTGAGCAGCTTCACCTTCTCGGCGAGCGGGTAGGCGTCGCGCTCCTCGCGCGACAGCGCGGGCCCCAAGCTCGGCTGCAGCCAGCATCGAACGACCACGTAGAGCACGAACAGCGAGGCCATCAGAAGGCCCGGGAACACGCCAGCCATCCACAGATTGCCGACCGGCTGCCGGGCTATCATGCCGTAGAGCACGAGCACGACGCTCGGCGGGATGAGGATGCCCAGCGTCGAGCCCGCCTGGATCACGCCGGTGACCATGACTTTGTCGTAGCCGCGGCGCAGCAGTTCGGGTAGCGCGATGGTGGCGCCCACCGCCATGCCCGCGACCGACAGGCCGTTGATGGCGGAGATGATCACCATCATGAAGATCGTGCCGATGGCGAGGCCGCCGCGCAATGGTCCCATCCAGACATGGAACATGCGGTAGAGGTCTTCCGCGATCCGGCTTTCCGCCAGCATGTAGCCCATGAAGACGAAGAGCGGCAAGGTGAGTAGCGGATACCACTTCATCACCTTCATGATGGCGGTGAACGACAGTTCGGCCCCGCCCTCGCCCCACAACATGAGGGCGGCGAAGGCGCCGACGAAACCGATCACGGCGAAGACCCGCTGCCCCGTGAGGAGCAGCAGCATCATTCCCGAAAACATGAGAACTGCGATGACCTCGTAGCTCACGCGATCGGCTCCCCGCGCACACGGGCAAAATCCTTGAGCCAGATGGCGATCGCCTGGAGCAACGTCAGGAAGAGGCCGATGTTGATGACCACCTTGACGGGCCACATGTACGGCGCCCAGGCGGAGAAGCCCTTCTCCCAGTACTGGAAGGCATAGATCAGCGAGGCGATGCCGCCGACCTGCAGCATCACCAGGAAGAAGATCAGGGCCGCGCCGGTGATCAGGTCGGTTCCCGCCTTCCGCCGAGCCGGCCAGGCTGCATAGAGCAGGTCCATGCGCACATGCTCGTCCTCGCGCAGGGTGAAGCCGCCGCCGAGCATGAAGTAAGCGACCATGACGAACTGAGCCATTTCCACCGTCCAGATCGAGGGAAAGAAGAACACCTTCGTGATCGTGGCATAGGCCAGTATGCCGATCATGACGAAGATCAGATACATCGCGAACAGGCCGGTGTAGCCGCTCACGCGGTCGATGACCCGCACATAGGTCTTGAGGAATTCAGGCATGAAACGCGTCTCCAGATCTTCCCGAAATGGGCCTGCCGATGTTCCTCCCTCGCCGTGCGCAGCCGGCAGCTTGGGACGATCCGTCACTAGCCGGTCGCATGGTTCGCCTCGTTCTTCCGAAGCCGTGCGAAAATCTCCGACAGCCTCTCCCCCCAGCGCTGCTGCCCCGCCTCTCCGGATATCTCATCATTGCGGATTTCGATCATGGCGCAAGGGAGGTCGCGCACGCGGCCGTGCGTCTCGAGCGTGTAGTAGACCCGGTCGGCCGGCGAATAGGGCTCGTTGACGCCGACGACCAGATCGCCCTGCGCCTTGAGGGCGTCGATAAAGGGCCCGGCGAGACGCGTGTCTTCGTCGTGGATGATGCCGATCTGCCAGGGCCGCTGGACGCCCTTGTAGACCGGCGTGAAGGAATGCACCGAGACAAGGCGCGTCTCCAGCCCGGCGGCGATGCGCTCGGCGAGGACCACCTCGACGGCCGCATGGAACGGCTCATAGGCAAGGGCGATGCGCCGCGCGCGCTCGGCGGCGCCGAGCCCTGCATTGCCGGGAATGACCGTTGTCTCGGAGACCTCGGAGATCAGATCCGGCGCGTCGAGCGGGCGATTGCAGTCGATGACGAGGCGGGAAATGCAGGATTCGACGAGGGGCGCGTCGAGCGCCTCGGCCAGCACGCGGGCGACAGGAAGCGCGCCCGGGTCCCAGGCGATGTGGCGCTGGAGATCGGCTTCGCCGAGGCCGAGCGCGTCCATTTCCTCGGGGATGAAGTTCGAGGCGTGGTCGCAGACGAATACATAGGCGCCGCGACCGTCCCGGTTCGTGATCCGGACCGGCTCACCGCCGCCTTTCCGCGTCGCGCGCTCGTCTCCCATCGTCCTGTTCCCCGGCGCGTAATGTTTGTTACAGAATTAGTCTTGTTGCGCCTTCGAGTATGATTTCATACAGTTCCAGCGAGTTTGTCAAACGCGATTTGGCAGACTGCGCCGGAACGTTGGGGGACGGACACCGGCCTCGCGGGGAGGATGCGGACATGGCGACCAGTATCGCCGAACTGATCGCCGACCGGATGGACGCCATGCCTGCCGGCGAACGCCGCGCCGCGCAGGCGCTGGTCGCCAACTACCCGATGATCGGGTTGAAGACCGTCGCCGATTTCTCGGCGCAGGCTGGCGTCTCGTCGCCGACCATCCTGCGCTTCGTCGCGCGGCTCGGCTTCCACAGCTACCCGGACTTCCAGTCAGCGCTGAAGGACGAGCTGGCGGCGCAGCTGCAGTCGCCGCTGTCGCGGACGACGCTCAGCGGACGCGGCGCCGAGGGCGCTTCGCCGGCCTTGCAGGCGACGCTTGAGAACATCGCCGAGACCTTCCGCCACCTCTCCGAGCGCCAGATCGGGGAGATCGTCGCCCTGCTCGCCGGTCAGCGCGCGCGCATCTTCCTGCTCGGTGGACGCTTCACCGATCCGATCGCGCGCTACATGGGCGCCCACATGACGATCATCCGGCCGAACGTGTTCCACCTCTCCGGTCAGGAGAGCAACTGGCGCGACCAGCTGGTCGACATGGGCAAGCGCGACGTGCTCCTAATCTTCGATATCCGCCGCTACCAGGACAGCCTGCTGCGCTTCGCCGAGGCGGCCCACAGGCGCGGCGTCGGCATCGTCCTGATCACCGACCAGTGGCTGTCGCCGATCGCGCGCTTCGCCCGCCATGTCGTCGCCGGCCGCACCTCGGTGCCGTCGGCGTGGGATTCGTCGGCCGCACTGTTTGTGGTCGCCGAGGCGCTGATCGGCGAACTGACGCGCGCCCTCGAGACCGAGAGCGCGGCGCGCATCCGCGAGATCGAGAGCCTTCGATGACGTACGGGACACGCAAGCGTGTCCCGTTCCGGCGCGACCTTGCTGAAGTTTAATGTTATTCCTGATGCACTTGCGTCGGAGAATTGTCATAAAAGCCCCCTAGCGACACGCGGCCCGCCGCTGATGTCCGGGCTCCGGCGCCGTTCAGGCGGGCCGTGGCCGTGCAGCGCGAACAGATAGTGCCGAGCTGGAGTGCCGAATGCCCGCCTGGAAACAGTTGCTGTTTTCCCTATTCATCCTCGCCGCGGCGATCGCAGCCTGGGCGAACTTCTTTCCCGGCGCGCGCGACATCCTCGCCGCCCACAACCTCGGCTGGCTGGTCTTCGTCGGAGGGCAGACGGGCGACAAGGTTGCCGGCAACGGCCAGGGTGGCGGCCGCCAGGGTGGAGGCCAGCCGGCCAACGTCGTGACCATGCCGGCCACCCTCGCCACGATCAACGACCGCCTGCAAGCCATCGGCACCGGCCGCGCCCGCGCCTCCGTCACCGTGTCGCCCTACGATTCAGGCCGCCTGATCGAGATCCGTGTCCAGTCCGGAGCCGACGTGAAGGCGGGCGACGTGATCGCGCGCCTCGACGCGGAGGGCGAGGAGATCGCGCTCGACCGCGCCCGCATCGCCCGTGACGACGCCGCGGCCAAGCTCGAGCGCATAAAGGCGCTGCAGTCTTCCAATGCGGCCACCTCGGTCCAGGTGGGCGACGCAGAGACGGTGCTGCGCAACGCCGAGCTCGCCCTGCGCGACGCCGAGCTGGCGCTGGCGCGGCGCTCGGTCGTCGCGCCCATCGCCGGCGTCGTCGGCATCCTTCCCGTCGAGACCGGCAACTACGTGACGACACAGACCACGGTCGCCACCATCGACGACCGCTCGACGATCGTCGTCGACTTCTGGGTCCCCGAACGTTACGCCACCGCGGTGAAGGTCGGCGCGCCGCTGACCGCTTCGCTGGTCGCTCGGCCGAGCGGCGTCTTCGACGGCACGGTCAGCGCCGTCGACAACCGTCTCGACGAGCAGAGCCGCACGCTGAGGGTACAGGGCGGAATCGCCAATCCCGAGGATTCCCTGCGCGCCGGCATGTCGTTCCAGGTAACGATGAAATTCCCCGGCGACACCTATCCCGCGGTCAGCCCGCTGGCGATCCAGTGGGGCACGGACGGCGCCTTCGTCTGGGTCGTTCGCGAGGGCAAGGCGAAGCGCACGCCGGTGCGCATCGTCCAGCGCAACACCGAAAACGTGCTCGTCGACGCGCCGATCGGCGAAGGCGACATGGTCGTCACCGAGGGCGTGCAGAACGTCCGCGAAGGCAGCGACGTGCTCGTCGCCGGACAGCCGCGGGTCGAAGCGGTGAACGGCGTGCAGACGGTCGCCGGCGGCACCTGACGGCGAGGGAGCCCGAAGTCAATGACGAGCGAAATGGCTTCCAAGGGAGCGGACACCGGCATCACGGCGCTGTTCGTGCGCCGCCCGGTGCTCGCCTTCGTCCTCAACACGCTGATCGCCGTCGCCGGCCTCGCTGCGCTCTACGGCGTCGAGGTCCGTGAACTTCCGGACGTCGACCGCCCGGTGATCACGATTTCGACCGACTTCACCGGCGCCGCCGCCGAGACGATCGACCGCGAGGTCACCGCCGTAGTCGAGGGCGCGGTCGCCCGCGTCGCCGGGGTCAAATCGATCTCGTCGAGCTCCTCCTTCGGACGCAGCCGCGTCACGGTCGAGTTCGGCGACGACGTCAATCTCGACGTGGCGGCGTCGGATGCCCGCGACGCGGTCTCGCGCGTCCAGAACCAGCTGCCAGACGACATCGAGGCCCCGCGCATCGTCAAGGCGGACGCCAATGCCGATGCCGTGATGCGCCTCGCGGTAACCTCGTCGACGATGTCGGTCGAGGACATGACCATCCTCGTCGAGGACCAGATCGTCGACACGCTGGCCGCCGTGCCCGGCGTCGCCGACGTCCAGGTCTACGGCGACCGCGAAAAGATTTTCCGCGTCGACATCGACCAGGCCAAGGTAGCGAGCCTCGGCCTGACCGTCGGCGACATCGGCAGCGCGCTAGCCTCCATCGCCTTCGACACGCCGGCTGGATCGATCACGACGACGAACCAGGACATCATCGTGCGCGCCACCGCCGCGGTGACGACCCCCGAGGAGTTCGAGAACATCGTCATCGAAGGAAAGACGCGCATTGGCGACGTCGCCACCGTGACGCTGGGCGGCGACCCCGGATCGACGTCGCTGCGCTCGGACGGCAAGACCGGCATCGGGCTCGGCATCATCCGCCAGGCGCAGTCGAACACGCTGGACATATCCGACGGCGTGCGCGAGGCCGCCGCCCGGATCCAGGCGACGCTGCCCGACGGCATGGCGATCAAGGTGACCAGCGACGACGCCATCTTCGTCGACGGCGCTATCCACGAGGTGGAGATCGCTCTCGCCCTGTCGGTGTCCATCGTGCTCCTCGTCATCTACGTCTTCCTGCTCGACTGGCGCGCGACCTTGATCCCAGGCTTCGCCATGCCCGTCGCCCTGATCGGCACGATCGCGGCGATCTACATCGCCGGCTTCTCGGTCAACATCCTGACCCTGCTGGCCCTCGTGCTGGCCACTGGCCTCGTCGTCGACGACGCCATCGTCGTGCTCGAGAACATCGTGCGGCGGCGCAACGAGGGCATGGGGCCGCGCGCGGCGGCCGTGCTCGGCACCAAGGAAGTGTTCTTCGCGGTCATTGCCACCACGGCGACGCTCGCGGCGGTGTTCGTCCCCCTCTCCTTCCTGCCGGGCCAGACCGGCGGCCTGTTCCGGGAATTCGGCTTCGTTCTGGCGATGGCGGTACTCCTGTCTTCGGTCGTGGCGCTGTCGCTCTGCCCGATGCTCGCCTCGCGTATACTCGCTTCGGCGGCAGATCACGGCGCGGGGTCGCGCAAGGGCCTCGGCGCGCGCATCGGCGGCGCACTCGGCGCGCTCTACCGGCGCCTGCTTGCCGCGAGCCTGAACGCGCCGGCGATCGTGCTCCTGGTCTCGGTTCTCTTCGCCGTCGCCGCCTGGGCGCTCTTCGGTACGATCCGCCAGGAACTGACGCCGTCGGAAGACCGGTCGCTGGTCATCCTGCGCATCAGCGCGCCGCAAGGCGTCAGCCTCGACTACACGACGCAACAGGTGCGCCGCATCGAGTCGCTGATCCAGCCGCTGCGCGAGGCCGGCGAAGTCGAGGCCACCTTCGCCAGCGCCGGATGGGGCGGCCAGACGAGCACCGGCTTCATGGTCATGGCGCTGGCGCCATGGAACGAAAGGCAGCGCAGCCAGCAGGAGATCGTCGCCCAGGTCTCCGAACTGGCGAAACAGGTCCCCGGCGTGCGCGCCTTTCCCATACAGCCCAACAGCCTCGGCATCCGCGGCGCCGGCAGCGGCCTGCAGTTCGCCATCGTCGGCAACAACTACGGCGAGCTCGGCCAGGCCGCATCCGCCCTGATCGAGGCGATGGAGAAGGACCCGCGCTTCCTGCAGCCGCGCCTGACCTCGGACGCCACCCAGCCGCAGCTCGCCGTCGAGATCGACCGCGCGCGGGCGTCTGACCTCGGCATCGACATCTCCGGCCTGGCGCAGACGATCCAGGCCATGCTCGACGGCCGCGAGATCGGCGACGTCTACATCAACGACCGCTCTTATGCGGTGAAGTTGGTCTCGACGACCAACCCCATCAACGATCCGACTGACCTCGAGAACGTCTTCCTCAAGACAGCCGACGGCCGCTTCGTGCCGATGTCGACGATTGCCACGCTCACCGAACGGGCGGTGCCGCCGTCGCTGGCCCGCGAACAGCAGCTGCGCTCGGTGGCGGTCACCGCCGGGCTCAGGCCGGACTTCGCGCTCGGCTCCGCGCTTTCCGAGGTACAACGGCTGGCCGAGCCGATCCTGCCCGCGGGCAGCCGCATCGTGCCGCTCGCCGAGGCCGCGACGCTCGGCGAGACGACCGGCTCTATGATGACCATCTTCGGCTTCGCGCTGGTCATTATCCTGCTCGTGCTCGCCGCGCAGTTCGAAAGCTTCGTCAGCGCCGTCATCATCATGGCGACCGTCCCGCTCGGGCTTGCCTGCGCGGTCTTCGCGCTGGTGCTCACCGGGACGAGCCTCAACGCCTACAGCCAGATCGGGCTCGTCCTCCTCGTCGGCGTGATGGCCAAGAACGGCATCCTGGTCGTCGAGTTCGCCAACCAGCTGCGCGACCGCGGCATGGGCGTTCGCCAGGCGATCGAGGCGGCTGCCAACATCCGGCTTCGTCCGGTCATGATGACGATGATCTGCACTATCCTCGGCGGCCTGCCGCTGGTGCTGGCCGGCGGCGCCGGCGCCGAGGCGCGCATCGCGCTGGGCTGGGTGATCGTCGGCGGCCTCGGCCTCGCCGCCGTATCGCCCCTCTTCCTGACGCCGGTCGCCGATCTCCTGCTA
>CAYJMY010000199.1:0-8941 GCA_964371125.1 uncultured Mesorhizobium sp. | reverse complement strand
CCGTTGATCTGCGCCCAGCCGGTGACGCCGGGCTTGACCTTGTGGCGGGCGAAGTAGCCGTCGACCACCTCGGTGTAGAGCAGGTTGTGCGACTGCGCGGCGATGGCGTGCGGCCTTGGGCCGACGAGCGACAGGCTGCCGAGGAGCGCGTTGAAGAACTGCGGCAGTTCGTCGATCGAGGTCTTGCGGATGATGCGGCCGACGCGGGTGACGCGGGGATCGCCCTTGGTGACCGCCCGCTTCGCCGTCGGGTCCGACTGGTCGACATACATCGAGCGGAACTTGTAGACCTCGATCACCTCGTTGTTGAAGCCGTGGCGCTTCTGCTTGAACAGCACGGGTCCCTTCGAGTCGAGCTTGATGGCGATGGCGGTGGCGAGCATGATCGGCGAGAAGACGATGATGCCGATCAGCGAAAAGACGATGTCGAAGGCGCGCTTGGCGACCGAATCCCAGTCGTTGATCGGCTTGTCGAAGATGTCGAGCATCGGCACCGAGCCGATGAAGGAATAGGAGCGCGGCCGGAAGCGCAACTGGTTGGAGTGTGCCGAGAGGCGGATGTCGACCGGGAGCACCCACAGCTTCTTCAGCAGCGACAGCACCCGCGCCTCGGCGGTGATCGGCAGCGACACGATCAGCATGTCGATGCGTGCGATGCGGGCGAACTCGATCAGTTCCGAAACGTTGCCGAGTTTTGGATAGCCGGCGACGATCGGCGGCGAGCGGCGGTCGTCGCGGTCGTCGAAGATGCCGCAGATGCGGATGTCATTGTCGGGATACATCTCGATCGAGCGGATCAGAGTCTCGGCCGACTTGCCTCCGCCGACGATCACGGCGCGCCGTTCCATGGAGCCGTTGCGCGCCCAGCGCCGCACCAGCCGTGCGACGACGATGCGCATCGCGAACATGAGAACGAAACCGGTGGCGAACCAACTGCCGAACCAGAAGCGCGAGAAGTCGGCCGAAACCTTCATGAAGAAGCCGGCCAGCGCCAGTAGCGCAAATGTCCCGGACCAGACGAGGAGCAGCCGCCCGACATTGGCGAAAGGCCGGCGCAGCGCCGAGATCTGGTACATGTCGGTCAGTTCGAGCAGGATCACCGTCATCAGCGAACCGCCGGCCACGATGACAGGGTAGTGCCAGTAGAGCGTCGTGTTGAAACCGACATGGTGGGCGTAGAGCGCCACACCCGAAACCAGCAGGAGCACGAACTCGATGATCCGCAGCACGCCGCTGACCATGACCGGCGACATTGTGTCCCTGCGGTACTGCGAAGCGACCTGCATGGCGACGCTGTTGATGCTCGTCGGCTGGGAGCGGTTATCGCCGCCGTCGTCGAACTTGCGCACCGCGTCGACCGTAAAGCGGGATGCCGGGTCGATCTCGTTCATGGCCGTATACTCGGTTACGAGCCACGATCGTTAGCAGATGAGGCCTAAGAAACCGTTTCCCCACATGTCGCTGGGGAAAGCCCTCAGCCTCCGAGGGCGTCGTGGTACGCCGCCTCGATCTGGCTCGCCATCACGTCGGCGCCGAAGCGGGCCTTGAGCGTGTCGAGCGGCGGCATCGCCTCGCGGTATCCCGCCGGATTCTGGGCGGCTTCGACCATCTTGGCCGCGATCTCGGCCGCATCGGGACGCACCAGCGCCGGATGGCCGGGACCGAAGATCTCCGGAATGCCGCCCACGGCGCTGGCGATCATCGGCTTGCCCGCCGCGAGGGCTTCGAGGACGATGTAGGGCATCGCCTCGGCGCGGGACGGCACCGCGACCACATGCGCCAGCGCGAAGGCCTGGCGGGCCGGCATCGGCCTGCGAAAAACCGCGCGATCGGCGAGCCCAAGCCGGCGCACTTGCTCCTCGTAGCGTGGTCGGTCGTCGCCTTCGCCGACGAGGACCGCCGTCAGCGGCCGCCCGAGGCGCATTTCGGCCGCGGCGAGCGCGTCGATGAAGAGGTCAGGACCCTTCAGGTCGCGCATCATGCCGATGTAGAGGAAGTCGGCCGCGTCGGCGTTCGCCGGCACGGGCTCGAATTCGGCCGCATGGAGACCGTTGTAGATTAGGCTGCTCGGCGCTGTCGGTTCGCCGACCTTGCGGCGGAACGTCTGGCGCTCGTAGTCGGAGACGAACAGCAGCCGGTCGGTGAACCGTTCCATGATGCGCTCCAGCGCGAAGAACAGCTTTCCTGTCAGCGTCTTCTCGTCGTAGTGCAGGCTTCCGCCATGCGCTGAATAAAGGCGGGCTACGCGAGACCCTGAAACCCGCAGGAGTGAGCCGAACAGACGGGAATAGACGCCACCCTTGGCGCCGTGCCCGTGCAGCACGTCCGGCCGCAATGCCTTGATGATCTTGTATGTGCGCCAGGCCGACGCGACGTCGCCCGGCCCGATATGGCGCTGCATCGGCGTCCGGTGGACGCCGAGCGCCAGCAGCGGCTTGATGCCTTCGAAGAGCTTTTCCTCGTAGTCTCCGCCCGTCGTCGAATCGCAGACGATGCCGACTTCGTGGCCCGCCGCGACCTGCGCCTCGGTGAGGTCGCGCACGTGGCGAAAGATACCGCCGACGGGCGACCGGAAGCAGTGAACGATCCGTAGGCTCTTTCGCGTCACGGGGGCGCGGCTCAGAAGAGGCGTTCGCGCACGTAGACCGTGTCGCCCGGCATCAACGGATCGGACGTCAGGACGCGTCCGGTCATGACCTTCCCGTTGATGTCGCGGGTGATGTCGACGTTCGACTGGTTGGCCCGCGCCGAGAAGCCGCCCGCCGCCGCGATGGCCTTCTGCACGGTCATTCCGGGCACGTAGGAATACTGGCCGGCGGAACCGACCTCGCCCATGACGAAGACCGGTCGGTAGCGGTCGATTTCGACCGTGATATCGGGATCGCGCAGGTAGCCCTGGCGCAACTTGTCGGCGATCTGGCCCTCGATCTGCTGGGCCGTGTAGCCGCGCGCGGCGACCGCTCCGATCAGCGGAAAGGCGAGGTAGCCGGACTGGTCAACGGCATAGGTGTTGGTCAGGCCTTCCTGCTCGAAGACGGTGATGCGCACGCGGTCGCCGGCGCCGAGACGGTAGGGTTGGTCGAGCGCCTCGTGGAATGCCGCGGGGGCGGGACGGTAGCTTGAACAGCCGGCGAGCAACGCCGCCGCAAGTAGCGCGTGAACGAGGGGGAGGGTTCTCTTCATGGGCGGACGCGAACCTCTTGCCGCCGGTCGAGCCGGCCAGGATCTCTCCGTGCCGTTATCGTCCTGTTAGGGTTAATGGGCGGTAAAGCCGCGACCGATCGCATGAAGTAGCCCCTGTATCGTCCGCCGCTCCTGGCCGGTTGAGGATGGTGCAGGGTAGCTTCGGCGATCTTAACCGCTGAGTTACCATGATTGTTTACGGTGTATGCATCCGACCCGCGGAGTAGGCTGCATGCCCGGCGTTCACACCACGACCAGCGACGTCGATGTCGATCTCGGCAGGCTGTTTGCCAGCCTAGTCACGAACTGGCGGCGTATCGTCGCCGTCGCCTTCGTCGTCACCGGTCTCGCACTCATGTTCGCCTGGACGGCGACGCCGCTCTACCGCGCCGAGACGAGGCTGCTCATCGAAACGCGCGAATCCGTGTTCACGCGGCCAGAGTCGAGCGCCGACAGCGACCGGCCGATCCTCGATGAGGAGGGCGTTACCAGCCAGGTCGAGGTCATCGGTTCGACCGACATCCTGAAGCAGGTGGCCGCCAGGCTCGATCTCGCCAGACTGAAGGAGTTCGACGAGGCGGTCGACATATCGATCGTCGACCGGCTGATGGTGCTCGCCGGCTTCAAGAGCGATCCGAGCGAGATCCCTGCCGAGGAGCGCGTGCTGAAGGCCGTACGCGAGAAGCTCAGCGTCTACCGGGTCGAGAAGTCGCGCGTCATCGTCATCGAGTTCTCCTCGGAGGACCCGAAGCTCGCCGCCGAGGTGCCCAACGCCATCGCCGAAGCCTACATCGCGGTGAACCGCGACGCCAAGCAGCTCTCCAACGCCGACGCCACCGACTGGCTGAAGCCCGAGATCGAGGACCTGACCCAGCGCGTCAAGGAGGCCGAAGCCAAGGTCGCGACTTATCGCTCGCAGTCGGACCTGCTGATTGGCCAGAACAATTCCGTGCTCGCCACCCAGCAGCTTTCCGAACTCTCCTCCGAGCTTTCGCGCGTCCGTGCCAGCCGCGGGGCGGCCGAGGCCAATGCCGAGGGCGTCCGCGCCGCGCTGCAGGCCGGGGCGTCGCTGGACGCGCTTCCCGACGTGCTGTCGTCCGGGCTGATCCAGCGGCTGCGCGAACGCGAGGTGCAGCTCAAGTCCGACATTGCCGATCTGTCGACGACGCTTCTCGACAATCACCCGCGGCTGCGCTCGATGCGCTCGCAGCTTGCTGACCTCGAAATCCAGATCCGCAACGAGGCGCAGAACGTTCTGAAGGCGCTGCAGACCGAGGCGAAGACGGCGCAGCTGCGCGAGCAGCAGATCGTCGCCGACCTCAACCGCCTGAAAGCCGCATCGGCCCGGGCCGGAGACCAGGAGGTCGAGTTGCGCGCCCTCGAGCGCGAGGCGACCGCCCAGCGCGAATTGCTCGAGTCCTATCTCACGCGCTACCGCGAGGCGTCGTCGCGCAACGAGGGCAGCTACATGCCGGCCGACGCCCGCGTCTTTTCGCGCGCGACCGTGCCGGCCGAACCCTACTTCCCGAAGATACTGCCCATCGTCGGCGCCGCGCTGGTCGGTTCGCTGCTGATCATGTCGGTCGTGACGCTGCTCCAGGAACTGTTCAGTGGCCGTGCCATGCACCCGGCCGCCGGCGTGCGCATCGCCCCGGTCGACGAGGTGTCGATGCCCGTCGCCCGGCCTGCCGCGGCGAACGACGCGCCGGTTCCAGCGCCGGTCCCTGCTGCTGCGTCTGTAACCCCCGTCGCCCCCGCTGCCGCCGGCGCTGCGACCGAGGTGGCTCCCGCGGCGAAATCCGCCGCCGCTGGGACGCTCGCGAAGTCTGCGCCCGTCAGCCCGGATATCCCAGCGAGCCTCGTCGAGCCGGCGCGTCCGCGTCCGTCGATCGGTGAGGTCTCGATCGAGAACGCCGCCGAAAAATTGATCGCCGGCGGCGCCACCCGCGCCATCTTCGTCTCGCCGGAAGGCGACGAGGCCGCGGCGACGGCTGTCCTGGTGGCGCGCGAGGTCGCCGATGCCGGCCTGCGCGTGCTCCTGCTCGATCTCACCGCCAACGGCGCGGCGTCGCGCCCGATGCTGGAGAGTGGATCCTATCCGGGCATCACCAACCTGCTCGCGGCGGAAGCCCAGTTCACCGACGTCATCCACGGCGATCTCTATTCCGACTGCCACGTCATTCCGGTCGGCACCGCGGACGCGGCGCGCGCCATGCGCGCCATCGACCGGTTGCCGATCATCATGAACTCCCTGACCACCGCCTACGACGTCGTCGTGGTCGAATGCGGCCCTGCCGACGGCGAAAGCATACGCCGCCTGGTCGCCGGGGCGACCGAGGTCATGGTCAGCGTCATCGAACCGAGCGATGAGGCCGTCGCGCAGGCCGCGGCAGATATCGAGGCGAAGGGCTTCGGTAAACCGACGCTGGTGACGCCCGCCGGCAACCTGCCGCCGTCTTCGCCGATGCCGGGGCGCTCCGCCGCCTGACGCTTGTGCCTGGCGCCGGCCGTTGGCCGCCGGCTCAGTCCTCGGCCGGTGTGGCTTGCGGCTCGGCGCCGCCGCGCTTGCGCAGCTTCTTCACCAGTGCCCACAGGGTCCGGTTGCTCTTCACCCAGGTCTTGGCGCGATTGGTTGTCCGCCGGGCCAGCGCCAGCAGCCGGCCCTTTGCCGTCAGTGGCACCAGCACGTCGAACTGGCGGGTCTCGATATCGCACCACAGCCGCTTGTACGGCTCGTCGCCGACGCTGAAATCGTAAACCGTACAGCCGTCGTTGCAGGCGCGCTGGATGTTCTCGAAGAACAGGAAGTCGCCAGGACTCGCCCCGGCGAGGTCGTCCTCGCGGATCGCGCCGAACTCGCAGATCAGGCGCTTGCCGCAGCGGCTGGAGCCGGTGACGGCGCGCAGCTTGCCGTCGACCTCCAGCGCGTCGAGCACGAAGTCTGGGCGCTCGGCGCCCAGCGCCTCGACGAACAGGCGCCGGAAGAATGCCTTCACGCTCGCTTCGGCGAAGACGTCGGCGACGCCCAACTTGGCGAAGCGGTCCCGCTTCATGGCGAAGAACTCCGACAGGAGCCGGTCGCAGTCCTCCGGCGTCGCCGCGGTAATCAGGCGGAAGCCGCCGGCTGCCTCGAACTTGCGCGTCTGCGAGCGGTGCTTCTTGCGCTTGCGTTTGCCGCTGGAGCGGCCGAGCAGCGCCTCAAAACCGCCGTCGAGGTCGACGGCGAGTGCGAGGTTCGGGCTTGGCGCGTGGGGGAGCGCGAGCAGCGGGTTCGTCACGCCGTCGATCGTGGCGGCGAGGCGTTCGAGAGAGAGGAGATCGATGTCGGGGCGCGCCTTGGCGATCGCCGCGACCATCGCGCCGATCGCGGCTGGCGGCACGTTGGCGGACGCGGCGAGCAATGGGAAACCGCCGTTGGCGTGCCGGCCGCCGGGAAACCGCGCCACGCGGTAGGGTCCAGAGCGGACGATCTCTAGGGCGAGCGCCATCTGCGGCCGGCCGTCGGCGGAAAGCACCGCGACGACGAGGTCCGGATCGGTCTCGCTCGCCCAGGCTGAAATCCAGGCCGGGCTCTGCGACGGCGACGAGACTGCCGCCGGGAAGGCCGCGAAGGTGGCGACGGTTGCCGCGCGTCCGGTCAGGATAGTTGGGGAGAGTGCGCCGCCGGCGACTGCGCCGGCGACTGCGCCGGCCGCTGCGTCCGCGCTTGCCAGGAATGACGCGACCACGTCAACCATACTTAAATCCTTCGACCGATAAGATCGCCGCGGGTCGGTCCGGCATCGCCACGCGCGCCAGGGACACTAGCCGCAAAAGGTGAAGGAATGTTCGACAGGGGAGAGTTTCTCCGCAAGCTGGCGCTGAACGCGGCCCGGCTGACCGGAATCGCCCCGCTCGCCGAAAACTGGACCGGCGGAGTCGGCGCGATCCTGATGCTCCACCGCGTCACCGCGGCGCCGGCGAAGCCGTTCGGCGTCAACCGCCACCTGACGATCTCGCCCTTTTTCCTCGACGCGGTCATCGCCGACATGAAGCGACGCGGCTATGCCTTCGTTTCAATGGACGAAGTGGTCGAGAGGCTGAAGAGAGGCGGCGCGCCGTCGCGCTTTGCCGCCATCACCGCGGACGACGCCTATCGCGACAACCTCACCGAGGCGCTGCCGGTGCTGGAAAGCCACGACGCGCCGATCACGATCTACGTGGCCCCGGGCCTGATCAACGGCGACGTCGATCTGTGGTGGGAACTCGTCGAGGACGTGGTCGCCGCCCGCGACCGGTTCTACCTGCCGACGCCCGAGGGACGCGTCGCCGTCGATTGCTCCAGCCCGTCGAGGAAATACGACGCGATCGTGCGCCTCCACGACTTCCTCACCCGCGACGTGCGCGAGCAGGACCAGCGGACGATCGTCCGCGACCTGGCGCGCGCCGTCGGCGTCGACTACGCCGCGCCGCGGCGCGAGACGCTGATGACGTGGGACGAGGTTCGCACGACCGCCCGCCACCCGCTGGTCACCATCGGCGCGCATTCGGTGCACCACTACAATCTGCGCCGGCTGCCGGAGGAGGACGCAAGGCGCGAGATCGCCGACGCGGCCGCCATGCTCGCGATAGAGCTCGGCGAGACGCCGAAGCATATGGCCTACCCCTACGGCTATGTATGGGCGGTAGGCGAGCGCGAGGTGCGGTTGGCGGAGGAGGCGGGTTTCGTCTCCGCCGTCACCACCCGCCACGGGCTTCTGCAGCCCGCCCATGGCGGCCATCTCCATGCGCTGCCGCGCCTTTCGGTCAACGGCCGCTATCAGTGCGTCGCGCATGTCAGGACGATGCTGACCGGCGTGACGACGCCGCTTGCCAATCGCGGCAGGATCGTCGTCACGGTCTGACCCGCGGCCTTGCAGTGTCCCGGCGGCCTGGAGCCGCCGTCAGTCGCGAGGCGATGCGCCGTCCGTCGCCTTCGGGCCAGCCATCCACTTGATGATCAGCATCGCCGGCAGGATCCACAGGAGCCCGCTGAACAGGAAGAACAGCAGGTGCACGACGGCGCTCGATTCGGCGAGCTGGGCTACCGCGACCGCCGTCGCTGCGAGCGCATAGAAGATCACCAGGAACACCAGGAGCACGGTGCCGATCAGTTTTTTCAGGCGAAGGGGCATGGGTTCTCCGTTACGCCGTCGTAGAAACTTCGGCGCGGTCGCGCAAGCAGCCTTTCCGCTGGCCGGCGCGACCCTGTGCCGCGAAGTCCGGCCTTGCCGCGGCGACGAGGATGGTCCACTTCTCCGGCCCGTACCGCGCCCGGCCACTTGACCGGGCGGCCCACCACTTGCTCTACGATCGGGCGATGACCGACCTCCCCATGGAAACCAGACTTCGATCCGAACGCGGCCAGCAGCAACGCAACCGCGCCTACGTGCGCGGCTGGCTCTACGTCGTGCTCCTCGTGCTCTCTGCCCTGGTGCTCGTCGGCGGCGCCACGCGGCTGACCGATTCCGGCCTGTCGATCACCGAATGGAAGCCGATCCACGGCGTCATCCCGCCGCTCGACGAAACGGAATGGCAGGAGGAGTTCGCAAAATACCGGCTGATCCCGCAGTACGAGCAGCTGAACAAGGGTATGACCCTCGACGAGTTCAAGCGCATTTTCTGGTGGGAATGGGTCCACCGCGCCCTGGCGCGCGGCATCGGCGTCGTCTTAGCCGTACCTTTACTAGTGCTGCTTGCGCTCGGCCGCGGCGAACGGACGATGGCGCCGCGCGTAGTG
>CAYJMY010000198.1:0-8947 GCA_964371125.1 uncultured Mesorhizobium sp. | reverse complement strand
CGCTCTGGCACGAGCGCGACATCTCGCACTCCTCGGTCGAGCGCATGATCGGCCCCGACGCCACGATCACGCTCGACTTCGCCCTGGCGCGGCTGACCGGCGTCGTCGAGAAGCTCGTCGTCTATCCCGACAACATGCTGAAGAACATGAACAAGTTCCGCGGCCTGATCCACTCGCAGCGCGTGCTGCTGGCGCTGACCCAGGCCGGCGTGTCGCGCGAGGACGCCTATCGGCTGGTGCAGCGCAACGCCATGAAGGTGTGGCAGGAAGGCGCTGATTTCCTTGAGGAACTTCTTGCCGACAAGGACGTCCGCGCGGCGCTTTCGGAGGAACAGATCCGCGACAAGTTCGACGTCGGCTACCACACCAAGCACGTCGACACCATCTTTGCGCGGGTGTTCGGCGCGGATAATGTCCAACGAATGGGTTCATATTAGGTGCGAAAGGTAGTGTGCGGATGAGGACGGGCGCTAACCGTCCGTAACGTTGACCTTGCTGGCCAGCTTTCCCAGCGTGTCGGGAACCAGCCGTTCGGCAAAGCCCGAGATGAATCCCCACAGTATGGCCTTCACGAAGTCCTCTGCCGAACTCGGAGACCAGCTGTCGACCACTTCGCGGAAAGTGGCGCAGGATTTTGCGTTGGCGCAACCGAATACAGGGAACAAAGGACCCTGGAGGATGCTGCCGGCAAAAGCGAGATAGAGTACGCAGGCGGCGATCGCGCCTACGAGCAATGGTATCATTGAATAAAGCGTGAAATGCACACCACCGAGATAGGGCATGTCGCTGCGGGCCAAGACAGTTGGTAGATCTTCATAACGATAAAGCCTGGTCAGGTGACTGAATAGGGCACCCAACACGCCCGCGGCTATTACAACGATCAACACAGAAGGAGCGGAAGGGTCCTGATTTCTTGTAAATACGGATTCCCAAAAAGCGCCGAGTAGAAGAAAAATCGCCAACAAGGTGGCGATGACTGTAATAAAGAGGAGTTGCCGATACATTTCCTGCACCGCGCGTCGGCTCTTCGCTTCTCGCACACTGGCCGTTCCATTCGAGGTTTTAAAGATTTTTTCCTCGTCACTCACCGGATCAACCTCCCGATTTAAAAATTTTTGTGCTACGATTAATAGAAATTATAAAGAGAAAAAGATATCCGGCCTCTTTTACCGAAGAATCATGGAATAGCGACCAGCGAAGTCTGGTTTTAAATCCTGCGCTGACGAAGGTTCGTAGATCGCGACGCCGTGCGGCGATCGACTAGCGGTGGAGGAAGAGTGGCACCGCTGGAGCAATGGCTCGCGGCCGTCCACCACGGAACTGTTCCTCGCCGACTATGCCCGCGTCGAACTGGACGTCCCCGCGCGCGGCAAGGAACGCTCGATCCGTTCGTGAAAAAGCAAACCCGCGGCCTCAGGCCGCGACCGGCACCGTGCGGATCAGTGTGCCCCACGGGTCGCGCTTTTCCGTCTCGGCGGTGGCGCCCTCGGATTCGAGCTCGACCCACATCAGTCCGGTGCGCTGGTCGTCGCGCGGGCCCGCACCTCGGCTCTGCCAGGAATTGGCGCCGACATGGTGGTGGTAGCCGCCGGTCGACAGGAAGACGGCGCTGCCGGAGAGGCTGGCGACCGTGTCGAAGCCCATTTCCGAATTCCACCACTCTTCGGCGGCGGACGCATCGCCGACGCGCAGGTGGACATGGCCGACGACGCTGCCGCCGGGCGCGCCGCGCCAGCCTGAATCCGCCGGCGCCAGCTCGCCGAGCAGGTTGCCGACATCGAGCGCCTCGGTGCCCATGCGGATGCGCGGGCCGTCCCAGCCCCAGCTCTCTTGCGGTCGGTCGGCGTAGATCTCGACGCCGTTGCCCTCGGGATCGGTCAGGTAGATCGCCTCGCTGACGAAATGGTCGGCCGCGCCGACCACCGGGATGCGGTTGTCGATGGCGAACCGCGTCCAGCGCGCCAGTTCGAGGCGCGACGGCAGCAGGAAGGCGGTGTGGTAGAGGCCGGCGGCGCGCGGGTCGTCCTCGCGCGCCGAGGCGCTCTGCTCGATGTCGAGCAGCGGCCGCCCGGCGGCGCCGAGCACGATGCGGTTGGGCGAACGCGCGGTCTCGGTCAGGCCGAGGATCGCCTTGTAGTAGGCGGCGACGTTTTCGGCGTCGCGCGCCTTGACGCCGATTTTCGCGACGCGCGTCGGCGTGGTCATGGCAAAGGGCAACTGGGTCATTTCGGTCTCCGCGGCGGCAGGAGTTGCGGCGGCGAGCGCGAGCGCGCCCGCGCCCTGGACGACGGTTCGCCGCGTCATCGTCATCGCCAGATCTCCCGTCAGGTTTCTTCTCCCGGAATGTCGGCCGTGGCGGCGGCCTGCGCAAGGGCGCGAACGGCGAACACGCTGTTCACGCCCGCCGTGAAGCCGGTCGCGGTTGCGAAGGAAGGTCTTCGCCTCTAAATGGCCGGTCATGAAGGTGAAGGACGCCGATATCCTCTTCGTGCCGGGACACATGGGCTCCGGCCCCGATCACTGGCAGACGCGCTGGCAGTCCAGGCTGTCGACGGCGCGGCAGGTGGAACAGGAAGACTGGTCCAACCCCGCCCGCGAGGATTGGGTCGACACCCTTGCCGTCGCGGTGAACGCGGCGCAGCGTCCGGTCGTCCTCGTCGCGCATTCGCTCGGCGTGCCCACCGTCGTTCACGCCGCGCCCCTGTTGCGCCGGCCCGTCGCCGGCGCCTTCCTCGTCGCGCCGCCCGACCTGGCCGATCCGGCGATACGGCCGAAGCAGTTGACGCGCTTCGGCCCCTACCCGCTCGAGCCGCTGCCGTTTCCGTCGATCCTCGTCGCCAGCCGCAACGATCCCTACTGCTCCTTCGCCGCCGCCGAGGCGATGGCCGAGGCATGGGGGTCGCTTCTTACCGATGCCGGCGAGGCCGGCCACATCAATGCCGATTCCGGCTACGGTCCGTGGCCCGAAGGCTCCATGGCGTTCGCCAGATTCCTCAGCAACCTTTGATCCCGGTCAAGGTCGGCGCACATAGCCGGCTCAGGATACCTGCTCAATTTCGAGAGGGAGGTCCTGTGAACGAGACGAAGACAATCGGCGAAATCCAATCCGCAGTTCCCGAAGGACCGGCCCTGACGCTGCCCGCCGCGGCAACGGCCGCACCGGCCGCGGAATCCAGACCGGAGGGCATTGACCTGCGCGCGCTGCGCAAGGACCCGGAAGCGATCCGGCACGCCTTCGAGACGGGCGAATACCCTTACAAGTCCAAGCTGCGCGAGGCCCAGTATCTCGAGCACATGGGCAAGCTGCAGGCCGAACTCCTCAAGGCGCAGGCCTGGGTGAAGGAGACGAAGCAGAAGGTCGTCGTGCTGTTCGAGGGGCGCGACGCCGCCGGCAAGGGCGGCACCATCAAGCGCTTCATGGAGCACCTCAATCCGCGAGGCGCCAGGGTCGTGGCGCTGGAGAAGCCGACCGAGCGCGAACGCTCGCTGTGGTATTTCCAGCGCTACGTCGAGCACCTGCCGGGCGGCGGCGAAATGGTCTTCTTCGACCGCTCCTGGTACAACCGCGCCGGCGTCGAGCGCGTCATGGGCTTCTGCTCGCCGAACGAGTACCTCGAATTCATGCGCGATTGCCCCGAACTCGAGCGCATGATCGTGCGCTCCGGCGTTCGCCTGTTCAAATACTGGTTCTCGGTGACTCGCGAGGAGCAGCTCCGCCGCTTCAACCAGCGCGAGACCGACCCGCTGAAGCAGTGGAAGCTGTCGCCGATCGACAAGGCCTCGCTCGACAAGTGGGACGAGTACACCGAGGCGAAGGAGGCGATGTTCTTCTTCAGCGATACCGCCGACGCCCCGTGGACAATCATCAAGTCCGACGACAAGCGGCGCGCGCGGCTGAACTGCATGCGCCACTTCCTCTCGACCCTGCCCTACCCGAACAAGGATCACCACATCGTCGAAACGCCGGACCCGCTGTTGGTCGGCTCGGGCGCGCACGTCATCGGCCGCGACGAGCACATCCTCGGCAAGGCGCTGCATCCCGAGCATCGCCGGGCCAGCCGGTAGGTCGCCGCGATCAAAGGGCGGGTGCCGGGCGAAGCGGGGCGGAGTGGGGGGCGACGACGACGCCTGCGACAGCCCCGCCCGTCATCGGGGACCGTCAGTCCGCGAGCGAGGCCTTCGCCGCGGCGAGCAGCGTCTCGCAACCGAGCGCGATCGCACGGTGTTCCGAGGCGATCGCCTGGAAGCGGAATCCCATCGCCGCGTAGCGTCCGGCATAGCCCATGTCGTTGACGTACATCGCCGCCACCTTGCCGGCAGCGAGCGTGCGCGCGGCGATGCCGGCCACCGTTTCCATCAGATCCTCGCGCAGCGGGTCGAGGCTCTCGCCGCGCGACCAGGCGATCGAGAAGTCGGACGGGCCGACGAAGATGCCGTCGATGCCCGGCGTCTCCAGGATGCCGTCGAGCGCCTCGTAGGCCGCACGCGTTTCCACCATGGCAAAGGCGAGCGTCCTACCGTTGGCCTCGGCGAAGAAGCGCCTGGCGTCGCGCACGCCCGTGCGGCCCATGGCGTAGGTCGCGCCCCACGAGCGCTCGCCGAGCGGCGGATACTTCATCGAGGCGGCGAAGGCGCGCGCGTCGGCGACCGAGTTGATCATCGGCGCGATCACCGCCTCGGCGCCGAAGTCGAGTACGCGGCTCGCCGCGTCGAAGCGGCCGACGGGAATGCGCACCACGGCATGCTTGCCGGCGGTGAGGATCGCCGGCAGGCAGCGCAGGACGCTGTCCTCGTGATGGCCGCCGTGCTGCATGTCCAGCGTCACCGCGTCGAAGCCCTGCGCGGCGATGATCTCGATCGTCAGCGGGTCGGGAATGGCCGACCACGCGGTGAACACGGTCTCACCGGCCGCCAGGCGCGAAAGCAGGGTCATTTTGTCATTCCGTTGATCGAGCGGCCCGCATTCAACCCGAGCGCGGGCGATTGGCAACAAAAAACCGCCCGGTGGCGGGCGGTTTTTGTTCTACGCGAAATAATCGGCTGTCAGGAGTTCTTGATCTGGTCGACCGCTGTCGCCATCAGGTCTTCCATCGTGCGACGGATCTGATGGTCGGTCTGCGTCACGCCGGCGACGTCGAAGTCGCGGCGGATCTTGCGGAACACGTCCTCGTCCCCCGCTTCCTCCAGGTCGCTGATCACCACTTCCTTCGCATAGGCGTCTGCCGCCTCGCCGGTCTTGCCGAGCTTTTCCGCCGCCCACAGGCCGAGCAGCTTGTTGCGGCGCGCGTTGGCGCGGAAGCGCTGCTCCTCATCGAGGGCGAACTTGCGCTCGAACCCTTCCTCGCGATCCTTCATGCTGCTCATGGGATACCTCCGGAGTGAACGCCGATTCGCGGCGAGCTGGCTGACACTGCACAAACCAAAAGGCGGGTCCGCGGTCAATATCGCGTCCGGATTGCTGCGGTGCGACATTTTCGGGACGGCGAAAGCCGTTGAATGCTCGAATTGCCGATTGAGCCAGCGGCGGGTTTCAGATAGAGACCGCGATTGAGACAACAGGCAGCGCCTTTTGGCGTGCGCGAGCCCCCCCGGAGGAGCGATCACTGGCCGGTCGCCCTGCAAACCAGAGAAAAAGCTATGAACCGTCGCCGCCGTATTTATGAAGGCAAGGCCAAGATCCTCTATGAGGGTCCAGAGCCCGGCACGCTGATCCAGTTCTTCAAGGACGACGCCACCGCCTTCAACAAGAAGAAACACCAGGTGATCGACGGCAAGGGCGTCCTCAACAACCGGATTTCCGAGCACATCTTCACCCATCTCAAACGGATGGGAATCCCGACCCACTTCATCCGCCGGCTCAACATGCGCGAGCAGCTGATCAAGGAAGTCGAGATCATCCCGCTCGAGGTCGTGGTCAGGAACATCGCCGCCGGCTCGCTCTCCAAGCGCCTCGGCATCGAGGAAGGCACGGTCCTGCCGCGCTCGATCATCGAATTCTACTACAAGGCCGACGCGCTCGACGATCCTATGGTCTCGGAAGAGCACATCACCGCCTTCGGCTGGGCTTCTCCCCAGGAGATCGACGACGTCATGGCGCTGGCCATCCGCGTCAACGACTTCCTCTCCGGCCTGTTCCTCGGCGTCGGCATCCAGTTGGTCGATTTCAAGATGGAGTGCGGCCGGCTCTACGAAGGCGACATGATGCGCATCGTCGTCGCAGACGAGATTTCCCCGGATTCGTGCCGGCTGTGGGACGTCACCACCCAGGAGAAGCTCGACAAGGACCGCTTCCGCCGCGACATGGGCGGCCTCGTCGAGGCCTATCAGGAAGTGGCGCGCCGCCTCGGCATCATGAACGAGAACGAGCCGCCGAAGCCCGCCGGCCCGGTGCTGGTCTCGTCGACCGACGGCCCGAAGGGCACAAAGCACTGATTTGCGGGCGGTTTCAGCCGCCCGCCTCGCAGACCCAGGCGAACAGGACCGACCCCGCGTGATCAAGGCCCGCATCACCGTCACCCTCAAGAACGGCGTCCTCGACCCGCAGGGCAAGGCGATCGAGCATGCCCTCGGCGCGCTCGGCTTCGCCGGCGTCGGCCAGGTGCGCCAGGGCAAGGTGTTCGACGTCGAGCTGGGTGGGTCGGACAGGCCCCGGGCCGCGGCCGACCTGAAGGCCATGTGGGAGACGCTGCTCGCCAACCCAGTGATTGAAAACTATAGTGTGACGCTTACCTGAAGTTGTACCGGAGGGTGCGATGGCGGAAGTCACGAACGAGCTAGTGTACGAGCTTCTGAAGCGCATCCATTCGGACGTTTCCGACGTGAAATTCGACGTTCAGGAAATCAAGAAGCGCATCACCAATACCGAAGAGGGCTTGGCAGGCGTTAATCGCCGCCTTGATCGGCACGACGAACGTCTCGACCGCATCGAGCGGCGCCTCGAGCTCCGCGAACTCGCCGAAACCCAGAAACCCTACGGACCGCAATGAAATCCGCCGTCGTATTGCTGCCGGGCCTCAACCGCGACCGCGACATGATCGCGGCGCTGACCAAGATTTCCGGCCACCGGCCGCTGACCGTCTGGGAGACCGATACGTCGATCCCCGACGTCGACCTGATCGTCATTCCCGGCGGCTTCTCCTACGGCGACTACCTGCGCTGCGGCGCCATCGCCGCGCGCATGCCGGTCATGCGCGCCGTCGCCGAGAAGGCGAAGAAGGGCGTGCTTGTCATCGGCGTCTGCAACGGCTTCCAGATCCTCGTCGAGGCCGGAATGCTGCCCGGCGCGCTGATGCGCAACGCCTCGCTGAAATTCGTCTGCCGCGAGGTCAAGCTGTCTGTCGCCAACGCCGACACCGCCTTCACGCAAGGCTACCGGCAGGGCCAGGTCATCCGCTGCCCGGTCGCCCACCATGACGGCAACTATTTCGCCGATCCGGAAACGCTGGCCCGGATCGAGGGTGATGGCCAGGTGGTGTTCCGCTACGCCGAGGGCACCAACCCGAACGGCTCGATCAACGACATCGCCGGCATCGTCGACCACGGCGGCAACGTGCTCGGCATGATGCCGCACCCGGAAAACCTGATCGAGCCGGCCCATGGCGGCTCGGACGGCCGGCCGCTGTTCGAAAGCGTTTTGGGTCTCGCCGCGTGAGGGCGCGCCGCCTCCTCGCCGCGGCGGTCCTCTCGGCGGCGGCCGCGCTCGCCGCCTGCCAGTCCGACGATGCTAGGCCCGGGCCGGGTGCCGGCGGCAAGAGTGCTGCACTGCTCACCATGGAGCAGGTGGCGATCGCCGCGCATAAGTGCTGGTTCGCCGCCAAGGACCCGGCGTTCCGCGACTACAGCTTCGCCAACGAGCTAAACTCGTTCTCCGGCAAGCCGCGCTTCCTCCTGGTGCCGAAGCGCAATTTTTCCGGCAAGCCGCTGCTCGTCGTCCAGGCGGAAGGTCCGGCGGGCCGCGTCTCGACCTTCGGCCCGCTGATGGACGGCCCGCTCGCCGCCCGCATCGCCGCCGACGTCGGCCGCTGGAGCGCCGGCGACGGCGACTGCGCCGGGAGCGCCTGAGGTCTGGCGCGAAATGCGCCGCGCGGCCGGCGATTTCGGTTGGAATCGTGCGCGCTTTCTTTGCCGTCGTCGGCCTCTTCGTGATATCAGCCGACCGACTTCTCCCCGTTCCGCGCCCGATCCAGGACTGACATGACCCTTCGCAACGACATTCCGATCACCGCGGAACTGGTCGCGGCCCATGGCCTGAAACCCGACGAGTACCAGCGCATCCTCGACCTGATCGGACGCGAGCCGAGTTTCACCGAACTCGGCATCTTCTCGGCGATGTGGAACGAACACTGCTCGTACAAGTCCTCGAAGAAGTGGCTGCGCACGCTGCCGACCACCGGCGCCCGCGTCATCCAGGGCCCCGGCGAGAACGCCGGCGTGGTCGACATCGGCGACGGCGACTGCGTCGTCTTCAAGATGGAGAGCCACAACCACCCCTCCTACATCGAGCCCTACCAGGGCGCGGCGACCGGCGTCGGCGGCATTCTGCGCGACGTCTTCACCATGGGCGCGAGGCCGATCGCGGCGATGAACGCACTACGCTTCGGCGCGCCCGACCATCCCAAGACGAAGCATCTGGTCTCCGGCGTCGTCGCGGGCGTCGGCGGCTACGGCAATTCCTTCGGCGTGCCCACCGTCGGCGGCGAGGTCAATTTCGACGCGCGCTACAACGGTAACTGCCTGGTCAACGCCTTTGCCGCCGGATTGGCCAAGACCAACGCGATCTTCCTCTCCGAAGCCAAGGGCGTCGGCCTGCCGGTCGTCTATCTCGGCGCCAAGACCGGCCGCGACGGCGTCGGCGGCGCGGCGATCGCCTCGGCCGAGTTCGACGATAAGATCGAGGAAAAGCGTCCGACCGTGCAGGTCGGCGGCCCCTTCACCGAGAAATGCCTGC
>CAYJMY010000197.1:8159-8999 GCA_964371125.1 uncultured Mesorhizobium sp. | reverse complement strand
GTCCCCTCCCCCGTGAACGGGGGAGGAACCGCGTTGCGGCCGTCTGCGACGTCGGGTCCTCCCCTGCGAAGCGGGGGAGGCGGCCCAAAGGGCCGGAGGGGGCGTCGACGACGCCATATGCGATAGCCCCGGGTTCACGGGGGAGAAGAGCCTAATGATGCGCCGTCGGCTTCTCGGCCGGCGCCGCGCCCTCAGCGGCCTTCCATTCGGCCGCCTCGATCTCTTTCCACAAATAGCTGCAGTTCTTGGCGTCGAGCGTGCGCGTGCGGCGCACCGCCGCCATCCACGACTTGTTGACCATGGCGCCCTCGGCGGCGGCTTCCGCCTCGCTCGCGGCTTTCAGCGCCGGAACCGGCGGCGCCCCGCAGGCCGGCTCCATGATCACGGCGATGGCGTAGGAGTGCGTGGCGGAAACCTCCGGACGGGCGTCGGGCAACAGCGCCGAAACCGTGGTCGGGTCGGTGCCGTGGCCATCGCCATGGGCTTCGCCGTCCCCGCCATGGCCGGCCGCGGCGGGCGCCATGACGACGGTCCAGCCGGCGTAGCCTCCGCCGCCGAGCAGCAGCAGCGGCGCCAGGGCGAACAGCGCCAGCTTCAGCTTCGAGCGTTTCGGCGTCGCCGCGGCCTCGCCCTCGGCGGCGGCGGGATCGCCCCTGGCGGGCGCCTTCGTTGCGGATTTTTCCTTGGCGGGCTTGGCTTTGGCGGGCTTCTTGCTCATGGCGACAATGAAGCACGGAGCCGTTAAAACGGCGTAATCGGCGGGGCGCGGCGCGGCGGCTGCGGCAAGATTTCGGCGCAGGCGAGCCCGCCCCCGCGAACCCGCCCCCCCCCAACCCGGTT
>CAYJMY010000197.1:0-8149 GCA_964371125.1 uncultured Mesorhizobium sp. | reverse complement strand
CGCGTTAAAACCGGCTTATGGGGGGGGGGGGGGCGGGGGGGCGGCGGAATTATTGGGGCGCGGGCGAGCGCGCGCCGGCGAACCGGCGCGCGCCCTGCGCGTTGAGGAGGGCTCCGACAGGGAGCGGACAGGAGACGCGCTTGCGCTGCACCGACGCCGTTGCCGTGACCGTCGTCCTGCTGGCGCTCGCCGCGCCGGCCTCCGGCGCCGACGGACCCGCGACGGTGTCGCAGACGGTTCCCGTGCCGGAAGCCCGGCCGCAGCCGACGGCGGAGGAGAAAGGCGAAAGGCCGGGCACGGCGGACGACGCGGCCCCGCAAGCGCCGCCGGAGCCGGACGCCGCGGCGCCGGAACCCGCCGCACCGCCGGTGCGCGAACAGCTGGCGGAGAGCGACGCGGACTTCGCCTCGTGCACGGCCGCGCTCGCCGCACTCGGCGCGCGTTTCGCGACGACGCCGCCGCTGACGGACCCGGCCGAGCGCGATTGCGGCATCGACCGTCCGGTGACAGTCGCGGCGGTCCTGCCCGGCGTGGCGCTGAGGCCGGAGGCGGTGCTGCGCTGCGCGGCGGCGCTGGCGCTGGCCGAGTGGACCAGGGACTTCGTCGTCCCGGCGGCGCGCCGCCTGCCCAATCGCGGCGCGTTGACCCGCATCGACCACGGCACCGCCTATCTCTGCCGTCCGCGCAACGGCGTTTCCGGCGCGACGCTGTCGGAGCACGCCTTCGGCAACGCAATCGACATCGCCGGATTCGGTTTCGCGCGCGGGGTGGCGCTCGCCGTGACGGCGCGCGCCGGCGACGGTTCGCTGGAGGAGGCTTTTCAGGCCGCCGTGCGCAAGACGGCGTGTCTGGCCTTCGCCACCGTGCTCGGGCCGGGCACGGACGAAGCCCATGCCGACCATCTGCATCTCGACGTCAAGGCCCGCGGCGGCGGCTACCGCCTCTGCCAGTAGCGGCCGCGCCCTAGAAGCGGATCGTCGCCCCGCCCGACAGCGTCCACACCAGATCGTTGCCGAAGGTGGCGGTATAGCCGAACGGGTTGGGCAGGCCGCCGGGCAGCACCATGGTCGACGACGAACCCGCGGTGAGCAGGCCGAGCGTGCCGCCCAGCCGGAACTCGGCGTTCTTCGAGGGCGTCAGCACGCCGGTCAGCCCGGCCGACCAGACGTCGGTCTGCGAGGTGAAACCGGCCGAGGCGCCCTGGTTCCACGACAGATTGCCGGCGAGCGAGAACATCTCCGAGAACTGGTGCGCGGCGCCCAGCGTCACGCTCCAGGTGTCGCGGAAGCCGAGCGCAAGGCCCGACACGGCGAAGGGCTGCGTGCAGGCCGGCACGCCGGCCGGGCAGATCGGCATCGACTGCACCACGCTCCAGTCGGTCCACTTCACCGCGGCGAAGGCCAGCCAGCCGGGTGCCACGCCCGACTGCGCCTTCAACTCCACCGACTGCGGCAGGGTGATCTGGCCGAACACCGGCAGCGCCGGGCCGCCTGCCGTGAACGTGCCGGTCATGTCGTAGGCGACGGCCGAATTGTAGATCAGGCTGGCGCGCAGCGCGTATTCGGGGATCTCGTAGGCCAACCCGAGCCGCCAGGCGAGGCTCTTGTCGGAGACGTCGGTCGCCGCCATCACCGGGCCAAAGGCCTGGGTCAGCCGGTAGCGCGCCTCCTGCAGCGAGACGCCGCCGAGAAAGGCGAAGCGGCCCTTGCCGGCGGAGACGTGCGCGGCGCAGGTCAGCCCGTAGTCGCGCGAGGAGAAATGCTGCTCGACCGCCGCCGGCGCATAGGTCCAGGCGGTGCCGTAATTGGCGTGGCCGCCCCACGGCTCGCGGTAGCTCGCCATGCAGCGCGCCAAGTCGGCGATGTTCACCGCGAGGCTCGCCCGCGGCACGGTGAAGGCCTCGGTCTCGTCGACGTCCGGGCTGGGGCCGAGCATGCCTGTGATGCCCGTCAGCTTGCGCTGCGGTGAAATATGGCGGACGCCGGCCTCGAAGGCGACGGCGCGTTCCTGGAAGACGAAGTCCCAGTCGCTCTCGCCGGTGTCGTAGCCGCCGGCCAGCGCCGGACCGGCGCAGAAGACCACCGCGGTTGCCGCGATGCAGTTCGCGATGCGTGCGAGAAGATGCCCCTCGGCCATGACTCCCCCTGCCGTTAGCCGATTTCAAGATAGCGCAGGCCGGGGCCTCTGTCTTGATTTCTGTCAAAGGGGGTGCCGGGCGCTTCCCGCCGGGCGGACGATCCACCCCGGGGGGCCGGTCTCAGGCGCCGGTTTCAGGCGCCGGTCTCAGGCGCGGGTCTCAGGCACCGGTGGCGCGGCGGCGCGGGCGGTCGCGGCCGAGCCCGGTCTCGTCGAGCAGGCCGGCGCGCTTGGCGTCGTAATAATAGCCGCGCTGGTAGAGCCGGTCGGCGCGCCGGGCGTCGCCGCCCGCCACAAGATAGGCGCCGCGCAGATATTTCACCGCGTATTTCAGATTGGTCTCTGGATCGAGCAGGCCCTGCGCCGGCCCGTCATAACCCATGCCGCGCGCGGTGGCGTGCTTGATCTGCATCAGCCCCCAGTGGCCCTTGTTGTAGGCACCGGGATTGAACGTGCTTTCGCGCTTCACCACCTGGCGCACCAGGCTTTCGGGCACGTCGTAGAGCGCGGCGTACTTGGTGATCAGCCGGTCGACATGGGCGGCATCGTGGCGCTCGTTGACGATCGCCGCGGAAGGGCGCGGGTCGGACGGCGCCGGCCCGGCGAAGGCGATGGACAACGACGACGCGTCCGCCTCGAGCGAGGCGAGCTTGACCTCCGCCCCCGGCGCTCCCGCCGAATAGGGCACGGCCGAGACGGACTCGGGCAGTGCGATGTCGAAGGTGGAGGCGACGGGCGCGATCACGTCGGCGCCGAGCGTGTCGAGGCTGCGCGAACTGGAACACCCCGCCGCGAAGGTCGCGGCGACGAGGCCGGCGGACGCCGTGATGGTCCGCAATGTCCGGATCGTCGGGGTCAAGTCGCGCGTCTGTCCAGTTCGCCCGTTTGCACGAGCTTTAGCGCAGCGCCGCCGCCGCATCAATCCGGGCGCCGATCACGTGTTGCCGCACCTTGCGCACGGTCCGTGAGCGGCGCGCGCCCTTAGTTGTCGCCAAAGGGCTGGAAGACCAGCGGCCGGCACTTCAGCACGCGGCAGGACGGCGTGTCGGCCGTCGGCACGAAGGCCGCCGCCGCCTCTTCGTCGATCTGGCAGAAGCCGCCATGGGCGACGTAGCGGTCGTAGAGCGTCAGCGACGGGTTGCGCGGCGACGGATAGCGCACGATCGCGGCACCTTCGGTGCGTACGATCTCCTGGACGCGGCCGCAGCTCATGCCGGCGATTTCGTGGCGCGAGATCGCATGGGCATCGAAGGCCACCAGAGACAGCGCGAGCGCGGCAAAGAGGGACTTCTTCATGGTTCGTCTCCCGTGTGGTGACCGCCTGTGCGGTGATCCTGGCATTTAAGACGCCAGCGGGGCCAAACTTCGACGGCGATGCGCGAAGAAACGACGAAGCGCACCAAAATCTCTCCCCATGCTATCGTGCAGGCAATCAACTTTCCGGGAGGAACCATGGAACGCGAACGGATCGGTTTCGTCGGCGTCGGCCTGATGGGCCACGGCATGGCGAAGAACATCGTCGAGAAGGGCTTTCCGCTCGCCGTGATCGCCCACCGCAACCGGGCCCCGGTCGACGATCTCGTCGCCCGCGGCGCACACGAGGTCGCCTCGCTCGCCGAACTCGCCGAAGCGAGCGACGTCGTCGTGCTCTGCGTCACCGGCAGTCCCGAGGTCGAGGCGGTGGTCGCCGGGCCGGGCGGCCTGGCGGCGGCGGGCCGGCCGCTGGTCGTCGTCGACTGCTCGACGTCGGACCCGTCCTCGACGGTGCGGCTCGCCCGCGATCTCGCCCGCAGCGGCGTCACGCTGGTCGACGCGCCGCTGTCGCGCACGCCGAAGGATGCCGAGGCCGGCACGCTCGACGTCATGGCGGCCGGCGATCCGGCGGTTTTCGCCCGCATCCGCCCCGTGCTCGAGGCCTTCGCCGGGCGCATCGTCCATACCGGGCCGGTCGGCAGCGCCCACGCCATGAAGCTCCTCAACAATTTCGTCTCGCTGGGCTACGCCGCGCTCTACTCCGAGGCGCTGGCGCTGGGCGCCAAGGCGGGCATCACCGCGAAGACCTTCGATGCCGTGATCCGCGGCGGGCGCATGGATTGTCCGTTCTACCAGACCTTCTTCCAGTGGGTGGTCGGCCGCGACCCGAACGCCCACCGCTTCGCCATCCGCAACGGGCTGAAGGACCTCAGCTACCTTGCCGCCTTCGCCAATGCCGCGGGCGCCGCCAATCCGCTGGGCGCGGCAGTGCGCAACTCCTTCGCCGTCGCCACCGCCACCGGTCACGGCGACGATTTCGTCCCCATGCTCGCCGACGTCATCGCCGGCCTGAACGGCGTGTCGCTCGTCGAGGGCGGGGCCGCAGCGGAAGCCCCCGGGGTGGCCCCTTGAAAAAAGAAACGTCCCAGGGGTTGCCGTTCCGTCCAGATACGCCTATTTACGGACTTGTTGATATTTGGGCCGATCGATCCGGGCCTCGCGTTCTGAACGCGTTTGCTGACGTCTATCTCCAAAATCTCGATAACATCGGTCGTGCGCGTTCGCGCGACCACACTGCAACGCAAGCGTATAGGAATACGAACATGGCTACCGGAACCGTCAAGTGGTTCAACAGCACCAAGGGCTTCGGCTTCATCCAGCCCGACAACGGCGGCGCGGACGTTTTCGTCCACATCTCGGCCGTCGAGCGCGCCGGCATGACCAACCTGGTGGAAGGTCAGAAGATCAACTTCGAGATCGAGCAGGACCGCCGTACCGGCAAGTCCGCTGCCGGATCTCTCAGCAGGGCAGCCTGACCTAACGAGCGCGCCCCGGCTCCGGCCGGGGACTGGCTCGGCAAGTCACGGATGTACTGGCGGCCGCGCGAGATGCGCGCCGGAGTTTGCCACCCCGTCGGCCAAGACAGCAGATAGCTGCGGCAACGGGCGGAGGCGGGTTCCAAGTCAGGCTACCAGGCAGTTGGAAGGCGGGGTCATTCCCCGCCTTTTTTCGTTTGGGCGCAAGCCTTCCGGCAGCGACAGTCAGCCGAACAGATGGATGACGTTGTCGCCAGTCGAGGCGAGCAGCCGGTCGAGCGGCAGGGGTTCCTCGCGGAAGATCGTCCCCGCCAGGGCCGGCCGTCCGAGCAAGTGTCCCTGCAGCAGATCGACCTTGGCGTCGACGGCGATCTTGAGCTGGGCCGGCGTCTCGATTCCCTCGGCGAGCACTTCCGCACCCGTTCGCCGGATCGTCTGCACGAGCGGCCCGAAAAGGCTTGCGGCGGCCGGATCGCGGCACAGCGACCTGAACAGGTCGCCGTCGATCTTGACGATGTCGGGCAGGATCCGCGCGATGCGTTCGTAGGTCGATCGGCCGGCGCCGAAATTGCCGACCGCGATGCGTATGCCCAGCGCGCGCATGATCTCCGCCACCGCGACGAGGGTGAACTCGTCGAGTGCGGTCGCTTCGGTGATCTCGCAGACGAGCAGCCGCGGATCGAGGCCGATCTCGACGAGGCAGCCCGCCATCGTCCTGATCTCGCGCAGAGTGTCGTCGAGGTCGGCGTTGGCCCGCGGATCGTAGTTGAAGTAGAGGCGCAGCGTGGCAACGCCGATGTTGTGGTGGTTTCGCAGGTGCAGGCAACGGCACAGGCTTTCGACGAACAGGCGATCGGCCGCCGGCACCTCGTCGAGAAAGGTCCGGCTGTCCATTGCGACGCCGTCCCGATAGGGAGCAATCAATGCCTCCACGGCCACGGGCAGGAGCACCCGCCCGACGCGCTGGAAGATGGGCTGGTAGGTGGACTTCAGCCGGAAGTCGCCGAAGCGGCCCGTCTCGATGCCGATCTCGTCGACATGGATCGCCTCCTCGATCGAGGCCGGGCGGGGGTCGTTCTGGTTCACGACCCCGCCCCCCTGCGGCCGAACGTTCTTGCCGGGCGGGCGCGAAATGCGGGCAACTCGGCATGAGGCGTCGCCGGCGCCGCCGCCAGTTGGCTCGCGGGCTCGATGGCGTCCCGGCCGCGCGCGGGCAGCGCAGAGACGGCATCCGCGGCAGGAGCGGCGTCGCGGAAGACGCCAAAGCGCGTCGGCACGATTTCCGGGCGGGCAAGCACGTAGCCCTGGACCATCGAGGCGCCGGACCGTTCGGCGAGGTCGAGTTGCCAGCTCTCCTCGATGCCTTCGAAGACCGTGGCGATGCCTTGGCTGGCGAAGGTTTCGACCATGGTCGCCAGCAGTGCGAAGCCAGGGCCGGATTCCATCAGGTGGGTGATCCAGTGCGCGTCGAACTTGACGATGTCGGGCTTGAGTTCCCTGATCCGGTTGATGTCCGAATCGTCGGAGCCGTAGTCGTCGACGGCGATGCGGAAGCCGTGCCGCCTGAGCGCTGCGACGAAGCCGTAGAGCGTGTCCTGCGAGGCGCTCTTCTGTTCGGTCACCTCGCAGACGATGCGCCTTGGATCGATGCCGGCCTCGTGCAGGACGAGCCGCATCTCGCGCAACGCATGGTCGGCTATCGACGGCTCGCTGAACACGGACGGATCGAAGTTGATGAAGAGCGACGCGGCCGGATCGAGGAACTTGCCTGCGTTGAGCAAGTGCAGGGTGCGCGACAGCGTTTCGACATGCAGCCGGTCGGCGGCCGGGATGCTGTTGAAGAAGACGCCGGGCGGGATTGGCTCGCCGTCGCGGAAAGGCCGCAGCAGGCCCTCGAAGGCCGCGATGGAAACCCTGCCGCCGCGGAAGGCGAAGATCGGCTGGAAGGCGCTCTTCAGGACAAAGACCCCCCATATGCCGGTCGAGGTACCGTCATCCTGGCGAACGATATGGGCGAGGCCGACGCTACGCGCCACGGGTATCCAACTCCGCACACTGCGGGAACGCCGGATATTCTGGCATCGAAGATTTTACCGGGCGTTAATGGATGGATTGATCGAATTCATGGTTCGCGCAGCGTCCGGCCTTGCGGATCGCCCGGTGATCGGACAATAGAGACGCGCCGCGAAAGCCGGCCCACCTGCCCCTTGTCCCGGAGACCCCCGCCATGGCCTTCCTTGCCGACGCCCTTTCCCGCGTGAAGCCGTCCGCGACGATCGCCGTCACGCAGAAGGCCCGCGAGTTGAAGGCCAAAGGCCGCGACGTCATCAGCCTCGGCGCCGGCGAGCCCGACTTCGACACGCCCGACAACATCAAGGAAGCGGCGATCGCGGCGATCCGGCGCGGCGAGACCAAGTATCCTCCCGTCTCCGGCATCCCCGCCCTGCGCGAGGCGATCGCCGCCAAGTTCAAGCGCGAGAACAATCTCGACTACCGGCCAGAGCAGACCATCGTCGGCACCGGCGGCAAGCAGATCCTGTTCAACGCCTTCATGGCGACGCTGAACCCGGGCGACGAGGTCGTCATCCCGACGCCCTACTGGGTCAGCTACCCGGAAATGGTGGCGCTGTGCGGCGGAACGGCGGCCTTTGCCGAGACCACCATCGACAACGGCTTCAAGCTGACCGCCGAGGCGCTCGAGAAGGCCATCACGCCGAAGACCAAGTGGCTGGTGATGAACTCGCCGTCCAACCCGTCGGGCGCGGCCTACACCGCTGCCGAGTTGAAGACGATCGCCGAAGTGCTGCTGCGCCACCCGCAGGTCTGGGTGCTCACCGACGACATGTACGAGCATCTCACCTATGGCGATTTCGTCTTCCGCACGATCGCCGAGGTCGAGCCGGCGCTCTACCCGCGCACGCTGACCATGAACGGCGTCTCCAAGGCCTATGCGATGACCGGCTGGCGCATCGGCTACGCCGCCGGCCCGGTCGAGCTGATCAAGGCGATGGACATGATCCAGGGCCAGCAGACCTCGGGCGCCTGCACGATCGCGCAGTGGGCCTCGGTCGAGGCGCTCAACGGCCCGCAGGATTTCGTCCGCAGGAACAAGGCGATCTTCCAGGGCCGCCGCGACCTCGTCGTGTCGATGCTCAACCAGGCGCGCGGCATCAACTGCCCGGTGCCGGAAGGCGCATTCTACGTCTATCCGTCCTGCCAGGGGC
>CAYJMY010000196.1:4855-9034 GCA_964371125.1 uncultured Mesorhizobium sp. | reverse complement strand
AACTGCAGCCAACGCCAGTATCTCACGGCGAGCGCGAAAAGTCGCCGGCGCGGCAACCCGCGCCAGCCAGCAAACCTTCATCGCAGGACGCTGGAAAGCGTCGGCCAGTTGAGCGATGATCTCCTCATCAGCCTGCCGGCCGTGGCGCGCTGATCAGCCCGGCTATGCCGGGGAGCGTGGCGACCAATGCCGTCAGCTACACCACTCGGTGGGACACCATCAACTCTACCTTCCGGCGGTCCAGAGAACTGTACCGGCGCAATAGGTTGAAAACTCAAGCAAAAAATCGTTCGATGCAGCGATGGCACGTCTGCCGAGGTTCACTGAACCTACAGAGCACTATACAACTATCTGCTAAGTCATTGAAACGGATGGTGGGCGTGACAGGGATTGAACCTGTGACCCCTACGATGTCAACGTAGTGCTCTCCCGCTGAGCTACACGCCCATCCGTGGCCGCGCATACACCATTTTTGTTCCGGCGCGTCAATAGCGGTTGGCTGTCGCCCGGAGACCTTGGGGAAGGTCGCAGGGAAGCGCGGCGGCGGCGACCGTCAGGCCGCGTGCAGCATCTTCTCGACCTCGTTGACGAGGTCGCGCAGATGGAACGGTTTCGACAGGACCTTGGCGTCCTTCGGGGCTTTCGAATCGGGATTGAGGGCAACCGCGGCGAAGCCGGTGATGAACATAACCTTCAGGTCGGGATCGATCTCGGTGGCGCGGCGGGCGAGTTCGATGCCGTCCATCTCGGGCATGACGAAGTCGGTCAGCAGCAGCGAGAACGGTTCCTCGCGTAGCCGCTCGTAGGCGCTGGCGCCGTTGTCGAAATCACTGACGTCGTATCCCGCCCGCTCCAGCGCTTTGACCAGGAACCGGCGCATGTCGTCGTCGTCTTCCGCGAGGAGAATTCGTGCCATCTTGTCCCGTCCGACTGCGTGCGGGCCCGCTCGCGCGACGACCCGTTAACCATCGCGTATATGAAGGGTCGCCGGTAAATATCAAGTGAACGCTTCGCGATGTGGCCATACGGCGAGGCGCCGCCGCGATGTCGTCGAGGCTGGACAGGCAGGGGCGGCGATGGCAGGTTCGGGTCATGCGTTTCCGCCCTGCCGCCACGGAGAATCGATGACCGGCGCTGCCCACGACTTCGCCGGCATTCGGCCCTTCGAGGTGCGATCCGCGGCCGAGCAGCGCGTGCCCTTCGTCTTCAACTCGCCGCACAGCGGCCGCCATTATCCGGCCCGGTTCCTCGCCATGACGCGCCTCGACGCCCTGGCGATCCGCCGCTCCGAGGATTGTTATGTCGACGAACTGTTCGGCGGCGCCGTGATGCTCGGCGCGCCGCTCCTGGCGGCGAACTTCCCGCGCGCCTATCTCGACGTGAACCGCGAGCCGTGGGAACTCGATCCGCGCATGTTCGCCGACCCGCTGCCGCCTCATGCCAATGCGCGTTCGGCCCGGGTGGCCGGCGGGCTCGGCACCATCCCGCGGCTGGTCGGCGAAGGCCTCGACATCTATGCCGGCCGGCTGCCGCTCGCGGAAGCCTATGACCGTATCGAGTCGCTCTACAAGCCGTACCACGAATGCCTGAAGCGGCTGCTGGCGCTCACCCACGCCCGCTTCGGCGCGGCCGTGCTCGTCGACTGCCATTCGATGCCGGCCAGCGTACGCGTCGGCGAGACCGGCGTGCGCCCGGACTTCATCGTCGGCGACCGCTTCGGCACGTCGGCCTCGGCGGCGATCTCGGAGCACGCCATCGGACTTCTGGTCGCGATGGGATACACGGTCGCGCACAACAAGCCCTATGCCGGGGGGTTCATCACCGAGCACTACGGACGGCCCGGGCGGGCGCTGCATGCGATCCAGATCGAGATCAACCGCGGGCTCTACATGAACGAGAGGACCCTGCAGAAGACCGTGGGCTTCGACGCGCTCGCCGCAGACATCACCCGCTTCGCGGCCGACCTGATGGCGCTGCCCGAGCACCACGTCCACGTCCATCCGCTCGCTGCCGAATAGCCGGCCCGGCAAATCCGCGGGATTCGCGCGCAGGCGGTTGTCGGGAGCGCGAAAAAAAAGACCGCATCGTTCGCACGACGCGGTCGAAGTCTAGGGAGGAAACGCCCAAGGAGGGCAGGACAGGAGAATCTGTCCGAGACAAAGCGTATTGTGCGCTGCACAAATGTCAAGCGGGTCGAAGGTTCGCGGGCGCTGCGCGGCGCTGATGTCATTCAATCTGTATACATGCGTGACATTTGTGCAACAAATCGAACTGCACAGTTTCTGATCAGGAGGCCTGGTTGAATATAGATTCCGAGTTCATGAGACGAATCGCGCGGGCGGCGGCGGCCGAGACGCTGCCGCGATTCCGCCAGCAGGGCGCCGTCGCCAACAAGGAGGAGGGCGGCTTCGATCCCGTGACGGAGGCCGACCGCGAGGCGGAACGCGCGATCCGCGCCGTGATCAAGGCTGCGTTCCCCGATCACGGCATTCTCGGCGAGGAGCACGGCCGCGAAAACGACGGGGCCAGCCACGTCTGGGTGATCGATCCGATCGACGGCACGCGTGCCTTCATCTCCGGTCTCCCGGTCTGGGGCACGCTGGTCGGGCTTACCGTCGACGGGGAGGCGGTGGCCGGCCTGATGTCGCAACCCTTCACCGGGGAACTGTTCTACGCCGATGCGCGGGGCGCGTTCTACGAGGGGCCGGGCGGCAACCGACGCCTGTCGACGCGCAAGGCCACGTCGCTGGCGGAGGCGACGCTGTTCACGACGACGCCGGCGCTGTTCAAGGGCGCGGCGCGCAACCGCTACGACGAACTGGAGAGGACCGTGCGCCTCGCCCGCTACGGCACCGACTGCTATGCGTTCGCCATGATCGCTGCGGGAACGGTCGACATCGTCGCCGATCCTGGGTTGCAGTCCTACGACATCGTCGGGCTCATACCCATCATCGAACAGGCCGGCGGCGTGGTCACGACGTTCGAGGGCGGGCCAGCCGAACCGGGCGGCGACATCCTCGCGGCGGCGACGCCGGAACTGCACGCCGCGGCTATGGATCGCCTGCGCAGCTGAGGTCGCGCCGGTCAGGCCAACGGGTCGGAGCCCGGCACGAAGGCGTCGAAGGCGGCGAGCAGCTGCTCCCGGTACAGGTCGGCTTCCTGCCAGATTTCGTGCCGCGCGCCGTCGATGGTCAGCAGCGAGCCGGTCTTGAGCAATCGGGCATAGGCCTCGGTCGCGCGCGTCGTCACGACTTCATCGGCCCCCGCCGCGACGAATAGAATCGGGACCTGGATCCTCGCCATGAAGTCGGGGTCCTCGACGCGGTCGATGGCGATGCAGGCGGCGCGAATCCAGGCGACGGTCGGGCCGCCGAGGGCGAGATGAGGGTGGGTCTCGCAAAGCTGCATGTTGCGCGCGTAACGGCGGGGATCGGTGGTCAGCTTGTTGGTGGCGAACGGCTTCGTATCGCGGGGGCGCGGCCCGCCGGCGAGATACATGCTGCCCAGACCCAGACCATAGAGCACGCCGGCGATGCGCCGCAGAGCCGCCATCGACACCGGCAGGCCTTCGAGCCCGAGCAGGGGCGCGCAGAGCAGCATGCGGTCGACGCGGTTGGTCAGGTGCGGCGCGGCAAGCAGCGCCACCAGCGAGCCCGTGGAATGGCCGAGGATGTAGTAGGGGCCCCGACAGTCCGGCAGGACGATCTCCTCGAAGAGCTGTTCGAGATCGCGCACATAGTCGCGGAAATCATCGACGTAACCCTTGTCCCGGTTGCGCAGCAGCCGCTCCGACCCGCCCTGGCCGCGCCAGTCCAGCGTCGCCACCGTGAATCCGCGCCCGGTCAGGTCGCGGATCGTCTCGAAGTATTTCTCGATGAACTCGTTGCGGCCGTGCAGGAGGATGACCGTGCCCTTGGCCGGGTGGCTGGTGGCGCGGAACAGCGCGTAGCGTATCCGACGGCGGTCGCGGGCAAAGAAGATGCCAACGGTCGCCCTGTCGGGAACGGGATTGCCCGGTATCTCGAAAAAGGCGTCGTCCATGTCTCACGGTCGCTCGTCGCTGCGCCGGTGATAGGAAGTGCAGGGCGTAAAAGCAAAGGAAAATGCCGTCCGCGGACAACGGAGAAGACCGGGGGCCGGATCACGGCTGGGGTCAATGCAGCGCCGGTCGCAGGAAGC